>NZ_CP156081.1:420000-732901 GCF_039830135.1 Defluviimonas sp. SAOS-178_SWC | reverse complement strand
GATGCCGGTGTCCTTCTCGATCTGCGGCAGCAGGATCTCGGCCAGACCGGAATTCGCGAAGGAGGTGGTCACAGCCATCTTCATCTCCTCGGCGCCGGCGACGGTGGCCAGCCAGACGGCTGAGCATGCCGAAAGCAGTGTATTGAGTCTCATGGCAGAAGGTCTCCGTTGATATGGGCCGTTGCCTCCGGCGTTCCGGGCCCGGAAAAGAACGCGTCACCGCGGCCGGTCTCAATGACCCGGCCGTCGTGGAGGAAGAGGATGTCATCGGCGAGGCGGCGGGCCTGTCCGATGTTGTGTGTCGACATCACGATCCGCGTGCCGGCATCGCGGGTGCGGGTCAGGATCGCCTCGATCTCGGCCATCGAATGCATGTCGAGATTGGCGCAGGGTTCATCGAGGAAGAGCACTTCGGGCGCGCGGATCAGGGCCCGGGCCAGCGCCATCTTCTGCCGCTCGCCGCCGGAAAGGACATTGGCCGGCACATCGCACCTCGCGGTGAGCCCGACCGAGGCGGCGAGTTCGGCCGCGCGGTCGCGGGCGCGCCGCCGGTCGATACCGTCGAGCCGCAACGGATAGGCGATGCAATCGAGAACCGAACGACGCATCAGGGCCGGGGTCTGGAAGACGAAGGCCTGCCGCGCGCGGACGCGGTCCGGGTCGCCGTTCCAGCGGGCCTTGCCGGCGTTGATCCACTCCAACCCGTGCATCGTCCTGAGGAGCGAGGTCTTGCCGCTGCCGTTCGGGCCGAGAACGATGGTGATCCCGTCGCCGTCGAGGGTCAGCGAGACCGGGCCGAGGATGCGCTTGCCGCCGCGCCGCAGCTCGACCCGGTCAAGGGTCAGGGGCAGGATCGGGCTTACCATCGGCTGCCCCTTTCGGTGCCCGACAGGATATGCAGCGCGAGGTTCACGGCGATGGCGAGCGCGATCAGGACGAAGCCGAGCGCGAGGGCCAGCGCGAAGTCACCCTTGCCCGTTTCAAGCGCGATGGCCGTCGTCAGCACCCGCGTTGCATGGTCGATATTGCCACCGACGATCATGATCGCACCGACCTCGCCGATCGCGCGCCCGAAGCCGGCGAGCGCCGCGGTCATCAAGGCCCGCCGCCCGTCCCAGAGGAGCGTCGCGATTCGCTGCCCTCGGCTGGCATGGAGCGAGATCAGAAGGTCATGGTAGTCGGCCCAGAGCTCCCTTATCGCCTGATGCGAGATCGAGGCGATGATCGGGGTGATGATGATCACCTGCGCGATGATCATCGCGGTCGGGGTGAAGAGAAGCCCGAGCACGCCGAGCGGGCCGGCCCGCGAGAGGACCACATAGACCATGAGTCCGACAACGACCGGCGGCAGCCCCATGAGCGCGTTGAGAAGCGCGATGACGTAGCGGCGGAGCCAGAACCGGTTGACCGCGATCCAGGCACCCAGCGGCAGGCCGATCGCCGAGGCGATGATCGTCGCCGACACCGTGACCTGAAGCGAGCGGAGCGTGATCTCCACAAGGCCGGCGTCGAGCGTCACGACAAGGCGCGCCGCCTGGGAAAGGCCTTGATAGATATCGTTCATTTCCTGCCCGTTCCTTCGCGCCCGGCCATCCATATGAGGACGAGGTCGCGGTGGAAATGGACAATATGACCAACGGAGCGGACATTTTGTCCATTTCGTGTGGCATCCCGCCTTCAGCGGAAGAGTGTTGCGTCACCGAACCGCGTACCGACACCAGCCCAGGATCGCCTCGGGATCGAGCGTGATCTCTTCCTCCATCCCTCCGGCGAAGGCGCGGAAGGCGGGCAGGCTCGCGGAATTGATGGCGGTCAGCACCGCGATGCCTTCGGCAAGCGCCCGGCCGATCACCGGGCGGAAGCCGCGGCCGTCGATCTCCTGCTTGCCGAACTTGTTGACGATGAGAAGTCGGGGGCGTGGATCCGTGTCCAGCGTCGCCTCAACCAGCCCGACCGCCTGTTCGAGCCCCGCCGGATCGAGCCGGCAGCCCTTGGCAAGGGCGCCGAGGTTCTGGCTGATCCGGATGATCCGCCCCGGCCCGATCACGTGCAGGTCCATGTCGCAGGCCTGCGCCGGGCCGCGATCGGAATTGACCTGCACGGCGCCGGCGACGGCAATGCCTTCGGCATGGAGACGGTGCGCGACCTCCGCCAGACAAGCATCCGCCTTGCCCCGTTCTTCCGTGATGACGTAGCCGAGCATGGCTTCCCCTTGCAACCGCCCCGCCCCGAATACAAGATGCCGGGCGAAACCGAAAGCCGCCCGATGCCCCCTGCCCTGCCGATCCTTCCCCACCCCGCCGACCCGAGGCTGACCCGACGTGTCACCGGCACCGACCAGACCGGGGCCGCGACCGAGATTTCGGTGGTCGAGGAGCGTCCCCTGACGATCTATCTGAATTCGCAGGAGATCGTGACCGCGATGACGATCGGGGATTACCCCGACTATCTCGCCGTCGGATTCCTGCGGAACCAGGGGATGCTGCGCGCCGACGACGTGGTGACGGGCGTCGACTACGACGAGGAGATCGAGACGGCCGTCGTCCGGACCGAGCGCCAGACCTCCTACGAGGAGAAGGTGAAGAAGAAGACCCGGACGAGCGGCTGCGCCGTCGGCACGGTTTTCGGCGACATGATGGAAGGGCTCGACGGTTTGGTGCTGCCCAGGGCCGAACTCAGGACCAGCTGGCTTTACGCGCTGGCGAGAGAGATCAACACCACGCCGTCGCTTTACCTCGAAGCGGGCGCGATTCACGGCACGGTTCTGTGCCAGCAGGACCGGCCGCTCGTCTACATGGAGGATGTCGGGCGCCACAATGCGGTCGACAAGATCGCCGGCTACATGTTCCGCGAAGGCGTGAGCGCGGCCGACAAGATCCTCTACACGACCGGGCGGCTGACCTCGGAAATGGTGATCAAGACGGCGCTTATGGGCATTCCGGTGCTGGCCAGCCGCTCCGGCTTCACCGCCTGGGGGGTGGAGATCGCCCGCCAGGTCGGGCTGACGCTGATCGGCCGGATGCGGGGCCAGCGCTTCGTCTGCCTCGCGGGCGAGGAGCGGCTGATCCGCGACGCGGCGCTGACCGGCGAGGAGGAGGATCGCAAGCATCGCCGCAAGGGAGCCGGGGATGACTGACGACTTCCATCCCGTTCGCGACGACGAGGTCGAGGCGCTCATCGCGCTTTGGGAACGGGCCGGCATGACGCGGCCCTGGAACCCGCCCGAGGTCGATATCGCGGCGATCCGCGCCAATCCGAAATCGGCGCTGCTGGTCGCGACCGAGAACGGCCGGGCGGTCGCGAGCGTCGCGGTCGAGGATGGCGGCCATCGCGCCTGGGTTTACTACCTCTGCGCCGCCCCGGATCAGCGCGGGGCGGGGCTTGGCCGTCGGGCGATGGCGGCGGCGGAGGACTGGGCCCGGCGGCACGGCCACACCAAGCTTCAGCTTCTCGTCCGCCGCTCGAACGCGCCGGTCCTGTCGTTCTACGACGCGCTCGGCTACGAGGAGAGCGCCGTGACGGTGCTGCAAAAGTGGCTCGACCCCGTGCGGGAACGGGCGTTCCGGGACAATCCCGATGTCCACTGACCTGCCCGGCATCATCCTCGCCGGCGGCCGCGCGACGCGGATGGGCGGCGGCGACAAGGGCCTCCGCTCCGTGGCCGGGCGGCGGCTGATCGACCATGTGATCGCCCGGCTCGGCGCGCAGTGCGGCCCGCTCGCCATCAACGCGAACGGCGATCCCGCGCGGTTCGAGGAGTTCGGCCTGCCGGTCCTGCCCGACAGCCTGCCGGACTTTCCCGGCCCCCTCGCCGGTGTTCTCGCCGGGCTCGACTGGGCGGCCGGGCTTGGCGCCGGGGCCATCGTCACCGTCGCGGCCGACACGCCGTTCTTCCCGCACGATCTGGTCGCGCGGCTCCGCGACGCCGTCGGGCCATCCGGCCTCGCGCTGGCGGCCAGCCGGGATCCGGAGGGCAAGCTCTGGCAGCACCCGACCTTCGGCCTCTGGCCCGTCGCGCTGCGCGGCGACCTTCGGGCGGCGCTGGAAGGCGGGCTGCGGAAGATCGTGCTTTGGACCGGGCGCCACGGCGCCGGCGTCGCGGAGTTCTCCTCCGACCCGTTCGACCCCTTCTTCAACATCAACACGCCCGAGGACATCGCCGAAGCCGAGAGGCTCGTGCAATGAGGATCTATGGCGTCACCGGCTGGAAGAATTCCGGCAAGACCCACCTGGTGGAGCGGCTGGTGACCGAGATCACCGGGCGGGGGTTCAGCGTCTCGACCGTCAAGCACGCCCATCATGCGACCGAGATCGACCATCCCGGCCGCGACAGCTTCCGCCACCGCGAGGCCGGCGCCCGCGAGGTTCTTGTCGCCTCCCCTGCCCGCTGGGCGCTGATGCATGAGCTGAGGGGGGCCGAGGAGCCAGCGCTGGCGGAGCTTCTGGAAAAGCTCTCGCCCGTCGATCTGGTGCTGATCGAAGGTTACAAACGCGAAAGCCATCCGAAGGTCGAGACGCATCGGGCGGCGACAGGACGGCCGCTTCTTGCACCCGATAACCCGACGGTCCGCGCCGTCGCGTCGGACAGCGCCCATCCCGGCCTTGCGCTGCCGGTTCTCGATCTCGACGACACCGGGGCGATCGCGGACTTCATCCTCGGAGAGGTCGGGCTGTGAGCGCGTTCGACACCATCGTCATCGTCGACTGGTCGGGCGGCAACGACCGGGTTGCCAAGCCCAAGAAGGACGCGATCTGGTCGGCGGTGATCCGGGACGGCAAGGCGGAGCCTTCCGCCTATCACCGCAACCGGGTGGTCGCCGGGGACTGGCTGACGCGCCTCTTCGCGGAGGAACTCGCCGCCGGACACCGGGTCTTCGCCGGTTTCGACGTCCCCTTCGACTATCCGGAAGGCTTGGCATCGCGTGTCACCGGCTCGCTCCGGTTCGACGGACTCGCGGCGGACATTCCCGGCCTGCCCCGCAAGGGGCACAAGGCGACGGGGCCGGACGACATCAGGGACGAGGTTCAGGTCCGGACACTTGCGGCCCGCATCCACGGGATGCAGGCGCGGGGCGAACTGGCGGCGACACTCGCGGATGTTCCGCATCCGGCGCGTCGCGAGGAAGGCTGGACCTCTGGTCTTGACGCAGCAGCGGCGGAAAGCGAGGCCGCATGACCGATCCCCTCATTCCCCCGCGCCTTCGCGACGATTGTTTCGCCATGCCCCAGGGGGTGTCTTGGGTGCCGGTGGAGGAAGCGTTGGAGCGCCTGCGCGAGATACTGCAACCTGTCGCCGGGACCGAGCTTCTGCCCGGTCGCGACGCGCTCGGGCGCATCCTCGCGGAGGATGCGGTCGCCCGACGCTCGAACCCGCCGCGCGCCAATTCCGCGGTGGATGGCTACGGATTTGCCCATGCCGCGACCGGAGAGGGTGTGCAGCGTTTGCCGCTCGTCGCGGGCCGCGCGGCAGCCGGGCAACCTTTTTCCGGCGCGGTTCCGCCCGGACAGGCGATCCGCATCCTGACCGGTGCGATCCTGCCCGAGGGCGTCGATACCGTCGTGCTGGAGGAGGACTGCGCCACCGACGGCGCGACCGTGGCCTTCGACGGGCCGGCAAAGCCCCGCGCCAACACCCGGCGGGCCGGTGAGGATGTGGCGGAAGGCGCGGTGGCGCTGCGGGCCGGTCACCGGCTACGCCCCCCCGACCTCGCGCTTCTGGCGGCCCTCGGGATCGCCAAGGTGACGGTGTTCAGGCCGCTCCGCGTCGGCGTCCTGTCCACCGGGGACGAGATCGTGGACGATCCGGGCGGCGCCGCCGCCCCGCACCAGATCTACGATGCCAACCGTCCGATGCTTCTCGCACTGGCCGAACGCTGGGACTGCGCGCCGGTCGATCTCGGCCATGTGCCGGACGATCCGGCGGCGATCGCCGCAACGCTTCACCGGGGTGCGGCGGAGGCGGATGTGATCCTGACCTCTGGCGGCGCGTCGGCGGGGGATGAGGACCATGTCTCGGCGCTTCTCCGTGCGCGCGGAACTTTGTCGAGCTGGCGAATCGCGATGAAACCGGGTCGTCCGCTGGCGCTGGCGCTGTGGAACGGCATTCCGGTCTTCGGCCTGCCGGGAAATCCGGTCGCGGCGCTCGTCTGTGCGCTGATCTTCGCCCGCCCGGCGCTGTCTTCGATGGCAGGCGCCGGATGGGCGGCACCGCAGGGATTTACCGTCCCGGCGGCCTTCAGCAAGCGCAAGAAGGCCGGTCGGCGGGAATATCTGCGCGCGCGCCTGGACAGCGAGGGGCGCGCCGAGGTCTTTGCCTCGGAAGGCTCCGGCCGGATCAGCGGGCTGAGCTGGGCGACCGGGCTCGTGGAACTGCCCGACGCGGCCGCCGAGATCACACCGGGAATACCGGTCAGATACCTGCCCTATTCCAGCTTTGGTCTTTAGGCCCGCAGCGGGTTTTTCAGACGACGGGTCCGCTTACCGCCGGCGGATCAGGTAGATCTGGGCGGCGCCGTCCTCGCCCGTGCCGATCAATTCGTGCCCGGCCTCGGCGCAGAAATGCGGAACGTCGATGACCGCCGCCGGATCGGTCGCGATCAGCCGGAGCACGGCACCGGGCGCCATGACCGACAGCCGTTTGCGCGCCTTGAGCACGGGAAGCGGGCAGAGAAGCCCTGTCGCGTCGAGTTCGTGATCCCAATCCATGGCGCTGGGGATAGAGAATGCGCCGCATTCTGTCCATCGGCTGCGCGCGGGGCGTGACAGATATCGTCACTGAATATCGCTGCTTATGATAGAGAATTTCTATCAATCGACGAGACTACCGGATTGATCGGTGTTTCCGGCTTTGTCAGAAGCGGCCTCTGAGACGGCGAAACAGGAGGCGGAAGCGGGCATGGCACTGGACGACAAGGACGGCATCTGGAAATCCGGCAAGGGCCGGGGTCGCAAGACCCCGAAGGGCCGGCAGATCGACGACACGGCCTGGGCGGAGGTGAATGCGCTTCTCGGCGACACACCGCGCCGGCGTGACCTCTTGATCGAGTACCTGCACCTGATCCAGGACCGCTACGGCTGCCTGTCGGCCCCGCACCTGCGCGCGCTTGCCGAGGAACTCCGCACCGGCATGGCCGAAATCTGGGAGGTCGCGACCTTCTACGCCCATTTCGACCCTGTCCGTGAGGGCGAGTCCGCGCCGCCGGACCTGACGATCCGCGTATGCGAATCGCTCTCCTGCGAACTCGCCGGCTCCGAGGCACTGATCGCCGCGCTGGAAAAGGGCATGGACCCGAAGAAGATCCGCGTGCTGCGCGCGCCCTGCATGGGCCGCTGCGACACCGCTCCGGTACTTGAGATCGGCCACAAGCATATAGACCATGCGACGCCCGAGAACGTCGAAGCCGCGCTGAAGGACGGTCACTTCCACGCCGAAATACCGGCCTATGAGGGCCTTGCGGCCTACCGCGCCGCCGGCGGCTACGAAAAGCTCGCGGAACTCCGCAAGTCCGGCGACTGGGAAAAGGTGCAGGAAACCGTGCTGGCTTCGGGGCTGCGCGGCCTCGGCGGCGCTGGCTTCCCCTCGGGCCGCAAATGGGGCTTCGTGCGCGCCAATCCCGGTATGCGCTATCTTGCCGTCAATGGCGACGAGGGCGAACCGGGCACGTTCAAGGACCGCTACTATCTGGAACGCACCCCGCACCTGATGCTGGAAGGCATGCTGATCGCCGCCTGGGCGGTCGAGGCCGAGCGCTGCTTCATCTACATGCGCGACGAATATCCTGCCGTTCTGGAAATCCTGCGGCGCGAGATCAAGGCGCTGGAAGACGCCGGCATCATCCTGAAGGGCGAGGTCGAGCTGCGCCGGGGCGCGGGCGCCTATATCTGCGGCGAAGAAAGCGCGATGATCGAATCGATCGAAGGCAAGCGCGGCATCCCGCGCCAACGCCCCCCCTACGTCGCCGCCGTCGGCATCTTCGACCGGCCGACGCTGGTTCATAACGTGGAGACGCTGCACTGGGTTACGCGGATCGTCCGCGAAGGGCCGGAGGTGCTGAACACGACCGAGAAGAACGGCCGCAAGGGGCTGCGCTCCTACTCGGTCTCGGGCCGCGTGGCGAAGCCGGGCGTCTACCTCTTGCCCGCCGGATCGACGATCACCGACATCATCGAGGCCTGCGGCGGCATGGCCGAGGGTCACCGCTTCAAGGCCTACCAGCCCGGTGGCCCGTCCTCGGGCCTCCTGCCCGCGTCGATGAACGATATCCCGCTCGATTTCGACACGCTCCAACCGCACGGAACCTTCATCGGTTCCGCCGCCGTGGTGGTCCTGTCGGACAAGGATTCGGCCAAGGCGGCCGCCCTCAACATGCTGCGCTTCTTCGAGAGCGAATCCTGCGGCCAGTGTACGCCCTGCCGAGTTGGCTGCGAAAAGGCGGTGAAGCTGATGCAGGCCGACAAATGGGATCAGGGTCTTCTGGAAGACCTCTGCCAGGTTATGGGCGACGCCTCGATCTGCGGGCTTGGGCAGGCTGCCCCGAACCCGATCCGCCTGACGATGAAACATTTTCCGGATGAGGTCTGATATGACCGACGCAATCAAGTTCACCCTCGACGGCAAGGAAGTCTCGGCCCGGTCGGGCGAGACGATCTGGGAGGTCGCCAAGCGCGAAGGCACGGTGATCCCGCATCTCTGCCACAAGGACCAGACCGGCTATCGCCCCGACGGCAACTGCCGCGCCTGCGTCGTGGAAGTGGAGGGCGAGCGGGTGCTCGCCGCGTCCTGCTGCCGCAACCCGTCAAACGGGATGGTCGTGAAGACCGACACCGTGCGCGCGGTGAAATCGCGCGAGATGGTGATGGAGCTTCTGCTTGCCGACCAGCCCGAGCAGGCCAAGGCGCATGACAAGTCGTCCCACCTCTGGGACATGGCCGCGGCGAATGGCGTTTCCGAGAGCCGCTTCCCGAAGGTCGAACCTTCGCGCATCCCGCTTCTCGACGACAGCCATGTGGCGATGCGCGTCAACCTCGACGCCTGCATCCAGTGCGGCCTCTGCGTCCGCGCCTGCCGCGAGGTTCAGGTCAATGACGTGATCGGCATGGCGGGGCGCGGCCACGACGCCTACCCGGTCTTCGACATGGCCGACCCGATGGGCCAGTCGACCTGCGTCGCCTGCGGCGAGTGTGTGCAGGCCTGCCCGACCGGTGCGCTGATGCCGGCAACCGTCGTCGATGCGGCGCAGATGGGGGACGGCGCCGATTTCGACAGCGAGACGACGTCCGTCTGCCCGTTCTGCGGCGTCGGCTGTCAGGTGTCGCTCAAGGTCAAGGACGGCAAGGTGAAGTATGTCGAGGGCATCAACGGCCCCGCGAACGAGGGCCGGCTGTGCGTCAAGGGCCGGTTCGGCTTCGACTATATCCACCACCCGCACCGGCTGACCAAGCCCCTGATCCGCCGCGCTGACGCGCCGGCGAAAGGGCTCAACGTCGATCCGGCGAACTGGCAGAAGCATTTCCGCGAAGCGAGCTGGGACGAGGCGCTGGACGCCGCCGCTAACGGTATCAGGACGCTCACCGACGCGCATGGTGGCCGGGCCATCGCCGGCTTCGGCTCTGCCAAGTGCACGAACGAGGAAGCCTATCTCTTCCAGAAGCTGATCCGTCAGGGCTTCGGTCACAACAACGTCGACCACTGCACCCGGCTCTGCCACGCCTCCTCGGTCGCGGCGCTGCTTGAGAACGTGGGCTCAGGCGCGGTGACGGCCACGTTCAACGAGATCCAGAACGCCGACGTCGCCATCGTCATCGGCTGCAACCCGGTCGAGAACCATCCCGTCGCCGCGACCTACTTCAAGCAGTTCACCAAGCGCGGCGGCAAGCTGATCGTGATGGACCCGCGTGGCGTCGGCCTGCGCCGGTTCGCCACCCACATGCTGAAGTTCCGCCCAGGCGCGGATGTGAGCATGCTGAACGCGATCATGCATGTGATCGTCGAGGAAGGGCTCTACGACCGCCAGTATATCGAGGCCTATACCGAGAACTGGGAGGCCGAGAAGGCGCATCTGGCGAATTTCACGCCCGAGAAGATGGAGCCGATCTGCGGCATCCCGGCCGAGGAGCTGCGCGCAGTGGCGCGGGAGTTCGCGACCGCCAAGGCCGGCATGATCTTCTGGGGCATGGGCGTCAGCCAGCATATCCACGGCACCGACAATTCGCGCTGCCTGATCTCGCTCGCGCTCATGTGCGGCCATGTCGGTCGGCCCGGCACCGGCCTGCATCCGCTGCGTGGCCAGAACAACGTGCAAGGCGCGTCCGACGCCGGCCTGATCCCGATGTTCCTGCCGGACTACCAGACCGTCACGGACGACGGCATCCGGGGTCATTTCAACAAGATCTGGGGTTCGGACGACTTCTCGAACGAGAAGGGCCTGACGGTGACCGAAATCCTCGATGCGGTCCATGCCGGTCAGATCAAGGGCATGTATATCCTCGGTGAAAACCCGGCGATGTCGGACCCGGACCTCAACCATGCGCGCGAGGCGCTGGCGATGCTCGACCACCTCGTCGTGCAGGATATCTTCCTGACGGAAACCGCGAACTATGCCGATGTGATCCTTCCCGCCGCCGCCTTCTACGAGAAGAACGGCACGGTCACGAACACCAACCGGCAGGTCCAGATCGGGCGCGCGGCCGTCACCCCGCCGGGAGAAGCGCGGGAAGATTGGGCGATCACCATGGCCCTGGCGAACCGCCTTGGCCTTGGCTGGACCTACGAGCATCCGAGCGAGGTCTTCGCCGAGATGAAGGCGGGGATGAAATCTCTCGACAACATCACCTGGGAGCGTCTGGAAAACGAAGGCGCCGTGACCTATCCGTCGCTGTCGCCCGAAGATCCGGGCCAGCCCATCGTCTTCGGTTCGGGCTTCCCGCGCGCAGGCGGACGGGCAAGGTTCACGCCCGCTTCCGTGATCGCCCCGGCCGAAGTCCCGGATGCCGAATATCCGATGATCATGACGACCGGCCGCCAGCTCGAACACTGGCATACCGGCTCGATGACCCGCCGCTCGAAGGTGCTCGATGCGGTGGAGCCGGAGGCGAACTGCTCGCTTCATCCCAATACGCTGAAGCGGCTCGGCGTGGAACCCGGCGGGCGCGTCCGCCTGTCCACCCGGCGCGGCTCGATCGAGATCATGGCGCGGGCCGACCGGGCGATCGCCGAGGATATGGTCTTCGTTCCCTTCGCCTATGTCGAGGCGGCGGCGAACATCCTGACCAACCCCGCGCTCGACCCCTATGGCAAGATCCCGGAATTCAAGTTCGCCGCCGTGAAGGTCGAGAAGGCCGAGACCGAAATCGCGGCCGAATAGGCCGCGCGACGGCGGGCGCGGACCGAGCCTTGCTCTGACCGCGCCCGCCCAACAATGCGCCGGTTACTGACCTGCGGCCTCGCGGGCGATTTCGTCGAGAAGGACCTGAACCTCCTGCATCGTGCCTTCCGGCAGGTTCCGGTAGCCGATCGACACCGCACCTTCACGATCGGTGACGAAAACGCCGTAGGGGCAGTGCGCGATGTTCATCGGGTCCGCTTCCATCACCTTCCGCGACACCTGCGCCGAGCAGAACAGGAACACGTCCGCCGCATCGAAGATCTTCACGTCGCTTCCGACATCAGCGCCGGTACGGTTCAGCATCTCGCCGACATGGCTGCGGTAGTCGATGACGAGGCCCTTGTTGACGATGGCGTTCTCGACCGCGAAGGTCGCGTCATCGAAACTGCCATCGAACGGATAAGTCGTCGCATCCTGCGCAAGCGCGACGCCCGCGCCGAGACCGACAGCCAGAAGAGCAGCACTTCCCAGTCTGAACATGATAGACACTCCTTTGTTACGTTTCCCCGACCTGCGGCGGCGCGGAGGGTGCCGGGCAGGTCAGAGGTCTTCCACGAAACGATAGCCGGTTTCCGCCTTCTCGGCGCGGCCAATGCCGCCGCCGGGAAGATGAAAGCCGGTGATCACGAAGTTCTCCGAAACCAGCCGGTCGAAAAGCGCCACGCGCGTCTCTGCGGCGCGGGCCATGTCCTGATCGGACCCGGTATGCCAGTCCGGCCGTTCGAAGGCGACATGATGGTTGCCGATACAGTCGCCCAGCACCATCACCGGGGTCGGGCCCGCGATCTCGTAGGCAAGATGCCCCGGCGTGTGGCCCGGCGTCAGCCGCGCGGCGATACCGGGCAGCGGTCCTTCACCGTCGGCCAGGAAGCGCATGCTGTCGGCGATGGCGCCCAGCCGGCGCGCGGCCCCCACGGCGAAGGTCGTGCGCGCCTCACCGATGGTGGAGACCGTGTCGGGATCGGTCCAGTAGTCGAACTCCATCTGCCCGATCATATGCTCGGCATTCGCAAAGACCGGCTCGTCGAACTCGTCGAGCAGACCCCAGAGGTGGTCGGGATGGGCATGGGTGAAGATGACATGCGTCACGTCATCCACCGACAGACCGATCGCATCCATTGCCTCTGAAAGCTTGCCGGCCGTGGACTGGAAATCCGGTCCGGCACCTGCGTCGAAGAGGACGGTATTGGTACCGTCGCGCAGAAGCGTGACGTTGCAGGGCGGGGTTAGTTGCTCGGCCGAAAGGCCGTATTTTTCGATAATCGGCTGCAACTCGTTTTCCGGAAGGTCGTCGAAGATGAAACTGCCCGGCAGCATCAAGTTGCCGTCCGACAATGTGTCGATCCTCAGGTCACCGAGCGTCAGAGTGTTGACCGCCCAGGCCCGGCGTGGGGTCAGAGGGGCGGCGAGCGCCGCGGACGCGGTGGACAGGAAGGTGCGGCGGGTGAGCAGCATCGGGTGCCTTTCTTGGGTGAGTGCCGAGGCCCGGCGAGGGGCCTCGGCAATGTGGTTTGTCTTTCAGCCGAAGATGCCGGCGGCAACCTCGGAATGCCAGCCGACGCTTGCCTCGCAGGAGGCGCCGACCGTGGCCGGGCTGTTGGCCGGGAAGCTCGATATCGACATGACACCCTGAGCCGGGTCATCGCCCTTGAAAAAGACCTTGGGGTCTGTGCGTACCGCCCGGAAATCAGGGGTGACGGTCGGCGATATGGAGCGCCTGTCCGGATCGCCGATCTCTGCCGCAGGCAAAGCGGTTGCGCCCGGCGCCACTGCGAGCGCGAGGCGAAGGGCGAGACGCGCTGTGCCCCGCCCCTCCATCTTATCCGCCGTGCGTGCTCAGAAAGGCAATCACGGCGTCGATCTCCTCTGGCTTCTTGAGACCCGCGAAAGACATCTTGGTGCCTTTCATGTAGACCTTCGGATTGGCGAGGAACTCGGCCAGAGCTTCCGGCGTCCAGATGAGACCGCCGCTTGCCGCCTCCGTCATCGGCTTGGAGTACTTGAAGCCTTCGACAGTGCCCGCCGCGCGGCCGACAATACCGTTGAGCATCGGGCCAGTCACGTTCTTGGCGCCCTCGCCGATCTTGTGGCAGGCCTGGCACTTTTTGAAGACCTTCTCGCCCGCCTCGACCATCGCCGGATCGGCGGCGGCCATTTCGGTGGACGGAGCTTCGGCGGCGGCTTCCGCAGTTGGCGCTGCCTCAGGCTCGGCCTGGGCGGTTTCCGCCGCCGTCGCTGCCTCGGCCGCGGCTTCTGCTGCCGTCAGCGGCGGCAGGGTGCCGGCGGGTTTGCCGTCCGGATCGGTCGGCGTGACGTTCAGCATCACGGCACGCTTCGTGACCTCGACCTTCTCCACGCAATCCGTCATGCAAGGCTCAGTGGTGAAGAGCGTGTATTCCGTCTCGGCCCGGTCGTCAGGATAGAAACCCTCGGCATTCGGCAGGGTGATTTCCGTGAAGTTCTCGTTCGAGAGCTCGAAGTCATCCTCCACCAACCCGTTCGAGTAAAGAAGGAACGCTGTGATGGCGTAGGCTTCGTCCGCGCTGACGGTCTGGGCCGCCCCGAAGGGCATGGAGCGGTGGATGTAGTCGAATACGGTCGAGAGATAGGGCCAGTAGGAGCCGATCGTCTTGACCGGCCGCCGATCGCGGAGCGAGCCCTTGCCACCGGCCAGAACCGGCCAGTTGTCGATGCCTTCCGCGAAGTCGCCGTGGCAGGAGGCGCATTTCTCGGCAAAGACCTCGTCGCCGGTGGAAACGTCACCCGACCCGACCGGAAGCCCGGTTCCGTCGGGAAGGACGGCGATATCCCAGGCGGCGACTTCCTCGGGCAAAGCCGGGCGGCCAAGACCCGCCTTTTCCGCCAGCGACGGGCCCGCGAGGAGCGAGAGCGAGAGCGCGGTTCCCGCGAGGAGCTTAAGCGACTTCGACATTCTCGACCTCCCCGTCGGCGCGGACCCACCAGGTCTGGATCCCGTTATTGTGATAGACGTTGTTCAGGCCCCGGATCTTGCGGAGGGCGTCCTTGGTGGGCTGGACATAGCCCGTCTCGTCGATGGCGCGGGATTGCAGCAGCATCTCCGACCCGTCCCAGTCGATGTTCAGCCGGAAGCGGGTCAGCGCCTTCGACTTCACGTCGCCGGTCAGTTCCGCCTCCTGCCAGTTCTTGCCGCCGTCGAGCGAGACATCGACGCGCGTGACCTTGCCGTGCCCCGACCAGGCGAGGCCGGTGATGACGAGCGGTCCCTTGCCGTGGCGGATCGGCGCCTGCGGGCTGGGCGAGGTGATGACGGATTTCGCATCCATCACCCAGGTCCATTTCCGCGCGCGGCCATCCGGCATCAGGTCGGTGTATTTCGACGTTTCCTCGCGGCCTTCCACCGCCTGATCGTAAACCCCGATCCGGCGCAGCCACTTCACCCACATGTTGCCTTCGAAACCCGGCACGACGAGGCGGACGGGGTAGCCGTGTTCCTTGCGCAGCGCCTCGCCATTGGCGAAGAACGCCACGAGCACGTCGTCCATCGCCTTCTCCAAGGGCATCGAGCGGCCGTTGGAAGACGCATCCGCGCCTTCGGCATAGACCCACTTGCCCTCGGGCTTCACCCCGGCCTCTTCCAGAAGAAGGCGCAGCGGCACCCCGACATATTCCATGTTGTGGATCATGCCTTGGGTGAACTGGCAGCCCTCAAGCTGCGCGCCGCCCCATTCCATGCCGCCGTTGGCCGCGCACTCACAGAAGGCGACGCGGGTTTCGCGGGGGAACCGGGTGAGATCTTCATATGTGAAGACGAGCGGCTGTTCGACAAGCCCGGTGATCATCAACCGATAATCCTGCTTGCTGAGCTCGATCGCGCCGGAATGGTGGCGTTCGAAGGCACAGCCCTGCGGGGTGATCGTGCCTTCGAGAGCATGGATTGGCGTGAAGTTGATCGACGACACCGGGCTTTCCGTCAGCCATTCGACATTGCGGCGAACGACATGGGATTCGAACCGGATCGGCGTGCCGTAGGGTGCCGCATCCACGGGGTCGCCAAAAGCAGACGCCCAGTCCTGCACCTCGGTGATCAGCGGGTCGGGTGCACCCTGCGCGCGGGCCAGACCGGCTGTCGCGACGGCGCCACCGGCCGCGAGGCCCGCGCCGAGGAAGGCGCGGCGGCTGGCGCCGCCTGCCGGCTTTCCGGTCTCTTCGGTCTCCGACATCGAAACCTCCTGTTTCATCCTGTTCTCGGTCATGTCACGCCCCCGTCACCCGGACGGAGGTATTCGGGTCGATGGTCACCGCGCCCTGCTTCTTGATCCAGGCCTCGACGAGGTCCCAGATCGCCGGGCCCTCGGTGCCCTCGTTCACGCTTGCCCAGCCGGCGACCACATAGCTTTTCGCGGGATCGACCGCCTCGCCGGTCTTCAGCATCGTCATGTTGGTGATGCGCGATCCCTGCGGCTTCGAAACGTCGATGTGGTAGCCCATGCCACCGACACGGACCATGTCGCCGCCCTGCTGGTAATAGGGGTCGGGATTGAAGAGATTGTCCGCCACGTCTTCCAGGATCGTGTGCAGCGTCTCGCCGGTCATCTCGCTGCGGTAGGCGGCGGGATAGGACATGGCGGTGGCGTTGTGCAGATCCTCGCGGGTGATGTTCTCGCCCGGAAGCAACGACGGCCCCCAGCGGAAGCCGGGCGACAGCGCGATGTCGGCCTGATGTTCGTCGATCAGCGCGTTGCAGATCAGGTCGTCCCAGGTGCCGTTGAAGTTGCCGCGGCGGTAGAGAAGGCTGTCGGTGCTGCCGAGCACCTCCTCCAATTCCGCCTTGAACGGTTCGCGCTCGGCGTCGATCAGGGCGGCGACCTCGGCATCCGGCTCGATCACGTCCGAGAAGATCGGGATCAGCTTGTGCTTGAAGCCCATCATCTGGCCGTTCTGCACGTCGAGATCGACGCGGCTGATAAACTTGCCGTTGGAGCCGGAGGCGATGAGCAGGGTCTGGCCGACCATCACCGGTTCGGGCAGCGCGTCGTGGGTGTGTCCTGTCAGGATCACGTCGATCCCCGGCACGTTGCCGGCCATCTTTCGGTCGACGTCAAAGCCGTTGTGGCTGAGGACGACGACGAGATCGGCGCCGTTGTCGCGGACCTCCTGCACGACTTCGGCCATGCGCTCCTCGCGCACGCCGAATGACAGGTTTGGGAACATCCATTTCGGGTTGGCGATCGGCAGATAGGGGAAGGCCTGACCGATCACGGCGACATTCGCGCCGCCGACCTCGAACATCTTGTAGGGCTCATAGGCCGGTTCGTCCCATTCCGCGTCGAAGATGTTGGCCCCGAGGAAGGGGAAGTCGAGGGTTTCGACGATCTCGGTCACACGGTCGATGCCGAGGGTGAATTCCCAGTGCGAGGTCATCGCATCGGGCTTCAGCGCGTTCATGACGTTGACCATGTCCTGCCCGGCGGTTCTCTGCGCGGTGAGCGAGCCCTGCCACGTGTCGCCGCCATCGAGCAGAAGCGCATCGGGCCGCGACGCGCGGATCGCCTTGATCACGGTGGCGCAGCGGTCGAGCCCGCCCATGCGGCCATAGGCCCTGGCGAGCGCGGTGAAATCCTCGTAGGTCAACGCGTAGGCATGGGGGCTTCCGCTCTCGATGTTGAACATCTTGAGGAAGTCGGCACCCGTCACATGGGGCGGCTGGCCGTTCACCGCGCCGACACCGAGATTGATCTCCGGCTCGCGGAACCAGATCGGCTTCATCTGGGCGTGGATGTCCGTGATGTGGATCAGCGTAACATTGCCGAAGTCATCGAATTCCAGAAGCTGGTCTTGGGTAAGCGCCTGCTGCGCGGCAAGCCGCGACCAGTTGCCGACGCCGGACGCGCCCCAGAGCGCGGACGCCGCCACGGTTGCCTGGAGGAAATCCCGCCGCGATATCATGTTGCCTGTCCTCGTGCTGCGGGCAAACGTCCAGCCAGCGCGCGAATGCGCGTCCGGCCCCTGCCCCGATCAAAATGAACAAACGAATGGGTCCGGGCGGCTGCCGCCCGGACCGAAGTCCAGTTAGTTGCGGACCGATGGGCTCTCGACCGAAAGACCGTTGCCGCGCGAGGCGACGTAGGTTTCAAGCGCGATGAACTCCGGCGAGCCGGGCTTGAAGGTCTCGGCGCGGGTGTCGCGGATACAACCCTTGAAGCGGTTGTGGATCGACGACAGCTTCGCATCCTTCAGGCGGTAGACCGGGAAGCCGTTGATCTGGCCCTGGGACAGATGGTCGGCACGGATGAAGTTGCCGTAGTTGTCCTCGTGGCAGTTCGCGCAGCTGAGTTCGAGCTGACCGTAGCGGGTGTAGTACATCTCCTTGCCCATCTCCCAGAAAGGAGCGGCGGGGCCATCCACGGCCACGTTCATCGGCATGCCGCGCGACACGGACGAAATGAGCGCGGTCATGTTGACCATCGCCGCGTCGTCCCAGCCCCAGGCTTCGGCGCCCATGCGCTCGGTCCGGCAATCGTTGATGTACATCTCCAGCGTGTACTGCGTACCCTTCGCCTCGTTGAACTTCGGCATCTGGGTCCGCACGCCGGCCATGCTTTCCGGCGCCTCGTGGCAGGAGGCGCAAGACTTGCCCTCGGAGCCGTCTTCGGTGCTCCACACTTCCATCGCGGCCTCGACGCCGAGCATGCCCGGGTTGTCGAAGTCGTCCCGCTCCATGTCGCGGGTATCGTCTTCACGGAAATGCCAGCCGGAATACTGCTCGCTCAGCCCTTCGATGTAGTCGGGGGCCTTGTCGGTATGGGTGACGATTTCGATGCTTTCGTTGATCACCAGCTCGTCGTCCACCGCTTCGGCCCAAGCGGACAGACCCGCGAAAGCGAAGGCGGCGGCTGCGCAAGTTCCGGCGAGTGTCTTGATCTTCATGCGTTATCCTCCCTGAGAGACCGCGCCGGCATGGCCGGCGGCGGTCCTGTCCTCGGCGCTTGCGTCAGGCCACTTCGATCGGTTTCGAGTCCTCGTAGACCGAGCCGTCATCGTCGTACCAGGTGAACTTGAACTCACCCGCCGCATCGACCTTGGCGTCGAATTCGATATACGGGTTGGTCGAGATCGCCGGGTCGAGCGTGACGTCGATCACGTTCACGCCGTTGAAGTCGCAGGTGAAGCGGTTGATGATCGAGCGCGGGATGACGTTGCCGTCCTTGTCCTTGCGCTGACCCGATTCCATCGGGTGGCTGATCAGCGTCTTGATCGTCACCACCTCACCGGCCGCAGCCGATTTCGGGACTTTCACGCGGGGTTTGACATCTTTTGCCATTTCTTGTGCTCCCTAAGCTCAGCCGCCGCAGCCGCCGATGGTGACCTTGACCGTGGACGAGGCCTGCACGACGCTGCCATCCGCCATCTTCGCCAGCGCGATGACGTCCTGCGTCTTCGCGAGGCGGATGCGCGTGGAAGCCATCTGCGAGCCGGCCGCGGGACCGAAGTTGAATGTGCAGACCGCCGGCGTCGGGTTGCCCGAGGCCAGAAGCATGATCGCGGTCGCGCCGGGCGCGTCCACGGCGATCGGCACGGTGTTGCCGTTCTCGGCGATCTCCGGCGCGGTGAGGGTGATCCCGCCCGTGCCAATCGTGGCGCCCCCGGCAAAGGCCGCCGTCAGTTCCTCAACCGATGCCGACGCCATCGCCGGCAGCGGAAGCGTGGCGAAGGCGACGCCGCCAAGGCCGAGCGCCAGGGCATTCCGTCTCGATAGTTGCATCTTACGCTCCTTTTCCTGTCTTGTTCGGATCCCGTGGCCGCTCATTCCTTGAGCGTCATGAGATAGGCCACGACATCTTCGATCTGCTGCGCGGTCAGCAGCGGTGGCAGTTCGCCCTCGGCCGCTTTGCCGGTAAACGCGTCTCCGGGCCGGATATAGGGTCCGGTCTTGTAGAAGGACGGCATGATCGTGCCGTCGAAAGTCATCTTGGCATCCGAAACGATCCCGCGAAGCTGGGCTTCTTCCCAGCGGCCGGCGGCCCCGTCAAGCGACGGGCCGACATTGCCCTGGAAAGCGACGTCCGGCATCGCGGACACGGTGTGGCAGGCCACGCAATTGCCAAGAGCGCGGTTCGACATCACCTTCGCCCCCTCGGCGGGATCGCCGGCGGCGCCCGTCAGAGACTGCGCGACGGCACCTCCCTTAAAGGTCACGGCAGCCGGAGCCGTTTCGGCCGTGGCCGCCGGAACCGCGACCGCGGACAGCAGCAGGCCCAGCACAATATGGCGCTTCATCGAAGTCCTCCCTGTTCTCTCCCGAATCCGAAAGTAGCTGAGGCTGCCCTCCGGATGCAACAAAAAATTCAACTGCGTGAATATGTGAATGCATGACGGGCGGATCACCGCCCGCCGGCCACACGCGCCCGTCGTCAGTTCGACACCCGACCCATCACACGGTCGGCAACGTATTTCTGGAAATTCTCACCCGATTCGTAACCGTGGTCCTTCACCCAGGTCAGAAGCGCGGCGGTGGTTCCCTTCTCGAACGCACCCGGCATGATCGCGACAGCGGCCTCCGCGACGGTTTCCCCTTCCGGCACCTCTTCGGGCAGGAAGATCAGGGTCGGCGTGAACATCAGCCCCCATTTCATCGCCATCTTCTTTTCAGGCAGCACTTCTCCGTCAAAGTCGGTGAACTCGACATCGCCGAAGAGATTCATCTGCACGACGAAGTAGTTGTCGCGAATGAGCGCATCGATTTCCGGAACCGGAAAGACGTTCTCATACATCTTCGTGCAGTAGATGCAGCCTCGCTGTTCGACGATAATCATCAGGCGCTTGCCCTCTGCATTCGCCTCGGCCAGATCCTCTCGCATGTCCTTGAAGGTATCGCGCAGCCAGGTCGGCTTGTGCAGCCCGTCATCGCCAAGAGGCGCCACTTCCACCGCCATCGCGGGAAGGGCAAGCGAAAGTGTGACGGCAACGGATGCGAGAAAGCGGTGCATGGTGTCCTCCCCCAGGGATGTCAGATGAATTTCGTCGTCCACGGCATGTGGCGGATCATGAAATCGGCGATCGCGTTGACCGATCCGGTCGCAATCAACACTGCGAAGAGGATCAGCATGACCCCCATGACCTTTTCTACATAGCCGAGATATTTGCGGTTGCGGTTCATCCAGGCCAGGAAGGGTTTCGCGAACACGGCGGCGAGGACGAAAGGCGCGGTCATGCCGGCGCCGTAGACAAAGAGAAGCATCGCCCCGCGCCAGATCGAATCGAGGCTCGACGCGACCATCAGGATCGCGGCAAGCGCGGGGCCGACGCAGGGCGTCCATCCGAAACCGAAGGCTAGGCCCATGATATAGGCGCCGACGACAGTTGTCGGTTCCACCTTTGCCTCGATCCGCGCCTCGCGGTAGAGAAACGGGATGCGGAGGATGCCAAGGAAATGCAGGCCGAAGACGAAAAGGATCGCTGCTGCGACCCAGGACAATGGCTCAAGCCATTGCCGGAAGACCTGGCCGAGCGCCGTGGCGCCCATGCCGAGCAACATGAAGATGGATGTGACGCCGAATGCGAAGGCGATGGCCGACAGGATCAGCCGCTTCTGCGCACCTGGCGCGATGGTTTGGTCGGACCTGAGTTCCGCCATTGAAATCCCGGCCATATAGCACAGGTAGAACGGCACCATGGGCAGGATGCAGGGCGACAGAAACGACAGAAGGCCGGCAAAAAGCGCACCGCCGAAGGTTGGATCGAAAAGCACTGACTCCCCCGCCTTGCCCGGAACGCAAAAACATATTACGATTTTTATATGTAAATCCATGGGCGTCAATATGCTGCGCGTTCTTGCCCTTCTCGGCTCCATACTGGCGGTCCTGGCGACGCCGGCAGCGGCCGAATTGAAGCTGTTGATGGTGGAGCAGCCGGGCTGCGCATACTGCGCGCGCTGGGATGCGGACATCGCGCCAATCTACCCGAAGACGCCGGAAGGCCAGGCGGCGCCGCTGGAACGCGTGCAACTGCGCGGCCCCTACCCGGACAATGTCGAACTCGGGCCCCGCCCTGTCTTCACGCCGACCTTCATCCTCGTACAGGATGGCCGCGAGGCGGGCAGGATCGAAGGCTATCCGGGCGAAGATTTCTTCTGGGGACTCCTGGCACAGCTGATGTCGGGGACCGGAGAATACGAGGGGGAGGGGAAACGATGAGGAAACGGATGATCGCGGCTTGCGTCGCCGCGCGGCCGGCGGTCGCGGATGACCTGGCCATTTGAAAAGCGGCGAGGGTCCGACGGCGGCGCGCCGCGGCCCGAACCGGCCGCAGGGGTAGCCGCCGCCGAGGATCTTGTCGGACAGGCGGACGAGGCGGCCGGTTACCTGAAAGCCTTGGCCCACGAAGGCCGACTGATGATTCTCTGTCATCTGATCGACGGCGAAAAGTCGGTGACCGAGCTTGAAACCCTGCTTGCCTCGCGACAGGCTGCGGTCAGCCAGCAACTCGCCCGGTTGCGGCTGGAGGGGCTGGTAAAGGCCCGGCGCGACGGGAAGGCGATCTACTATTCCTTGAGCGATCCGAGAACCGCGCGCATGATCGGGCTGTTGAACGAGCTCTTCTGCCGGCAGGCATAGGCGCAGCGCGGGGGGCCGGGTTCCTCCAGGGGGAGTATGGGAATGGAGACGATACCACCGGGCGTTCTGGCCGCTCTCGCCGGCCTCGTGGGGGGGCTCATTCTGGGGCTTTCGGCGCGGCTTGGCGATTTCTGCACGCTTGGCGCGTTGGAATCCGCGATCTACGGCGCGGATCAGCGCCGGCTGCGGCTTTGGGGCGTCGTCCTCGGCGTGGCAATCATCGGCACGTTCATCGCCGAGGCTCTCGGCCTCGCGGAACCGACGGCCACGTTCTATCATACGATCGCGTGGAGCCCCGCCGCCTCGATCATCGGCGGGCTGATCTTCGGTTACGGCATGGCGATGGCCGGCAATTGCGGCTTCGGCGCGTTGGTCCGTTTCGGCGGCGGCGATCTGAGGTCGCTCGTCGTGGTCGTCGTCATCGGCATCTTCGCCTTCGTCACCCTGTCGGGCCCAATCGCGCCGCTGCGCGCGGCGATCTTTCCGCAGACCGGCGCCACGGAACCGCAGGGCATCGCCCATTGGCTGTCCATGAAGACCGGGTTGCCGCCGCTGGCCTTCGCGCTTGTCGTCGGCCTTGCCGTTCTCGGCTGGGGCCTGTCGCATGCGCCGTTGCGGCAGATGAAGGCGATGGTCGCCTGGGGTGTCGCGGCCGGGCTTTCGGTGGTCTGGTGCCTCGTCGCGACAAGCTGGCTTTACGAGACGAGCTTCGGCGAGATCGGAGTCGAAGGCCCGTCCTTCACCGCGCCGCTCGGCCGCACCATCATCTTCTTCATGACCTCGACCGCCGGCGGTGTGACATTCTCGGTCGGGATCGTGTCGGGAGTCCTTCTCGGCGCCTTCGCGGGATCGACGATCCGCGGCCTCTTCCGCTGGGAGGCGTGCGAAGACCCGCGCGAGCTTGGCCGGCAGGTCTCCGGCGCGGCGTTGATGGGGATCGGCGGCACGTTGGCGCTAGGCTGTTCAGTCGGCCAGGGTGTCACCGCGATGGCGACACTCGCCTTTTCGGCACCCGTGACGTTGGCTGCGATTGTCGCGGGCGGCATGTTCGGCCTCAGGCAACTGATCGGCGGCTACCAACCCGACTGAGGTCCGCGATTCTGCGTCCAGCCGTCCCGATCGGCAAATATTCGGACCTTGGTCTGATGACTCGTGCGGACCAAGGGCTGATGATGCCCGGCATGTGGTCCCGGGACGGTCCGCAACAGTCGCGGTGATCTTCCGCCAACCCGGTCCTGCATGCGACGAGAAGGTCAGCGCCGGATGGTTCGGCGGTGACCAGCAAGGAATACAGACATGGAAGACACCAAACTCAAATCCGGTCGGCTCGCGATCATCCTCGGCACTGCGGCCTTCATCATCGCGGTGCCGGTCCACATGAACTTCGACGCGGCTCACGGCACTTTCGCGGTGAAGTCGTCGCAAGCGCTCGCGAAGAACGGCGATGATGACGGTGGCGATGACGACAAGGGCGGTTCGGGCGGCGGCGGCAGCCGGGACGACGATGACGACAACAGCGGCAGCGGCAGCAGCAATGACGACAACAGCGGCAGCAGCGGCAGCGGTAGCAGCAATGACGATGACGACAGCGACGATGATAGCGATGACGATAGCGGCCATCACAGCAGCAGCCACGACTCCTCGTCTTCCTCGTCGAGCTCCGACGATTCGAGCAGCAGCTCGAGTGGCGGATCCAGCGATGGCGTGAGCGTTTCGAAGATCGAGATGTCTTCGTCCGGCATCGAAGTGCGATATTCCGACGGGACGAAGGAGGAGATCGAGAACGGCCGCTACGAGCGCAAAAACCCGGCTGGCCGTACTGTCGAGCAACGCCGGGCGACGCAAGCTGACATCAACAGGCTCCTGAGCTTGCAGTGAGCTTGCCGCAGGCACTGAATGAAATGACCCTGGGCGCGCCGAATGTGGTGCGCCCAGGGTTTCGGCCGGCGGAAGGGTCCGCCGGGGCAGTACCGGACAGGAGCCATCCGTGAGGCGCGCCGTCGTCTTTCTTCTTCTCGCCGCCGTGATCTGGGGCGGCTTGCCTGTCATCCAGCCGCTCTTCGACGGCAAGGGCGGCGCCGCCTATGCGAAAAGCGGATCGTCCGATGATGACGACGATGACAGCCACGATGATGACGATGACGATGACAACAGTGGCAGTTCCGGGTCTGGCAGCTCGGGGTCTGGAAGCTCGGGCTCAGGCAGTTCGGGGTCAGGAAGCTCTGGATCGGGCAGTTCCGGCTCTGGCAGTTCTGGATCGGGAGGATCCGGGACGAGTAGCAGTTCAAGTTCAGGCTCGGGAAGCAGTTCCGGCTCTGGCAGTTCCCGTTCCGGGTCCGGCGGATCCAGGTCTGGAGGCGCCACGCTTTTTGGCGGTGACGGCATCCACATCCAGTTCTCCGACGGCCATACCGAACGAATCCGTGGCAATCGTTTCGAAACGCTCGATGCGCACGGCCGCGTCGTGGAAAGCCGGGCCGCGCGGCGGACGGACCTGAGCCGGCTGCGCTCGCTCGGCTCCGGGTCGGCCCGGCAGGTCAGCAACCGCGTGGTTCAGAACGTCGCGCAAGTGGACGAAGCGAAAGGAGCGATCGACATCACCGACTTCCGCGGCTGGCGCGAGATCGTGTCGCGTGGCTCCTACGTGCTGAAGGATCCGAGGGGCCGCACGATTGCGCGCCGCCCGGTCACGGCCGAGGATATTCGCCGGATCCGGGCGATGCTGAACCTCGACTGACATCTGCCGCCCGGCGGCTTATTTCTTCCAGTGTCCCCGGGCCAGCACCGCCGCTTCCACGCGGTTGCGGACATGTAGCTTTTGCAGGATCGCCGTCATGTAGTGTTTCACGGTCTTCTCCTGCAGATCTAGCTCGCGGCCCACTTCCTTGTTGCTCTTTCCCTCGGCGACGAGCTTGAGGATGTCCTCCTCGCGCTTGGAGAGGTCTTCGATGGGATTGGCCGCGCGCCGCGCCGCACCGCCGTCGCGCATGGCATTCAGGATCCGCGCCGCGAGCGCGGGGGAAACGTAGGACTGCCCCCGCGCCACCTCCTTGACGATCGAGACAAGCTCTCGCGAGCCGACGCCTTTCAGGATGTAGCCGACCGCACCGGCCTTCAGCGCCTGCATGACGTCGTCGTCCTCCTCCGACACGGTCAGCATCGCGACCCTGGGCGGCTCCTCCATCGCCATGATGCGGCGGAGCGCGCCGATGCCGCCACCTGCCGGCATCGAGAGGTCGAGAAGCACGATGTCGGGCCGCAACCGCTCCGTCAGTTCGACCGCCGCGTCGGCGTCCTGCCCCTGCCCGACGACCGTTATCGCCGCGTCGTCGGAGAGGCTGCGCGCCACACCTTCGCGGTAGAGCGGATGATCGTCGGCGATAACCACGCGGATTTCGTCCATCACGATGACCTCATGTCCAGTTCCATGCTGATGACGGCTCCAGGCCCATCCTTTCGGTTTCCGGCCGTCAGGGTTCCGCCGAGGCTTTCGACGCGGTCGCGCAGCCCCCTGAGCCCGATGCCGGAAAAGTCGCCACCACCCTCGGGCAGACCGCCCGGTCCCGCCACCATGCCCGGCCCCCGGTCGCGGACCGCGAGGCTCAGGATGCCGTCGGCACAGGAAAGCCGCACCTCCTGCCCCGTTCCGCCCGCATAGCGCCAGGCATTGTTGAGGCCTTCCTGGACGAAGCGGTAGAGACAGATCTTCACCGCCTGGGACAGGGAAGTGTCTGGAGGCAGTTCGCAAGTGACATCGACTGGCGAACCGGTCCGCGCCGCATGGGTTTCTGCCACGCCGCGCACGATCTGTTCGGCGCTGCGACTGTCGATATCGGGCAGCGAGAGACCCTTTGAAATCGAGCGGACTTCGCGGATCGCATCCTTGACCGCGCGCTCCACCCCGTCGAGTTCGCTCGTGTCCTTGACCTGACCGCGCAGGTTGTCGAGCCGGAGCGCCGCAAAACTGAGGAGTTGGGCCGGACCGTCGTGCAGGTCGGCCCCGATCCGGCGCAGCGCCTGATCGTTCATCGCCGAGGTTCGCGCGGCGGCCTGTTGCACCCTCCGCCGAAGGGTCATGTTGTGGGCCGAAAGCGCCCCGAGTTCCGACAGTTGCGCGGTCAGGGCATCGCGCTGGCGGTCAATGATGCGGCTTCCGCGCAGGACGATGAGATAGAGAATTCCCCCGATCGACATGAATGTCAGCGCGACGGCCATCCAGCTGTTGCGCTTGGCTGCAGCCAGATCGCGTTTCAGCTGGGTTGCGACCTCGTAGAATTCGGCGACGCCGATCACCTTGCCGGACCAGACCTCCCGCACCGGCGAATAGATTTCGAGAAGCGGCAGGCCGAGCGCGTTTTCGCCCTGATCCTCCTCATCGCTCAGATCCTCGAAATCGGCCCGAACCTCGCCTTTGACGGCGGCGGCGAGGTTGTCGGTGATCTGGAAGGTCTCTCCGACGATGATGGGATCGGTCGCATGTACGACCCGCCCCTCGGGCGTCCAGAGCTTGAACGATACGACCCGTTCGCCGAGCGGCGTGTTGGAGAAGATCTCGTCAAGCGCGCGGTGGGCGCCGGGCGGCAGCGTGTCCACATCGGCCATGTCCTGGCTCAGCGGCGAGATGATGCTGTCCATGTATTGCGACGTGGCGAGCGCGGTGTTGCGCACCACACCGTCCTCGATGCGGGCGGCGACGATCCGCCCGATGAGCACCATCGAAAGGATCATGATCACGCCACCGGCCACCGCGAACTGCGCCGCGAGCGAAAGATCGTTCCAGGACCTGATGTTTGCCTTCATCGCGTGCCCGACCGGCTGCCTCACCTTACCTTCTAAGGGCCATTAGCATGCAGCGATACGGGCTTTGGTCCGATGAGTTCCGCAACCGTCATCCAAGCGCCGCGACATCCGCCGCATCGATGATGAGTGCGAGGGACCAGAAAGCGGTCATCTCGGCCTCCCACGCGGCGCGGTCGACCCCGTCGCCGGGCACAAACCGCTCGACCCGGAAACCGAAGCGGTCGAAACCGCTTTGCCCGAGCGATGTCAGGATGATCGGTGTCACTCCGCGTTCGAGAGCGGCCGCAGCGAGGCGCAGCGCCGTGCGCGCCGGGTCGGGCAAGGGGGCGTCGACGCGGATGCCGAGGTAGGCGGCGCCAGAATCCTCCCGCTCCCACAGTCGCGGCGACGGGGGCGGTGTATCGGACGACCAGCCGCCAAGACCGGCCCCGAAACGCGCGGGCGGCGCGGCGCCCGCATCGAGGTCGACAGGCCCCTCGGGCGTGATCCGCGACAGGACGGCAAGCCAGTGGTCGGGGGTCATCGCGCCTCCTTCCCGAGGATGAGGCTGGCCGCGTCGCCGTTGCCGGTTTCCGGCAGGTCCGCCGCCGCCAGCGCCGAGCGGATCCTGTCGGCCTTGCCCGCATCGAGGAACGCCCGCACCTCGCGTTCAAGAAGAAGGATTTCATGGGCCAAGACCGTCTCGGCCAGCCCCCGGTCGGAGGCCGCGCGCGCGCGGCGTTCCTGATCGTCCATGAAGGTCGCCATCTGTGGCACGAAAATCGTCGGCACCCCGTGGTAGAGAAGCTCGTGGAAGGAATTGTATCCGGTCGCCGAGACGACGAGATCGGCGATCTGGCAGAGCGCGAGTGCGTTCTGCGTCTGGACCACGCAGGTGTTTTTCCAGCTTGCGAGGCCCGCCGGAACCACCGCGCCGGGCCAGACCACGATCAGGTGGAGGCAATTCGGCCGCGCGTCGAGCATCGCCGACAGGGCCTGCATCTGCGCCGTCCGGTCCGCCGCGACGCCGCCGCCAAGCATTGTCACGACCAGGTCATCCACGCCGCGCCCGAGCTTTGCGCCGAGCGCCTCGCGGCGGGACGTGCGTTCTGCCGCGCCCACCTCGGGCAGCCGCCGAACGATTGGCCCGACGGTGTGAACATGGGCGCCGGCACCGCGGTCGGCGTTCAATTCCGCGAAGGCTTCGCTCGGCACGATGACCCGGGCGAAGGCGCGTTCACGGTCGAGCGCCGTCGCGAGCGTCTGCCCGGCCTGCCAAAGACCGCGCCGGATCCAGGTCGCGTCCAGACCGTGTTCCAGAATAACCCGGTGGATCGAATCGAAGACGAACCCGCCATCGAAGACCAGCCGATCACCAGTGCGGAGCACCCGGCGGAGCCGCAGATAGCTCAAGAGGTCGTTGGCGTGATCCTCGGGATGGTCAGGGCTTTTCTGCACGAGCGGCAGGCAGTCGAAACCCCTGTCGCGAATGAGCGGCACGCAACTGGGGAACGCGGCGAAGGCGGGATTGGCGTCGGTCACCATCGCCTCGGCGATGAGGGTGCAGCGCTGCGCGTGGCCAAGGCCGATGCCGTTGGTCGGAACGAAAAGGACGCGCCTGGGCGTTTCGTCCACCGGCATCTCGGCCACTGGACCGAGGCCCAGCGCGCCTTCCAGCGCCTCGACCGAATGGGTTGTCAGCCACGGACTTTTCTGCGCCTGCCGGCCGATTTCGCGCCGGTTCACGAGGACCGTGTGCTGGATGTAGTTCGCAAGCGCCGCGATCTCTTCCGGGCCGCGCAGCACCGGCGCGCCACCGGTCAGGAAACCGCCCCCGGACGTGCAGTCGATGGCCACCCGTCCGGACCGCATGAGGTCGAGCGCGAAGGCCGCCATCCTCTCGCCGGGAACACCGTCGCCGAAAAAGGCGGCGATGTCTGCGAGCCGGGCGAAGGCAGCCGGCGAGAGCTCGGAATAGCCGAAGACGGTCAGTCCGGCGTGACGCGACGCCTTGACCTGTTCCTTGCCCTTGCCGGGCAGGATCACATTCAAGCGGTAGTCGGGCAGGTTGTCCACCGCCGAAAGGATCGGAAGCGTCTGCGGGTCGTCGAGCGCTTCCAGCGGCAGGACGACGAACAGCTGCGGTAGCCGTTCGGGCGGTTCGGGCGTCGGCGCGGCGGCGAGCGGCGAGATTGCGTTGGCAACGAGCGGGGGGCCCTGAAGCGCGGCGAGGTCGACAATGTCGGGTTCCCGGCCGATGGCATAGGCGACCTTCGCCCGGGCGGCGATCGCGGATTGCCGGTCGCCGAAACGCCCGGTGACGGAGACCGTCACATCCGCGCCAAGACGCATTCCGCGCAGGGCCATCATCGTCTCTTGCACGACGCTTTCGGCACCGATCAGGACGACGCGGGTCAGCGTCACGGCCTCGAGATCGGCGAGGAAGGCGGCCGCCTCGTATTTCTGGTAGCGCTCCAGCTTTTCCGGCCGGGTACGGTCGTCGAGGACGACCTGATGGCCGCGCGCGGCAAGTTGTGTCGCGACGAGAAGTTTGGCGTCGAAGGCCTTGTCGGTCTGTTCGCCAGCCTCGATCAGGATCATGCCGCTGCTCCGACCCGTGGTCCGAGGAGTGCCGCGAACCGCGCCCGGAACGCCTCGGCCGAAAACCCGGCAAGCGCCGCCTGCGCCATGCGGACATGGTCGGCGTAACGCTCGGGGGCGTTCACGAAAGCGCGGATGATACCGTCGACCTCATCGGGGCGCGCACCGATGACGCCACCGCCGAACCCCGCCGCCGTCGCGGGGTCCGCGATCACCACCTTTCCCGCCGCGATGCCTTCGGCGAGGACGCGGCCGAAACTTTCCTGCCAGGTTGGGGCGGTGAAATAGACCATGAAGTCGATCATTCCGAAATACCGTTCCAGATCAAGGCCCCGGAACGGGTAGACCTGCCAGTGCGGCGGCGCCCCTTCGGCGATCATCAGGTCGGCGCCGAGGATGACATTGGTCTCGGCGTGACGCGGAAAGCAGAGGTCGAGATCGGCGGGCGGCGGGAACTTCTCGAATCCGGGCCGCGAATGGCGGCCGCGCCGGTCGCAGGGGGTCCCTGTCGGCGGGGTCATCGGCAGATCGCAGATGTTGAACCAGTCATCGGGCAGCATGTCCCACCCGGACGGCAGGCCGAAGCGGTCCCTCCACGCGGTCACCGTCGCCCGATTGTGCGCCGAGATCGGGGCCAGCGATTTCCGCAAGGCGAGCGTCGCGCGGTCGATCTGGGCAAGGCAGCCGGCCGTGTCGAACGCCTCCTCCCCACCGGGGCGGAGGAAGTTTTCGTGGCTCACGACGATCAGGTGCCGGCAGAGGACTCGACGGCCGAATTCGGACTGGAACTTCAGGAAGGACGGGTTGTGCAGGATCACGGTGTCGGCGCTGATCGTGTCGGCATCCCAGACCGGCGCGATTCCCAGCGCGTCAAAGGCGGCGGCGAGCGGCGGGGCCGGGTCCGGCCCGGCGAACATGCGGGAACTCACCGCGTGAACGACGGGCCGGCAAAGCGGCGCGATCGCGCGCAACTCTTCCGCCACGGCCGATGAGGTGCCCCCGGGAAAGCGCGGGTCGAGAACATAGGCGACGCGTCGCGGCCCGGTCATCTTTCACCTCCGGGGCGCGGCGGGGCGGTCAATACGTGACCGCGTTCGCAGCCGCGAAATTCACCACCGATGTCGGCGGCACGACCGCCGTCTGAGCGGTTCGCGCCGCGAAGCAGTTGAGCTGGCCGCGTTCGGTGGCGGCGACGAAGGTCCGCAACTCGCGCGCGAGCGCGTCGCCGCCCGACATGATCGACGGGTTGGCGGTGAGGTATTGCCAGAGGGCGGCACAGTCCTTTTGCAGGATGTACTGCTCGATCTGCTGCAGCTGCGCGATATCGTAGTCGGCCCGCGCCGGCGCGCCGGCGATCATCAGAAGTGCGGTGATGACCGCAAGTAGTCTCGGATCAGGCATTCAGCCCCCATCTTGTCGTTTCGACCCCGGCCGCCCCGGCCTTCGGTCCTACAGGTGATCGCCGTTCCGCAACTGTCGCAGGATCCGGTTTCTCAAGTTCAGAAGCCGCTGGTCGAGATTGCCGCGCGTCTGTTTGTTCGATTTCTTCACCGCCGCAGCCGTCGCATTTCCCCTTCCGGCGAGCCAGACCTCGATCGTGCCGGTCGGCGGAGACGGGTCGAAGCTGGTGAAGTCGCGCAGGCGGGCGCCGATCGCTTCGGCAATCGCAGTAGCGGCCTCGGCATCGGCGAAGTGGAAATAGCGCACGTTGCTTTCCGAAACCGTGAAACCGACCCGGGTCGGCTCGCCAACCGGCACGCCCGCCGCGCCGAGCTGGCTTACGATCTCGGTCAGCGCGGCATCCGCAACGCTCTCCGGGGCGTGAAGGATGACCGGCCCGGCAAACAGGGTCGCGGCCGACGCCGTAGTGCCGGGCAGATCCGGCGCGGAATAGGCGGCGGGCAGCGATTGCGCCGAAAGCGGCACGTCGCCGGCCGCATCGCGCGGCGCCGTCAACCGCCCCAACGGCGGTCCGCTCCAGCCCGCGACGGCGGCGGCGGCGACAGCGGCAAACACGTCAGGATCGGGCGAGGCGAGCGTAGCGAGATCGGTGGCGCGGGGATCGATCCGGGGGCGCGGCGGTGGCGCGGCAACGATCGACGGCAGTCCATCGGCGGCGGATGGGTCAACCGCCGGCTCGCTCACGGGAAGCCGGGCGGCGGCGAGTTCGACATGGGATGGACGCGCCGGCGGCGCCTGAAGTGCGGCGGCCGGGGCCTCGAAACCAAAAGGCGCGGCAGTGGCAAGAAGCGGACCGGTGCGGCCCTCCTCCGGTGCCGCGTCTGCGGCTTGCGGCGGTGCCGGGCGGACGACGAGGGCGGGCAGCGGGCGCGGTGCGGACGGATCGGGAACGGGCACCGGCTCCACGACTGCCGAGAGCGCCGCCAATACCGGCGCGGCCGCCCCGACAGCCGGCGCCTGCGCGACGGAGACTGGCGCAACGGGCGTCAGAACGACGGGAACGGGGGCGTCCCGTTGGCCCTGCAACAGTGGCACCATGACGGCGGCAGCGGCGCCAAGGACGAGACCCGCGCCGAAACCGGCCGCGATCTGCGTCCGCTTGCGTGTGAACTTCGCCGGGACAACGACCAGGCTTTCTGCCGGCGCGAGCGGCGGCAGTCGGTCCGGCAGCGGTTCCGAAAGGGTGGCAACGTTCGTCAGGATGGCCGGAGGCGGAACCGGCGCATCAGGTGCCTGCGGGGACGGGACCGGCGGACGCACAGGCCGCACCGAACGATCCTCGACCGAGACGGAATGCCTCAGCGCGTCGGTCAGGCGATCCTTCTTCGGCGCGGAACCCGGGCCCTTTTCCCAAGGCTTGCGACCGGTATTGAGGATGAATTCGTCGTCCACGGCGTCGCCGGACCGGGCCAGGGCCTTTTCGCGCTCGACTCGCGCCCGCGCCAATCGCGCATGGAACGACCCTTTCGCCAAAAGCTCGTCAAAGCTTGGCAAATCACCACCCGAAACAGGCGGCGAAGCGACGTCCGTCGCCATTCGTTCCATCAGCCCCACCCTCTTGACGGCAGCGAAGAGGGTCCAATTGACCCAAGGCCGGCGTTACACCCACGCGCGGGCCGCTTCGGCAGATGAAGCGCGCCCGTCCACAACTGACTCGGATATTACCGGCGATCCCCGCAACATTCAAACGCCGGAGGCCAAAATTGTTCCCGTTGGCGGGTATTGGCCTGTGCGGAACTAGACCCGCGCCTCTCCCTGCCCCCTCTCTCTCAGGATGCGGGCGGCAACGGCGCGCACGTCGGAAATATCGTCACCGATCTCGGCCGTCAGCCGCCCGCCCGCAACGATTCGGCGCCCTCTTGCGAAGACGTCGCGCACATCTTCGCGCCCGGCCGCGTAAACGAGCGTGGAATAGGGATCGTAGGCCGGGATGAGGTGCGGGGCAGAGAGGTCGATCAGCATCAGATCGGCGTCCATTCCGGGGGCGAGGATGCCCTTGCTGCCGGCAAGCCCGGCCGCCGCCGCCCCGCCGCGCGTCGCCATCGCGACGATCTCGCGGGCGGGCAGGACATCGGGCTCTCCGGTCGCGAGGATCGCGAGATAGGCCGCCTGCCGCATCGTCTTGAACATGTCGAGGTCATTGCCGCTGGACGCGCCGTCCGTGCCGAGCGACACCGTGACACCGGCCGACCGCAGGTCCTTCAACCGAGCCATACCAGATGCAAGCTTCGCGTTCGAAAGAGGACAATGCGCAATCGTGGAACCGCGTTCGGCCAGAAGCGCTATTTCAGCGTCGTCGAGATGGACGGCATGCGCAAGAAGCGTGCCCGGCCTGAGGATGCCGCAGCGGTCGAGGATGCGCGCTGGCGTGGTTCCGTGCTGCTCCGCCACCAGCCGGATTTCCGACGGCGCCTCGGCGGCATGAACGTGGATGGGCAGAGCGAGCCGGTCGGACATCACCGCAACCTCGCGCAGTTTTCCGGCGTCGAGCGTGTAGGCCGAATGCGGCATCAGCATCAATTCGACCCCGTCGGTGCCGCGATGCCGGGCGACGAACGCCTCGGCGAAGCACAGCCGCTCCTGCCAGGGCAAATGGTCTATCCCGTCGAACCCGATGAAGACCGGACCCGACGTGAGACCGATGCCGACCTTCCGCGCAGCCTCGATCGTCGCATCGGGGTGGAAATACATGTCGACAACATGGGTCACGCCGCCAAGCGCCATTTCCGCCAGCCCGAGCGTGGCCCCCGCCCGCACCGTGCCCGGCGTGACATGCGCCGCCTCCGCCGCCCAGACGGTCTTGAGAAACCCGTCAAGCGGGCGGTCGTCGGCGAGGCCACGGAAAAGCACCATGGCCGCATGGCAATGGGTATTCACGAAACCCGGCAGGAGGAGACCGCCCTTCGCGTCCAGTACTTCTGCCGCCACCGTCCCTGCCGCCTCTGCCACCGGCCCGAGCGCCGCGATGCGGCCGCCAGAGATCGCGAGGGCTCCATTCGCGATCTCGGTGAAGCGGTCGTCCATTGTCAGGATGCGGGCATTGGTGATGAGGGTGTCGGCCGTCGCCGGGAAATCGGTCATTCTGTCACCTCGGGCAGCGCCGGGATCAGCGCCTTCATCAGGGTGAGGAGCTTCGGTTGCGCGACCTTCGCCGCCTCCCACACCTCCGCCTCGGTCGTTACATGGGGGTCGGCGACGCTCGACACCGCGATGTTCGTGACAGCGGAAATGGCGAGCACGCGAAGATCCATGTAGCGGGCCATGATCACCTCGGGCACGGTCGACATTCCGACGAGGTCGCAGCCGGCCGATTTCAGAAGCCGGATGAGCGCCGGCGGCTCGAAGCTCGGCCCGACGACATGGGCGTAGGTGCCGCGCCGGAGCCCGCCGATGCGTTCGGCGAGCGCCACGAGGGCAGGGTCGTAGGCGTGGTTCATCGACACGAAGCGGGGGCCGAGGTCTGGATCGTTCGGTCCGAAAAGCGGGTCAAGACCGGAGGCGACGGCGAGCGACAGGTGATCCTCGATCACCACAAGATCGCCGACCGCGTAGTTCGGGTTCATGCCGCCCGCCGCGTTGGTAAGGACGATCGTCCTCGCGCCCAAAGCGGCCATGACACAGACGGGAAAGACCACCTCTTGCGGCGAATAGCCTTCGTAAAGATGCACCCGTCCCTGCATCACCACGCAGTCGCGCCCAAAGAGCCGGCCGAGGATCAGCCGGCCCTGATGACCGGGCGCGGTCGAGGCCGGGAAATCCGCGATCTCCGCATAGGGAATCGCGATGCCGTCGACTTGACCGGCAAGGGGGCCGAGGCCGGAACCGAGGACCAGCGCGATGTCCGGGCGAAGGTCTGTGCGTTCGCGGATGAAGGCTACCGCCTTGTCCATTCTGGATCTGAGCATGGTTCCTCCCGCACGCGGCCACAGAGGTTTTCGCATTCCGGTTGTGCCGGGGCAAGCCCGGCGCGCGTCAAAGGACGCGGGCAAGGAAGGCGCGGGTGCGCGCCTCGCGCGGGGCGCTGAAGATTTCGGCGGGGCTGCCTTCCTCGACGATGCGCCCGGCATCAAGAAAACAGACCTTGTCCGCCACTTCGCGGGCAAAGGCCATCTCGTGCGTCGCAAGGACCATCGTCATCCCCTCGGCCTTGAGCCTGCGGAGGACGTCCAGCACCTCGCCCACCAGTTCCGGGTCAAGTGCGGACGTCACCTCATCGAAAAGCATCACCTCGGGTTTCATGGCGAGCGCGCGGATGATCGCCACGCGCTGCTGCTGGCCGCCGGAGAGCTGGTCGGGGTAATGCCCCATCCGGTCGGCAAGGCCGAACCGCGAGAAGAGCGCCTGCACCGCAGGCAGAAGCTCTGCGCGGCTTTTGCGATGAATGCGGCGGGGGGCGAGGAGGACGTTTTCGAGCGCGGTCATATGCGGAAAGAGGTTGAAGCTCTGGAACACCAGCCCGATCCGCTGGCGGATCGGCTGCGGGTCAAGCTCGGGGTCGGTGATGTCGGCGCCATCGAGAAGGATCCGGCCGTCATCGACCGGCTCCAAGAGGTTCAGGCAGCGCAGGAGCGTAGACTTGCCGGAACCGGACGCACCGATGAGGCAGACCATCTGCCCTTCATCGACCTCAAGGTCGATGCCGCGCAGGACCGCGTTCGCGCCAAAGCTTTTCCAGACCTCGATCATCCGCAGCTTGGGCGCCATCAGCTGCGCGCCTTGTTCTGGCGGGCGATCATGCGGTCGACGGCTCGGGTCGCCGGGACGGTCACGGCAAGGAAGATCAGGGCCGCGCCGAGATAGGGCGTGAAATTCGCGTGGATCGACTTGTAGACGCCCGCTTGGCGCAGGATCTCCACGGGGCCGATGAACGAAAGGAGCGCCACATCCTTCTGAAGCGCGATCAGAAGGTTCATGTTGGCCGGGATCACCCGGCGGATCGCCTGCGGCAGGATCACGTAGCGCATCGTATCCCAGTGCGAGAGGCCGAGCGATGTGGCCGCCGCGCGCTGGCTTTCGTGAATGGACTCGATCCCGGTCCGGTAGACCTCGGCCACGTAGGCGGAATAGGTCAGCACGACCGCGACCGTGCCCCAGATATAGGGGCTGTTCCACGGCCGTGGCAGACCGAGACCGGGAATGCCGAAGCCGACGAGATAGATCACGAGGATCACCGGCACCCCGCGGAACACATCGTTGTAGATCGTCCCGAAGAGCCGGAGCGGGAAAAGCGCGGGCGAGCGGGCGTCGCGGGCGAGCGCGATGACAAGGCCCAGGACCGCGATCATCGGCGCGCACCAGGCAAAGATCATCACATCGAGGAGGAAGGCCCCGAGAAGCCCCGGAAAGGTCTCGGCGAAGATGTCGGGATTGAAGAAGGATTTCTGGACCCGCTCCCATCCAGGCGCCATCGGCACGAGGCCCACGACAAGCGTGACGACAAACGCCGTGCTCGCGGCGGCGATGAGCATGCTCCGCCGCCGCAGCCGCGCTTCCCGCACCTCGCGCCGCGTCGGCCCGCGCACGGGCTTGAGGCCGGCGGCCGCGTCCTTCATTCCGTCCGGGGTCATGGGCAAGCGGTCACTCGATGACCGGAACGCCCGTCGCCTCCTGTAGCCACTCGGCCTCGATCGCGGCCAGCTTGCCGTCCTCCGTCATCGCGGCGATCGCCTCGTTGGCGCAGTCGCGCAGGGGGTTGCCCTCTTCGAAGACGAGGCCGAAGGAATCCGGCGCCTCCGCCCCCTTCGGGAACTGGCCAAGCACCACACCGTCGTCGAGCAGAACGGCGGCGGTAAAAAGCGCGGTCGGCAGGTCCATCATCGTTGCGTCGATCTGGCCGGCCTTCAGCGCCTCGGCCGTATCGGCCGTCTCATCGTACAGGAGCGGCGCGCTGTCCGGCGCGACCAATTCCTGCACCAAAGCCGGCGCGGTCGTTCCGGCGGCGAGCCCCCATTTCAACGCCTTCAGAGAGGCGAGAGTCGGCGTCGCGCCGCCGTCGACCGTGGGCTGCCGCACGAGAACCGCCTGCGCCGCCGCGTAGTAGGGGGCGGAGAAGTCGATGGTCTGATCGCGCTCTTCGGTGATCGAATATTGCTGGAGGTTGAAGTCGAACTCCTTCGGGCCCGGCTGGATCGCCTGATCGAAGGTGGTCGAGGTCCATTCCACATGGTCGCGGTCGAACCCCATCCGTGCGGCGATCTCGTAGGCGACGGCGGCCTCGAATCCCTTGCCGCTGACTGGGTCGTTGTCGATCACCCAGGGGAAATAAGCCGGATTGCCGGTGGCGATCGTCAAAACGCCGTCTTTCAGCGTCTTGCCCGCCGCGCAGCTTTCGTCGGCTGCGGCCGTGGAAGCCGCAAAGATCAACACAAGAATTGCCGAAATCCCGATCTTGCCGAATATCATGTCGCACTCTCCCTGATCTGACGCTGCCGGTTGCCGCACCCGCTGACGGGCGAACCTGCGGCACCATCGTTACCCGCGTCAACAAACGTGCCCCCGGCTGGGCCTGTCAACAGGAGAATGCATACCGGTGACGGGACAGGCGATCGGCACCGCGCGGGGCAGTGGCTTTTGCTCTTGCCGGTGACGCCGGCGCTTCAGGAATAGTCCGAGACGAGAAGGTGAAGCGGGGCCACGTCCTCTTCCACCGACGGAAAGCGGCCGATCTTCTCGCGGAAGACGTTGTCGGTGCGGTCGTCGTTGACGGTCGAGACCTCGCCGATCAGCACGTCGGCGCCCTCGGCCCAAAACGCATGCCAGATACCCGGCATCAGCGTCACCGATTCTCCCGGCGCGAGCTTCAGGAGTCCGCCTGCGGACAGGCGGCGGAGCGTGCCGTCGACCGGCACCTCGACCCCGGAGGCCGGGTCGATTCCGCCGTCGCCATCCGGCGCGAAGAGTTCCAGAACCAGCGTTCCGCCACCCCGGTTGATGATGTCCTCGGCCTTGATGTTGTGGCGGTGCATCGGGCTCAGCTGATCGCGGCGGGAGATCATGATCTTCTCGGCATAGAGCATCCCCCGCCCACTGGAGAGGTCTGCGGCATCGCCGTTGCGGACCGTGAAGAGAAAGAGACCGAGTTCATCGAACCGCCCTTGCCCGTAGTCGGTGATATCCCAGCCGAGCCCGCGCGCGGCATGATCGCTGCCGTTCGCGATCGCCGCCCGCATCTCCTCGGGCGACCAGTAGGCGAAGGGCGGCAGGGCATATCCGAAAGAGCGGATGAAGGCATCGGCCTCGCTCAGGATGGCGTTGATCTCGGATCGTTTCATGGGTGTTCGTTCCCGTTCCATTGGTCCGTCCATGCAGGATGGGCGCCCGTTCCGCGCCGCGCAAGTCCGGATCCGGCGACCGGGCGGCACCACCGATTTCCGCGCAGGCGCAAGGAAAATACAACCTTCGGGAGAAAGTTTCATCGTTCCAGACGATGCGCCGCCACATTTCCGCCGTAATCCTGAAGGTGAGCCGCGAGTTTGACCTTCGGTTCGTCTCTCTGACCCGGGCCATCCGGGACTAATCTGAACGCGTTTGAGGAGATTACAATGCGCGCAACTCTGATGAAGAAGCTCCGTTCCTTCCGTCACAACGACGAAGGCGTCACACTGGTGGAATATGGCGTCGCCCTTGTGCTGGCCGTCACCGTCGGCGTCGGCGCTCTCTCCGGCCTCGGCACGACCGTCGAGGGCCAGATGGACAGCGCTTGTTCCGCGATGACTGGCGGCACCGTCGCTGTCTGCCCGTAATCAATTCGCGGCCGACTTCGGTCGGCCGCCGCTTCCGGGGCGCCGCAGGGCGCCCCGACGAAGCCGTTTCGATGCTGAGATCGCAACGGACCGTATCCGGAACCGGAAATAGGAGAACTGCCGTGGGAGCCCGTTCCATCCTCGTCGCCATGCTCGGTGTCGCCGTAGCCGGAGGATCGGCTTTCGGCGCCCGGGAATATCTCGACCGCAGCCGCGCCGTCGCCGCGACCGATCCCGAGGCGGCGCTCGTCTCGGTCATCGTCGCCGGGCGCGACATCCCCTTCGGACAGGCGATCCAGCCCCAGATGCTGCAGGTCATGTCCTGGCCCCGTACGGCCCTGCCGCCGGGTGCCATCACCGAACTCGACACCCTCGTCCCCGCCCCCGGCATGCCGCCGCGCCGCGCCACGCGCGAGATGGCGCAGGGCGAGCTGATCCTCGCTTCCAAGGTCTCGGCCTTCGGAGAAAAGGTGACGATCGTCCAAAGCCTCGGCGAGAATTCGCGCGCGATGGCGATCAAGGTCGATGCGGAAACCGCCGTCGGCGGTTTCGTCACCCCCGGCGACAGTGTCGACATTGTTCTGACCCAGGGCGGCGGCGAAACGCTGCGCGCCATCACGATCCTGCAAAACATCCGCGTCATCGGCGTCGATCAGGATGCGAACCGCAACAACGACCAGCCCGGCGTGGCCAAGACCGTCACCGTCGAGGTGACCCCGGAACAAAGCCAGACGCTGGCGCTGGCCCAGAAGGCCGGCACGCTCAGCCTGTCGCTGCGGTCACTTGAAAATGCGGCCGACGCGCCGCTCGATTCGATCCGCCTGACCGACATCCTGCGCGAAAAGTCGCCGGTCGCGGAACCGACCCAATCCAAGCCCACGATCCGGGTCCGCCGTGCCAACACGGTCGAGACCGTGGAAGTCGAGTGACGGAACCGGGGCGCACCATGACGAACAACCGCGACACCGGGACCTTCGCGAAGGACGAGGACGGCGCCATTCTGGTCTTCTGGGCCATGGCGCTGGCGGTGGTGCTTGGCATGGTTGCGCTGTCCTTCGACATCGGCCGCGTCGCCGCGACGCAGTCCGAGTTGCAGGCTTACGCCGATCACGTGGCTCTTGCAGCGGCCGGAGAGCTTGACGGCCGCCCTGACTCGATCATCCGCGCCAGGAATGCGGCGACAAACCTGATCGCCGACAGCCAGACCTTCGGCCTGGGCGCGCAGGCGCTGACATCTGCCGACTTCACACTCGATTTCTTTGCCGCCCTGCCGGGCAATGACACGACCCCCCTGCCGCCGGCGCCCAATCCGAATCCGCCCGCGCCCAGAAACGCGATCTACGCCCGCGTCACGCTGGAGCCGAAGACCGTGCCCTATACGTTCGGTGCCGCGCTGCAGGTGCTGACCGGTTCAGCACGGGTCGATCCCAACGTCGGTGCGACGGCAGTGGCCGGGTTCACCCAATATGCCTGCGACATCACGCCGATGATGTTCTGCATCCCCGGCCCGACCTTCGATGCTTCGGACCCCGCCACCATCGGCGACATGATCCGGCTGCGGTCCGGCGGTCAAGGTGCGGCCTGGGGGCCGGGCAATTTCGGTTTCCTCGAACCCTCGACGCTTGCGCTCGATTCCACAGGGAACTGTGCCGGGGCAGGCGGCACCGGGCCGATGCTGCGCTGCGTCCTTGGCGCCGTTGGCAGCATCACCCAGTGCTTCGCGCAGCGCGGGGTCGATACAGAACCGGGCCAGAAGGTCGGCATCACCAATGCGGCGCTGAACACCCGCTTCGACATGTGGACCGGCGCGATGAAGAACGAGATGAACAATCCTGTCTTCGCGCCGGCGCCGAATGTCATCAAGGGACTGGAAACGTCGGGCGGCAATTCGTGCAACTGGAACAACCCGCAACCGACCACCGACACGCTGGCCATTCCCCGGGACGATTGCTTCCCCGGCTGCGCCCCCTACGGTGACGGCACATGGTCAACCGGGCGGGCGGCCTATGTGACGAAGAACTACGGGGGCACCGACCCGCATCCGGGCGCAACGACGCGCTACGAATATTATCTGGCCGAGATCGCATCGGCAGGCGGAGCCGGCTCCAGCAGTTCCATCCTGACCGGCCTTTCGGAAACCGGCCGCCCGATGTGCTCGCCCAACCAGGCGCCCGACCCCGAGCGCCGCGTGATCATCGCGGCCGGGATCGACTGCGCGGCAAATCCGATCAGCGGAAGCGCGCAGGCTGTGCCGGTCCACCAGTTCGTCAAGATGTTCATCACGGAACCCGTCGTCGACAATGGCGGCTCGGTCTCGTCGCTCGACATCTACGCCGAGATCATCGGATCGGCCGGCGGGAATGGCGGCAGCGGCGGATCGGCGGGGATCATCCACGATGTCGTGCAGCTTTACAGGTGATCGGATGGCAAGACGCATGACATCGCCAATCACGCCGCTTCTCCGCTTCGCCCGCGAAGAGCGTGGCGCCGCGCTGGTCGAATTCGCGCTGGTCCTGCCGATGATGCTCCTCGTGTTCGCGATGATCGTGGAGAGTGCACGCATCATGATCGGCTTTCAGAGCGCGATCGGCGGCGTGCGCGACGCCACCCGCTACCTCGCCAGGGTCGTGCCCATGAACATCTGCGCGACGGGTTCAACGACCTCTGCTATCGCGCCCTATACCAATCTGGTGCCTGCTCTCAAGAACAAGGATCTGGGCGCTTTCTTCCTGCCTGGCGCAATCACCGTAACGGATGTCCGCGTGGTTTTGCCGAGTATCCATTGCAACAACAGCGGATATCGCGCCTCTCCGGTGGCCGTGGTGACGGTGGAGGCCGACGTCGAGATTCAGATGCCGTTCTCAAACATCTTTGCCCTGGTCGGGGGGGCGGCCATCGCGACCTTCACGACGACAATCTCGGACTCGGCACGGGTGTATGGCTCATGAGTGTGCTGTGCCATATCGCCCAAGCCGCGCGGCGTTTCGCTCGGGAGGAGGATGGGACGGCGCTGGTAGAGCTTGCGCTGATGTTGCCGCTGTTCCTGCTGCTCTTCTTCGGGCTGGTCGACTTCGGCCGCATGGGGGCGGAATACGTGATGGCGGACAAGGCGGTGCAGATTGCAAGCCGCGTCGCGGCGGTGAGGCCCGCCGCTTGCGCCGGCCTGTTGCCGACGAACCGCCGGGGCACGGTACCGCCCAATACGACGCCGCCCCGGTTCGGCACGGCCTGTTCGGCGGGGGGCGGAACGATCTGCGTGGCACAGTCCGCAGCCTGCACGGGGCTGACCGGCGACCCGCTGGTCGTGAACGAAATATGGGCGGCGATCTCGCCCCTGATGCCCGCGGGCGCCACGACTGCCAACCTGAGCTTCAGATACGACTTCGACCCGGCCCTGAATTTCCTCGGCGGCCCCTACGTGCCGGTCGTCACGGTCGAGATCCAGAACCTGAATTTCCAGTTCGTGACCCCGCTTGCCGGCCTCGCGGCGCTGGCGACGGGGGGCACGGGCACCGGTCCCGCCGGTACCCTGCCCTTCCCGGTGATGAGCATGTCATTGCCGGGCGAAGACCTCGACCTTGGTGAGAACGGATGAGTGTGCGCGGGCAACCGGCCCGGCGGAAGGATGAGAAAATGACTGTGACGACCAGATCCATGCTCGTGATTGCCCCAGCTGCCAGCGTCTCGGACGCGATCGGACGATCCCTTGCCGCCGATCCCGGGGTGCGGGTCGACACGCATACCTCCACGCTGGCCGGGATGAACGGGCGGGCGGTCAAGGCGATGGCCGACTATGACGTCATCCTTTTCCAGACCAGCCCGGACGATCAGGGCGACCTGACCGCGATTCGCGATCTTGTCGCACACCGGCGAACCGGCACGAAACTCGTGGCGCTGGCCGACGGGAACATCTCTCTGAGTCAGGCGCGGGCGCTGTCGAATGCCGGCGTGGACGAGGTCCTGCCGCTGCCGACGGCGGAGGGCGGCGTCGACCGCCAGGTCACGCGGCTCGGTCGCCAGAAGGGGAGCGCGGGCAATCGCGCCGGCCGGATCATCGCGGTGGCGCAGGCGCGCGGCGGGGTCGGGTCGACGACGGTCGCCGTCAACCTCGCCGACCAGCTTGCCTCCGGCGCCGGCCTTCGGAAACGCGAGGCGCGCCCGAAGGTGGCGATCGTGGATTTCGATCTTCAATTCGGAACCATTGGATCGTTTCTCGATCTCGGGGAACAGGACACGCTCCTGCAACTCGCCCTCGACGGGACGATCCCGGACGCCAATTTCCTCGACCAGTCGATGGTCGTGATGAAGAACGGGCTTTCGGTTCTGGCGGCGCCTTCGAAATTCGCGCCGCTCGACTCGCTCAGGCCCGATCAGGTCGCGGCGATCCTCGACACGCTTCGCGGCAGCTATGATTACGTCGTCGTCGATCTGCCGCGCGCGCTCGTCGGCTGGATCGAACCCATTGTCGAACGCGCCGACGAATTCATGGTCGTCACCGATATCTCGGTGTCCTCGGTCCGCCATTGCCGTCGGCTGATCGAGTTCTTCACGCAGGACAATCCCGCCCTGCCGGTCAAGATCGTGATCAACCACCAACGCCGCCCACTGCTGCGCTCCCGGTTGCAGCGCGAGGCGGCGAAGGTGCTTGACCGGCCGCTCGACCACTGGCTGCCGCATGATCCGCACTCCGCCGCCGCAGCCGCCGACCGGGGGCAGCCCCTGTCGCGCGTCGCCCCCCGTTCGGCGCTCGGCAAGGCGATGGCCCGGCTGGCCCAATCGACCCGGAGCGGCTTCGCCGCCACCGCTCAGCAAAACAAGTCATAAGGAGAAACGGCCGTGTTCAGGCATTTTACCCGTTCCGAAAAGCCGTCAGGATCGAATGTCGTCGAGCTTGGCGCGAAGATTGCCCGCCCCGTGCCTGCCGCGCCGGAACAGACCCCGCAGGAGGCGGAGCTGACCGCCCGTCTCGAACTGAAAAGCCACCTGCACGACGTGCTGCTCGACCGGCTGAACCTCGCCGTCATAGACAAGGTCCAGCCCGAGGAGCTGCGCCGCGAGGTGGCGGCGCTGGTATCGCAGGTCCTGAGCGACGAGGGCCGGCCGATGCGGGCCGAGGAGTTCAAGAAGCTCGTCGACGAGCTTCTGGACGAGGTTCTCGGCTTCGGCCCGCTGGAACCCTTGCTCGCCGATCCAACGATCAACGACATCCTCGTGAACTCGCACCGGAACGTTTATGTCGAACGCTTCGGGGTTCTGGAGAAAAGCAAGGTCCGCTTCCGCGACGAACGCCATCTTCTGCGTATCATCGACAAGATCGTCAGCCGGATCGGGCGGCGGGTGGACGAATCCACCCCCTGGGTCGATGCGCGGCTTGAGGACGGAAGCCGGGTCAACGCGATCATCCGACCCTGCGCGGTCGACGGTCCGTCGGTTTCGATCCGCAAGTTCTCGCGCAATCCGCTGACGATGGAGCGGATGGTCGAGATCGGAACGCTCAACCCGCAAGCCGCCGCCCTTCTGACAGGCCTCGTGCAGGCGCGGATGAACGTGCTGATTTCCGGCGGCACCGGGTCCGGCAAGACGACGATGCTGAACGCGCTTTCGTCTCATATCGGTGCGCGCGAACGGGTGGTGACGATCGAGGACGCGGCGGAGCTTCAGCTCCAGCAGGATCATGTCGTCCGGCTGGAGACCCGCCCGGCAAGCCCGACGGGGACCGGGGCCGTCACCCAGCGCGACCTTGTCCGCAACGCGCTCCGGATGCGGCCGGACCGGATCATCGTCGGCGAGGTCCGGGGGGCCGAAACCTTCGACATGCTCCAGGCCATGAACACCGGGCATGAAGGGTCCATGACCACGGTGCATGCCAATACCGCCCGCGACGCGCTTGGCCGGATCGAGCAGATGGTGACGATGATCGGCCTCGACTTCCCGGTCTCGGCGATCCGCTCGCAGATCGCGTCGGGCCTCGACATGGTCGTGCAGCTCAATCGCCTGAGCGACGGCTCGCGCCGGGTGATGAGCATTTCCGAGATCACCGGGATGGAGGGTAACACGATCACCATGCAGGACATCTACGTCTTCCGCAAAACCGGGGTATCGGAAACCGGCGCGATCACGGGTGAGTTCATCGCAACGGGCATCCGGCCGAAGTGCTACGACCGGCTGATTCAGGCGGGGGTCGACCTCAGCAGCGACCTCTTCATGAACAGCGGAGCAAGCGCATGACCCCCCTGACGGAATTCGACTGGTCGTCGCTGGTCTATGTCGGCGTCTTCCTTGGCGTCCTCATGACGTTCGAAGGGATCCGGCAGCTTGTCACGCGGAGCGAAAGCCTGTCGGAGGCACGAAACCGGCGGATGCGGATGATCGCGGAAGGGGCATCGACCGAGGAGCTCCTGCGCCTTCTGAAGCCGGACCGCGACGGTTGGCAGCTTGCGGGACTGCCGCTTATCGGGAACCTGCCGGCGGATCTGCGCAAGGCCGGACTGACGATTCGCCCGGGGTTGTTCCTGACGCTCTCGGCAGGTGGCGCCGCCGTCGTGGCGTTGGCGGCGTCCACCGTCCTTCCGGCATGGCTGGCGGCGGGCATCGCGATTGTCTTTTGCCTCGTCCTGCCCGTCATCCGGGTCCACGTCCTTCGGAATCGCCGGATGGCCGCACTCGTTACCCAACTCCCCGAGGCGCTCGACCTCATGGCGCGGGGCCTCACGGTCGGTCATCCGCTGAACGCGACGATCGCCTCGGTCGCCAGCGACATGAAGGATCCGGTTGCGACGGAATTCGGCGTCATGGTCGATCAGATCAGCTACGGCGACGATCTGGTCGACGCGGTGATGGACTTTGCCGAGCGGACCGGGCTTGAGGATGCGCGCTACCTTGCCGTCGCGATCGCGATCCAGCACGGCACCGGCGGCAACCTCGCGCGTGTCCTCGACACGCTGGCAAAGGTGATCCGGGACCGGCTGTCGATGCGGCGGCGGATCAAGGCGATCTCGGCGGAAGGGCGGTTGACCTCGATCTTCCTGTCCTGCCTTCCGCTGGTGATCCTTGGCGCCACCTCGATCACGGCGCCGGGGTATTATGCCGATGTCAGCGGCGATCCGCTCTTCAAGCCGTTCGCCATCGTGGTCGGTGTCCTCGTCGTGGCCAACTACCTGGTCATGCGGCGGCTGGTGAATTTCAGGTTCTGACCCCGGAGGGACAGTCATGTTCGACGCACTCGCAACCTTCCTTCTGAATGCCGGCCTGACGCCGCAGACGCTGATCGTTCTCGGCACCGGCATCGGCGCGATGCTGGTCGTCTTCGGCTTGTCCGGCACGATGGCGGGCAAGGACCCGGTCCTGCGCAGGATGGAGGCGCAAGCCCGCCGCCGCCCGATCGCCGATGATGCCGGCCTGCTGCGCCACAAGAGCGCCGATCCCAAGGGCCTGATGAAGACGCTGATCCCCTCAGACCGCAAGGAACGGACCGAGGTCGAGCGCCAGCTTGCCCTTGCCGGGTTCACCGGGCCGCATTCGGTGCGGAACTACTACCTGCTTAGACTCGGTTTCGGGATCATCCTGCCGGCCGCCCTGCTTGCGCTTATCTGGGCGGCAAGAACCGGGATGATTTCGTTGCCTGAAGCCCTGGATTCGAGGATTGGAAGCCTGAGCCAGGTGCGCATCTTCCAGATCCTCAGCGTTCTGGTGGGCATCGGATTCTTCGGACCGGCCATTGGCCTCAGATCCCGCGCGCAGGAGCGGCGGCGCGCCATCGAGGAGAGCTTTCCGAACGCGCTCGACCTGATCCAGATCTCGGTCGAGGCCGGGCTGGGGTTCGACGCCGCGATGATCCGGGTCGGCAATGAGCTGGAAAAGACCGCGCCGGCGATCGCCGGAGAGATGCTGGCGGCGCAGCGCGAGATCCAGGCGGGCCGGTCACGCGACCGCGCGCTTCTCGACATGGCCGGGCGGACCGGCGTGGACGAGGTCACCGCCTTTGCCAATGTCGTGTTGCAGTCGATGAAGTTCGGCACCAGCATGTCCGAAACGCTCACCACCTATGCCAGCGAGATGCGCCGCAACCGCGAATTCCGCGCCCAGGAAATGGCCAACAAGCTGCCCGTGAAAATGTCGGGCGTCATGGCGTCGCTGATGCTGCCCGCCCTCCTTCTTTTAACGCTCGGCCCCGTCGTTATCCGTTATATGCGCTATATAGCGGGGTGAGGTTTGTATTTCCTTCAGATTCGGAAGCACGATTCTCGTTAACTTTTCAACAATTCGCAAAAATTTTTCCGAATGCATTTTTATCGAATGATATTTTTCTACCCAAGGTTGATTTATTCATCGTCCAGGGCGGGAAACGCGGCAACCATTTGACTGAACAGCGACACTAGTGGAGACTTTCTTCAGGGGGACAGGTGTGGGTGCCTTTCCAATTTGAATGAACGTCGGACGCGGTCCGATTGGTCCATGGTTTTACGGGATTGTTTCCCGTCGGGTATTTGGTGCGGGGTGACAAATGAAGCAGGCGTATTTCGAAGAGCCGCACGGGGGGGCGCCGGCAAACGGATATCTTGAATCCAAAGTCATCGAAGCTATCGCGGATTGGTGTGACGCGCTTCATGGGGAATTCTCGCTGCAAGATGCTTTCGCGGCGCTGGCGTCGGGACTGGGGGCCGAAGCCGGAATGCTGGTCAGGACGCATCTCAACGATCTTCGCCCGGCCCGGATCGCGATCTGGGACAATCTGGCAGAGCGCAGCAGTTCGCCGCTGAAAGCCTCCTTCGCAGACGGGCATTTCGGACGCCATCTGGCACGGCCGCGTCCTGCTTCTGTCTGGCTGGCCTCGATGCACGATGGCAGCCAGGACACCGACCCGGCGCTTGAAATCTGGCAGGCGCGGCGCGGAATGGTCGAATTCGCCGTCCTCGTGCTCGCCAGCGGCCCGACGACGCGCGACCATATCGAACTGCATTTCGGTGAGCGGATGTCGATCGCAACGCAGTCGGCGCTGGGCGTCGTGCTGCCGACGATGGCGCGGACCTGGGCGAGCCGTCAGGTCGGACTCGTGACGCGGACGGTCGTCAATCACCGCATCGCGCAAGAGACGGGCGACGTTCGGCCCGGCCAGAAAATGCTTCTGGGCCCCTCCAACCCGGCGAAGCTGAGCAGGGCCGAATTCCGGGTCTGCCTGCTTCTCAGCCGTGGGCTTTCGGTTCTGGGCGTGGCCGAGGAACTCAGCGTTTCGGAGGCGACGGTGCGGTCGCACCTGCGCAGCATCTATGCGAAGACCGAGACATCGGGGCTGGCGGAACTGGTCTTCAACCTCCTCCGGGCGCGGCCGGACGATTCCGCACTGTCCGACCTGCGCTGCGCCTGAACCATGGCGCCGTTGATCCCGCTCCTCCTGATTGCGCCACTCCTTGTTGTGGTGGCCTATGCCGATCTGAGCCGGATGCGGATCCCGAACGTGCTCAGCCTCATCGCGCTGGCGGTCTTCGGACTGGTTGCGGTTGTGGCCCCCCCTGACGATCTGCTCGTGCGGATCGCGGTCGCGGGCACGATCTTTGTGCTCGGCTTCGGCGCTTTCTGCCTACGGCTTTTCGGCGGTGGCGACGTGAAGATGCTGTCGGCCCTGCTCCTTTTCGTGCCGGTCCCGACGATGCCGCTTTTCGGCTACGTCTTTTCGGCCTCGATGCTGGCGGGGATCGTCATCGTCCTCGGCCTCAGACGGATTCCGGCCGCCCATCGGCTCGGCTGGAAGTCGATCTCGGGAAGCACGGGCTTTCCGATGGGGCTGTCGATCGCGATGGCCGGGATCTTGCACCCCGCGGCCGCTTTTCTGATCGCATCCCCGCTGCCCGGTTAACCGCCAGAGGTCAAAGGGCGATTTCATCGAACCGGTTGAGGAGGAGAACCGGCTTTCCGGTCACGCCCCGCGCCTCCTGCACCTCCGCGCTCTCAAGCGGATCGGCATCCTTCAGCGCGCCGAACGAATAGCCGGTCATTTCCTCCAGATCGCGGATCCGGACCTGGAACGCCTTGTATTCGCCGAAGGAAAAGCCCTCCGCCGCCTCGACCACATCGCGGTCGGCAAGCAGTTTCTGGATCAGGTGCCCCTGGCTCAGGACATAGGCCGTGGCGTGAAGACGGATCGTCTCCATCTCCTGCTCGGCAAGCATCGTGACCACCTTCCAGAAGCTGAGCGGCAGCGGCGCCCCGGTCGTCCCAAGCTCAGGATCGTCGTCCGAATAGACCGGCCCGGTGAAGACATTGGCGCGGAAGCCGAAGGTGCGGGCATTGGTGAGGATGTAATCCTCCAGCCCGAGCCACATGTCGCGGCTGCGGTTCAGGCCCTCGTGCTGGGGACTTGCATTGGTGTAGTGGAAGCTGTCGAGATTGGCGCGCTTCGCCTCCTCGTCCGTATCGCCCCAGTTGGTCTCGGACCGCCGGACCATATGGCCCCGGTCGATCGCCGCGTCGCCATAATCCTCCCGGTCAAGCTGGATATCGCGCGGGATCCGCAGGTCATGGAACCAGGTCTTGTTGGACCGCTTGATGCCCCGGTAACGCGATCCGTCGAGGTTGTGGGCCGCGACGACGGGGCCTTTCATCACGGTGCTGTAGAGGACGCCGAAATGTTCGTAGCGGAGTTCGTGCGGGCGCTCATCGGTCGCGTCGGACGGCCGCGCAAGGGAAAGCGAGGCAGGCACCTCCGGATAGGGCACCCCGGCAACCTGAAGGAAGTCGGGATCGTAGCCGCCCCGCCCGGCGAAGAACGCGGCGTCATGGCTGCGGTCGGCGGCCTCTTCCCCGACACTTGCCGGAAGCGCCGCGCCCGGTTGACCACCAAGCCCCGCGAGGACCGATTTCAACGTGCCGATGCGGACGGCAGAATTGCCGATCCCGTACTTGCCGGCGAAATGCAGCCCCACGACCTTGCGGCTTTCGAGGCTGATGACAGGGGAGCCTGAATTGCCACCAAGCGTCGTGCAGTCATGTCCAAGAACCGTCGCACCGGCGCCACCCGGTTGCAGAAAGCCGGGAGAGAAGCGCTTCACGTCATAGAGGCCCTGGAAGTAGCGCTCCATGTCGTTCGGGTCGTTGCGGTAGGGATCGGCGGCGGGGTAGCCCACAACCGCCACGATCTCTCCGTCGCCGCCCTCATCATCCGCGAGGTCGAGGAGCCCGATGACGGCCGCGCCGTCGGGTTTCGGGATGCGGCCGATGGCGATGTCGGCCGAGATGTCGTCGGCGAGATAGGTGAACTTGTCGAGTTTGAAGACTTTCTCGGGATCGGGCGCCACGCCGCTTTCCTCGCCGAAGTCGATCTCGGCGCCGTAGCGGGTGTTGCTGTAGGGGTTGAACATGAAGACCCCGTCGCCCCGGAAGGTCCGACGCGCGACGAGTTTCGCCACATGCCGGTTGGTGGCGATAAGAAGGTGCCCCGGCCCGTCCTCACCCACGACCCATCCGGTTCCGCCCCAGGACATGTCGTGGTTCACGAACTCGATCCGTCCGACCGAGGGCAGGAACTTCTCGACGCCGGAGATCAGGCCATCGACATTCGCTGGGAAATCCTCGACCAGCGTGGTCTTTCCCTCGACCTTGCCGTTCCGCACGATCAGCGGCGGGCGGCCGGTGACGCGGACAATCGCCTCCAGCATCGTCGGCGGCATCAGCCCGCTGGCTTCGAGCGCCGGTGGATCGAGCGTCAGCGCCTCGCGGATCTGGGCATCGCTGACTCCGAATTCCTTCAGGACCGGATTGCCCTTGTCGAGCGCCTTGCGCACCTTGTCGAACTTGCCCGCGCCGGCGAAGCGTTCAAGGCGGCGGACGCTTTCGGTGAAATCGGTATTTCCCATGAGAAATCTCCTTCGTTGAATTCAATCGGGCTGCGCCCCGGCAAGCATGCCGACCGGCTGAAATCCGCGCGTCATGATGAGCGCGAGCGGCACCGCGACAACACCCGGCGCGCCGGCCTTGAGCAGGGCTGCGAGGGCGGTATCGGAGGGGTGCGCCCCGGTCTGCGGCCGCTGCCGTGCGGCCTTGGAGACGAACGCTTCGAGGCGGCGCAGAACCGCCGGAGGCGCGGCGCGCCCAGGGACCGGCATGGCCCAAGGCTGCTCCCAGAAGTGAAGCTGGACAAGCGCGCCACCCATGGGGTCGGCCGCCGCTTCCAGACGGCGGAGACGGTCGGTGCTGATGAGGTCTGTCTCGCCTGCGCCGGCCCAGCCGGGCGGGCGGGCCCGGCCGTAGGACCAGAGGCCCGCAACCGTCCGCCGCCAGCGTTCGGCCGACTGCGCGATCAGCCGCAGATCCGCGCCCCGATGGGCGAGCGCGTAGCCGGACGGCCAATCGCCGGCAAGGCCCATCGCGGTCAGTGCGGAGACCACGTCAGGCGGGCCGGAGCGCAGGCGGTCCGGCAGGTCGCCCGCGCCGCCGATCCCGGGCAGGAACATCTCTGCCGCGCGCGGCAGGTTTGGCTGCAAATCGGCCAGATACCGCGTCAGGACGTCGTCGACGCCTTCGCCCGAGACGAGGGCATGGAGCGGAGCGCCATACGGGTTGAGCGACTGCAATGTCTGAGCGCGTTCGTCGGATCCGCCCGCCGCCATCGGTTCGTAGAAGAGTCCGAAGCTGCTCCGCGAACTTTGAGCCGCCGTGAGCGCGAGGTCCGCGGCCTCCCCACCGGCCTCCGGCGACATGCTAGGTGCCAGAAGGCTTTGGGCCAGGTCGAGGCGCCGTGGAAGGGCGTCTTGGTCGAGGCCGGCCGCGAGGAAGGCGAAGTCGAGCGCGCCACCGACCAAGCCGGCCCTCATGGAGCCCTCGTAGGAGATCCGCGCAAGTTCCAGCCCCTTATCCCAGCGAAGGAACCGGACGGCCTTGGAGAACGCGAATTCGGCGGTCATTTCCAGAAGCACCCGGCCGGAGAGATGGGGGCTGTCGACCATCGCGCGGGCGATGTCGGCCTCTTCGAGGCGGCGATGGACCGCGCGCGCGGCCGACCAGCGGCCGGAGAGCCAGAGATAGCTGACCGCCACCAACCCGGCGCGGTCGGACGCGGCGAAACTGCCTTCGTAGCCGTGGGCGAGGATGTGCCCCGCCTCGCGCAGGTCGCCCTTCTCGAGCATGAGTTCGAGGTCGCGCACCGCGCGTTCGTCGGGCGGCGCGGCGCCGGCCTCGTCCGCCTCGACCCGGACAAGCCGCATTCGGGTCGGATCGACCACGAAGAGGCCGGAACCGGATTTGCCGGCGGGTGCAGGCTTGACCGGGCGTACACGCTTGATCGTCCGCTCGGGTGCCGGCGCCTCGGCGGCTGCCGGCATCGCCCCCCCTTGGGCCGCCTCCTCCTCCGTCCTGTCGCCCCGGGCAACCCCGCTCCGGCGCCCTTGCAGTTGCAGCACATGGTCGCGCGCCCGTTCGGGCAGTTCTTCGAGGAGGGTGCCGGTAAACGCGCCGGCCAGTGCGGAGGACACCTCGGGCAATGGGTGCCCGAACCGGGTGAGTTGCAGGCGATGGTAAAGCGCCGTCAGCGGATCGCGCGTGGCGAACCATTCTGCCGCGCGGAGGTTGATCGCCTCGGTGACATCGCGGTTCTCTGCCGTCTCGTCATAGAGAAGCGGCAGGAAGGCGCGGCGCACATCGCTGCGGTGGCGGATCCAGTCGCCGCGATCATGCTCCACGAGCCAGTGATGGGTGGCGAGCGTGTTGAGATAGTCGCGCGCCTCGTCCGGGTTGAGGGTTAGGCCGAGCGCCGGGGCGACGACCTCACGCAGCGTCTCGGGGTCGATGGCGCGCAGGACCAGCCCGTCGTTCGCGATGCGGCGCAGCCGTTCCGGCACACGGCTCAGGATCGCGCGATAGAGATAGCCGCCGATTGTCGCGGCACTGGCATTCGGCGGCAATTCGGTTTCGTCGAAATCGGCCTCGGTCAGCGCCTTCGCGGCGAGGGTCAGCAGCAGCGGATTGCCCTGCGCCAGCGGCAGGATGCGGGGCCAGAGCGATTTCGGAACGCCGCGCGTTTCCAGAAGCACCCGCGCGGCGCCGTCTTCAAGGCCGTCGAGGCGGATGTCGGCCTCGACCCGGTCAATCTTCTGGCCGGGCCGTTTCCGCACCGGATCGAGCGCGTCGCCACGTCCCGCCGAGATGAGGGCGAACGGGCGGAGCCCGTATTCGGCCAGAAGGTCGAGATGGTCGAAAAGGGTCATCACCTGCGTCTCGCCGCGGCTGCGCAGAACCTCGAGCGTGTCCAGCACGACCAGGGTGCGGCGGCCGCTCGCGGCGACGGCCGTCGCCATCGCGTCCAGAAGCTCTCGCGGGACGCTGGTGCGGGCCGTCGCCCCGGTCTCGGCCGCGCGCCGTTCGGCCGACCTCAGCCGCATGTCGCGGAGCAGACCGGCCGCTTCCGGCAGCGCGTCGCCGATCTGGCGGGAGATCTCTTCAAAGAAGCCGTGCACATCGAGGACGTTGAGGCCAGAGCGATCGAAATCGAGGATGACGAGGATCGGCCGGTGATCGAGCCGCGCCATCTGGATCACGCGCTCCAGAAGGTAGGATTTGCCAATGCCGGGCAGACCGGACACGTGGACGGTGCGCAAGGGCGGCTGTTCCTGCGGGTGGGCGATCCATTCGGCCAGAAGGGCAAGCTCCGCCTCGCGCCCGAAGAAGCCGCCAGCCAGAAGCGCGTCGCTGCGCGCCTCGGCCCGCGCGGCGTTGAGGGCGCTGCGGATCTGAACAAGCCGCCCGAAGCCCGGCGCCGAAGGGCCGGCGCGGTCCAGCGCGATGGCGATTTCGCCAAGTCGGTCGGGATCTCCGCCTTCCGCGATCATCGCGTCGAGCGCCTCGGGCGCGAAGTCGCCCTGCCCCGCCAGCGCCGCCTGGACCGGCGTTGCCGCCGATGCGGCACTTTCGGCGATCCAGTCAGCGCCGGAGGACGCGCCGCCGAGGGTCTTGCGACGTGCCCCGGGCCGCATCAGCCACATTTCGCCGCCCTTGCCGCGTTCGACCGTACACTCCTTGCGCAAGGAGGAGAGGACCCGCGCGGCGAGGATCGGCTCCGAAATCGCGCGCGGTCCCATCGCGGCTTTCAGCGCCGCTTCGGGTGTGAACGACTCCTGAAGGGCCGCGAACCGACGCGCGGCTTCCGTGAAGGTTTCGAAATCGGGGCCGGGCGTTTTCACGTGATCCCCTCCTCGCGCCGCGCCTCGTCGCGAAGTTTTTCCGCGACCGTTCCGATGTGTTCGGCCGAATAGCGCCCACCCGAGACCGGCAGGCCGGCCAGCGCGAGCTTCACGATACGGTCGATCACGTCGGCGGACCAGCCGTAGCCCATCGCCCGGCTCATCTCGGACACGGTCAGCCGGACATCCGCCGGCCCGAATTCTCCCACATGTTCGGCGATGAGCCCCGGCCGGGTGGCGTTGCGCGCCTCGGCCACCGTCTCGAACACGTCCTCTACCAATTCGTATGTCTCGAACCCCGAAAGGATCAGCCTGAGATGGGGCCGGGCGATGAGTTCCTGCACCAGGTGTTCAAGCTGAACCTGAGTTTCATGCAACAGCCCCGAAGGGGGGTTGTCGAGGAAGAACCACCAGGTTTCCCCGGCGGTGATGGCGGCCTCGTCCAGCCGCGCGGCGAGCGCCTTGGCGCGGTCGTCGTCATGGGCGACATGCGTGGTTTCGTGTTCCTGCACACCGGGGACCGCGTCCGGCACATCGGTCCCGAACGCCTGGCGGTGGATCTCTCCGATCAGGTCCGGCACGTCGAATCCGGTCGGGATGCGGAAGACCCGATGCGCGGCGCGGTCGCCGTCGAGGAAGGCCACCGCGATCTCGTGGCTGAAGCTGAGCCCGGTCGTGCGGCCGATATCCTGCCGCCGGATCCAGATGCCCTTGAGGGCTGGCACGTCGCCCTCGACCATCGCCGTCAGGGCATCGAAGAAATCCTGCCGGCCGATGACGATGTGACCATCCGGCGAGCCGTCGAGAGACCAGAGGTAGCGTGCGTCGCGATCGCTTTGCAGGGCCGCGCGAAAGGCATCGTTGGCGGCGAAGCGATCGAACGGGACGATGCGTTTCACGTGATCCAGTTTGCCCTGATGAAGACCGATGAACTGGAAATCGGCATCGAAGCCCGGCCCGCCGGAGGACCCGTTCTTTGCCTTGGCCGTATGAGCTTGCCGAAGATCGTCGGCCGACAACCGCTCGACCTCGCCGAAGGAGATGCCGGAGGCCGCCCCGCCGGGGAAATGCACGAGGATGAACGGCCCCTTGCCGCGGCAGGCGACCGGGGTCGGGGGCAGGTCCGCCTGCGCGTATCGCCGCCCCAGCGCATGGTCGAGCCGGAGGAGCGCCACGTCGCAATGGGTCGCGGCGGCGTCGGCGGGCGGAAGCTTGCCGGTGCGCTCGTTCTCGTGCGGCGGCAGGACGAAGGCGACCCGCGCCGGATAGCTCAGCCCGTCCGAGGCGACGACCTCGATCACCGCATCGCCGGCGCTTCCTTCGGGGTTCTCGATCACGTGGGCGGCGGTGAGGACAAGCCGGGGCGAGATCAGCGCCCCGCTGCCGGCCATCCGGCCGTTGACCTTGATCCGGCAACGGAACCCCCGCGACTGAAGCGAGAAGCGCGCAAGCTTCGCCTCGTCGAAGGCGATGCCGACGAGGGGACCGAGGGTCGCGGCGATGTCGGCCTTGATACCGTCGATCATCTCACCGAAGGCCGCGCTGTCGAGCGGATGGTTGCGCGCCGCGAGGAAGGCGATGAAGGATCCGGCCATCTTGTCCTCGTTGAGGATCATGGCGAGCATCTGGCCCGGCGTCTTGCCGATGCCGCGCCCCGCCGCCGCGACCCCGTCGAGGTCGAGGGGGTCTGACTGCTGATCGTAGATCGCCCGGAGCGCGGCCTGCACAAGCTCCGGCTCCGCCCCGATCAGGGGGTCAAGCGCGTCGGCGGTGAGGGCCGTCGGCATGCCGCCCCCTATGGCACCGCCACCACGGCGCGCAGCTCAGGCCGGGTGGCGAGCGCGGCGCTCAGTTCGGCGCTGGCGCGGTCGGGTCGGATCATCGCCGCCTCCACCCCCTCGGTCGTGGCCGCGCGGGCCTTGGCGCCGGCGCGGTGGCTGAGCCAGAGGATCTCGGCCGCGTATTCGGCCATCTCCGGACCGTATTCGTCGAGCGCCTCGGGATTGTGATTGGCGAGGTGGATGGCGAGGATTTCCGAGGTTGGTTCCACCCCCGCCGCCGGCAGCGCAGCTTCGGCCACCGCCTCGGTGCCGGTCGGGCCAGTGGGCAGGGCGGCGTTCAGGGCGCGCTCGGCATCGACAAGCCCGGCGCCAAGATCAGTGGCCCCGTTCCAGACCGGCGGTTTCGACAACCCGTGCGTCAGGCAATGGACGAACATCGCCTGCACGGTGGTGCCAGCGGCGGCGGCTTTCTGCGCGAGCGCCGCCCGCCCGCCATGCCGCGCGACCCATAGCGCCGCCACCCCGGCGGTCAGCGAGGTGGCCAGCGTCGTGCCCTGCGCGGCCTTGATCCCGTTGTCGGGGTCTGTGGCCTTGTTCTTCGCCGCCCCCCAGACGTTCTCACCCGGCGCCGCAATCGTCACTTCCGGCCCGCGCCCGCTTTTCGCCCAGGGCGTCAGTGTATGGGTCAGCGCCGCAACGGCGGTGCAAAGCCCGTTCGCGGCATAGGCGGCCGGGAAGACCACCTTCGGCCAGCAATTGCCGGCAGCACAGGTAATGACCAGACCTGCGCGAGTGGCGTCGCGCAACGCCTTTTCCGTCGCGCTGACCCGCGTGGGCCCGCCCATCGCCATCGTGATGACATCCGCACCTTGAGCCACCGCATGGGCGATCGCCGCCGGTATGGTCTTCTGGTTGAAGTTGATCACCGACTTGATCGCCCGGATCGGCAATATCGTCGCCTCGGGCGCCGATCCTGTGATCGCGCCCGGCCCGGAGACTTCGCCGGCATCGCTGGCACCGCCACGACTGGCCACAACAGAGCAGACAAGCGTGCCGTGGCCGGGATGCCGGAGAAAGCCCGAACTGAAGCGGTCCGACGCATCCGTGCCGCCCTCGACGAGGTTAAGCTGGCCGTTGGCGCGAATGGCTCCGTTGAGTTCCTGATGCGTCGAATGGCCGGTGTCGATCACGGCCACGGTCGCGCCGTTTCCGCGCGTATGCCCCCAGGCCTGCGGGGTGCGGATGACGGGATGGACCCAGCCAAAGGGGCTGAGGTTCTGGCGCGGCGTCTCGCAGGAAAAAAGCGTGGTCTCGACGTCGAATCCCGGACCGCCGATGGCCGCCGCGCCATAGAGACTGTCGGTCAGAACAGGGTTCGCGTCCGTTGCACCGGTCTCGCGACGCAAGGCCCTTGCGAACGCGAAGACCTCTGGCTCCTGCCCACGTGAGGGGACGCCGGGGAAGGTGACGAAATGGAAGCGATCCTCGGGAAGGCCGAAGGCGGATTCAACTGTGATCTCGGCCTCCGGCAGCGCGGCGCGGACCTGATCCGCGACGGCGGCCGGGGTGCGGTTCTCGGCGAATACAAGTTCCACGATGACCGGGTCGTCGTCCGGCAGAAGCGGGCGCCCGCGCAGGGCGGAAAATTCCTGCTGCATGCAAAAGTTCTCCAAATGAAAAATCGAAATAAGTGGAGGTATTGTAGCCGAAAACCACCCTGATTTTCAATCGGAACGCGAATGCTGCCGGTCGCGCGACGAAAGTGCTGTGCTGGCTTGATGCGAGGTGCGGATCAGGCGGCGCGACATGCCCCTTCCGCCGCCGCACGGATCGCCCGGATATTCGCCCCGTAAGGCGCGGGATCGGCCACCGATCCGCCCCGGAAGACCGCCGATCCAGCGACGAGGACATCCGCACCCGCAGCCACGACGAGAGGAGCGGTCTCCGGCGTCACACCGCCGTCGATCTCGATATGGATCGGCCGGTCGCCGATCATCGCGCGCAGGTGCCGGACCTGTTCGACCTGGCTGGCGATAAAGCTCTGACCGCCGAAGCCGGGGTTCACGGTCATCACACAGACAAGGTCGCAGAGGTCGAGAAGCGGCGCCGCCGCCTCGACCGGCGTGCCGGGATTGAGCGCAAGGCCGGCCTTCGCCCCCGCGCCCCGGATCGCCTGAAGCGTGCGGTGGACATGCGGCCCGGCCTCCAGATGCGCGGTAATGATATCGGCGCCCGCCTCGGCGAAGGCGTCGATATAGGGGTCGACCGGCGCGATCATCAGATGGACGTCCATGACCGTCCTGATATGCGGCCGGATCGCCTTGCAGAGCGGCGAACGAAGGTCAGGTTCGGAACGAAATGGCCGTCCATGACGTCGACATGGACCCAGTCCGCGCCCTCGGCCTCGATCGCGCGGATCTCGGCCCCGAAATTCGCGAAATCCGCCGACAGGATGGATGGTGCGATCTTGATAGAACGGTCGAGCGTCATGCCTCTCCTCCTGCGGGCTCGCGATCGACGTCGAGCCCGCCCGAGAAGACGCGGCTCGGCCGGATGTCCGCCTCGGTGATTGTCGACAGAGCGGTAGCGTCGAGCGGCCCCTTCGCCGTCTCGAAAAGCCGGTTCGCCTGGCGCAGACGCGCCCGGTCGAGCGCATTGCGGATCGACCGCGCATTGGCGAAATGCGGCTGCTTGCGGCGGAGCGCGATATACTCCTCGAAGGCCTGCCGCCCGCCCTTGTCGAACGCGTAGCTCTGCGCGGCGAGCATCGTCTCGGCGATCTTCTCCAACTCGGCATCGGTGTAGTCCGGGAATTCGATATGATGCGCGATGCGCGATCGAAAGCCGGGATTGGCGGCGAAGAACTTGTCCATCCGGTCGGCATAGCCGGCCATGATCACCACGAGATCGTCGCGATTGTTCTCCATCACCTGCAGAAGGATCTCGATCGCCTCCTGACCATAATCGCGTTCGTTGTCGGGCTTGTAGAGGTAATAGGCCTCGTCGATGAAGAGGACGCCGCCCATCGCCTTCTTCAAAACCTCTTTCGTCTTCGGTGCGGTGTGACCGATATACTGGCCCACGAGGTCATCGCGGGTCACACTCACGAGGTGCCCTTTCCGGACATAGCCGAGCCGGTGCAGAAGTCCTGCCATCTTCAGCGCCACGGTGGTCTTCCCCGTCCCCGGATTGCCGGTAAACGACATGTGCAGCGTCGGCGTCTCGTGCGAGAGGCCCATGTCCCGCCGCGCCCGGTCGACGAGCAGAAGCGCCGCCGTCTCGCGGATGCGCCGCTTCACCGGCGCGAGGCCGATCAACTCTTCATCGAGCTCGCGCAGAACCTCGGCGACACCCGATGCCTCGTACTCCGCCGCGAGGTCCACCGTCACCGGTACCGCCGCTCCGCTCTCGGCATTCATCGCGTCACCTCTTCACCTTGGCTGAAATACTCTGAGGGGTCCGGGGGGCAACGCCCCCCGGCGGGTCGGACCGGGCGCTTAGCCCGGTCCGAAATCAGCGCGCGTCCCAGGCGTAGCGCTGCGCCCGACCGTCGACATCGGTCCGCTGCATATGCAGGTTCGGCTCCACCTTCGGCCGGTTGACGATGAAGGACATCATCACCGTCTCGAAACCGCGCTCGGAATGGAAGGCATTGATGCGGATATAGGCATCGCCATGGGCCTTCCGGCACTCGTCGAGTTCCATCATCACGCCCTTCGCGTCGCGCAGGTCGAACATCGGGTTCCCCCACATTTCCCAGTAGGTGTTCCGCGGATGCGGGTCGTCGGTATATTCCAGCCCGACGGCCCAGCCCTGTCCGAGGATATACTCGACCTGCGCCGTGATCTGCACATCGTCGAGATCGGGCAGGAACGAAAAACAGCCTTGAGTGATACGCATGGTCTTTCTCCTCACATCGCGACCGAGGCGGTCGGAACGAAGTCCGACGTGTCGGTCGAAGTGTAGTTGAAGGTGATGTTGCCCCACGTTTCGAGCGCGGCTTCCAAGGGCTTGCACCACTTCGCGGCGGCCCTGAGGATCTCCGGCCCCTCGTTCTTGATGTCGCGGCCTTCGTTGCGTGCCAGAACCATGGCCTCCAGTGCCACGCGGTTCGCCGTGGCGCCCGCCTGGATCCCCATCGGATGACCGATCGTGCCGCCGCCGAACTGCAGCACCACGTCGTCGCCGAAAAGGTCCAGAAGTTGGTGCATCTGGCCGGCATGTATCCCGCCCGAGGCCACCGGCATCACCTTCTTGAGGTCGGCCCAGTCCTGTTCGAAGAAGATACCGCGCGGCAGATCGACCGCGTTCACCCGCTCGCGGCAGACGTTGTAATAGCCCTGCACCGTCAGGGGGTCGCCTTCCAGCTTGCCGACAGCCGTGCCGCAGTGGAGGTGATCGACCCCGGCCATGCGCAACCACTTCGCGATGACGCGGAAGCTGATCCCGTGGTTCTTCTGCCGCGTATAGGTGCCGTGGCCGGCGCGGTGCATGTGCAGGATCATGTCATTCTGCCGGCACCAGTTCGAGATCGACTGGATCGCCGTCCAGCCGACGATCAGGTCGACCATGACGATGACGGAGCCGAGCTGCTTGGCGAATTCCGCTCGAGCGTACATCTCCTCCATCGTGCCGGCGGTGATGTTGAGGTAGTGGCCCTTGACCTCGCCGGTCACGGCGGTGGCCTTGTTTACCGCCTCCATGCAGTAGAGGAAGCGGTCGCGCCAGTGCATGAAGGGCTGCGAGTTGATGTTCTCGTCATCCTTCATGAAGTCGAGCCCGCCCTTGAGGCCCTCATAGACCACCCGGCCGTAGTTCTTGCCGGAAAGGCCAAGTTTCGGCTTCGTCGTGGCCCCCAGCAGGGGCTTGCCGAACTTGTCGAGCCGCTCGCGCTCCACCACGATTCCAGTGGGCGGGCCCCTGAAGGTTTTCATGTACGCCACGGGGAACCGCATGTCTTCGAGCCGCGCCGCCAGAAGCGGCTTGAACGAGAAGACGTTGCCGATGATCGAGGCGGTGACGTTGGCGATGGAGCCTTCTTCGAAAAGGATGAGGTCGTAGGCGACATAGCAGAAATACTGCCCCGGCTGCCCCGGCACCGGCTCCACCTTGTAGGCCTTGGCGCGGTACTGGTCGCAGGCGGTCAGCCGGTCGGTCCAGACCACCGTCCAGGTCGCGGTGGAGCTTTCGCCGGCAACTGCAGCGGCCGCCTCGATGGGGTCGACGCCTTCCTGCGGCGTGATCCGGAAAAGCGCGAGGATATCGGTGTCCTTCGGCTCATAGTCGCCGTCCCAATAGCCCATCTGCGCGTATTTCAGAACGCCTGCCTTGTAGCGCTCCTTGCCCTTGATTTCCTTCGGGTTGCTATGCTCGTTCATTTCTCTCCTCCTCTCTGGGGGTGAATCACGGGGCCATCAGGCTGCGGCCCTTGCAGCGATACGGGGATCAAGCGCGACCGTGGCATATCGCCTGGCCATCTCGTCAAGGCTCACGGGTTTGATCTTCGAGGCGTTCCCGGCCGTGCCGAACCGTTCGAACCGGTCGCGGCAAAGCCTCTCCAGCTCCTTCATTGCCGGGATCAGGAACTTGCGCGGATCGAACTCGGCGGCCTTTTCCCTGGCGATCTTTCGGAACTGCCCGGTCATCGCCATCCGGCAATCGGTGTCGATATTGACCTTGCGCACACCCATCCGGATGCCGCGCTCGATCTCCTCGACTGGCACGCCATAGGTCTGCGGCATCTCCCCGCCATGGGCGTTGATCAGATCCTGCAGATACTGCGGCACCGAGGACGAACCGTGCATGACAAGGTGAGTGTCCGGCAGCTTCTCGTGGATCGCCGCGATGGTCTTCATCGACAGGATCTCGCCGTCGGGCTTGCGGCTGAACTTGTAGGCGCCGTGCGAGGTGCCGCAGGCGATGGCGAGCGCGTCGCATTTCGTGTTCATCACGAAGTCAACCGCCTGATCGGGATCGGTAAGCAGCATGTCGCGGCTGAGCTTGCCTTCCGCGCCCGATCCGTCCTCGGCCGCCGCCTCTCCGGTTTCGAGGCTGCCAAGGACGCCAAGCTCGCCCTCGACGCTCGCGCCGACGGCGTGGGCCGCCTTCGTCACCCGCGCCGTGATCTCGACATTGTACTCGTAGCTGGAGGGCGTCTTCATGTCCTCCATAAGAGAGCCGTCCATCATCACGGATGTGAAGCCGTGGCGGATCGCGGAAAGGCAGGTCGCGTCGTTGTTGCCGTGGTCCTGATGGAGGACGATCGGAATCTCGGGGTTCATCTCGGCCAGCGCCTCGACCATATGGCGCAGCATGATGTCGCCGGCATAGGACCGCGCGCCCCGGCTTGCCTGCAGGATCACCGGCGCGTCGCAGGCCGCCGCCGCCTTCATGATGGCGAGGCCTTGCTCCATGTTGTTGATGTTGAAGGCGGGCACGCCGTAGCCGTTCTCGGCGGCGTGATCGAGAAGTTGTCTGAGGGTAATGAGTGCCATGTCCTTATCCTGTTTCTGATTTTCCCGAATTTTCAGATCAGTTTCCCCATTGCGACGGCGGTATCTGCCATACGGTTGGAGAAGCCCCATTCGTTGTCGTACCAGGCGAGGATGCGGCACATGCGGCCGTCCATGACCTTGGTCTGGTCCATGTGGAAGATCGACGAATGCGGGTCGTGGTTGAAATCGGAGGAGACGTTGGGCCGGTCGGTATAGCCGAGGATGCCCTTGAGGCGCCCGTCGGCGGCGGTGCGGATCGCGGCGTTGATCTCCTCGACGCTGGTATCGCGCGCGGCCTCGAAGACGAGGTCGACGACCGAGACGTTGGGCGTCGGCACCCGGATCGCGACGCCGTCGAGCTTGCCGTTGAGTTCCGGCAGCACGAGGCCCACCGCCTTCGCCGCCCCGGTCGAGGTCGGGATCATCGACAAGGCCGCCGCGCGGGCGCGGTAGAGGTCCTTGTGCATCGTGTCGAGCGTCGGCTGGTCGCCGGTATAGGAATGGATCGTGGTCATGAAGCCCTTGGCGATGCCCACCGACTCGTTGAGGACGGACGCCACCGGCGAGAGGCAGTTGGTGGTGCAGGAGGCGTTCGAGACGATGAGGTCGCCCTTCGTCAGCGTCTTGTGGTTGACGCCGTAGACGATGGTCTTGTCGGCGCCCTTCGAGGGCGCCGAGACGAGGACACGGCTGGCGCCGTTCTCAAGGTGGATCGCCGCCTTGTCGCGGTCGGTGAAGATGCCGGTGCATTCCATCACGACGTCGATATGGGCCCAGGGCAGTTCGGCGGGGTTGCGGATCGCGGTCACCTCGATGGGCCCGCGGCCGACATCGATCGTGGTCTCGGTCGTCGTGACCTCGGCCGGGAAGCGGCCGTGGACACTATCGAAGCGCAGGAGATGGGCGTTGGTCTCCACCGGGCCGAGATCGTTGATCGCCACGACCTCGATATCCTTGCGCCCAGACTCGACGATCGCCCTCAGGACGTTCCGCCCGATCCGCCCGAACCCGTTGATCGCCACCTTCACCGTCATGCCTGCTCCCTTTCGCCTACCAGCCCTTTCGCCGCCTCCGCCACGGCTTCTGCCGTGATGCCGAAATGCCGGTAGAGAACCTCTGCCGGCGCCGAGGCGCCGAAGCCGGTCATGCCGACGAACCCGTCCTCGGGCCGCAGAAACGCGTCCCAGCCCTGCCGAATCGCGGCCTCGACGCCGACACGCGGGGCCGTGCCCAGGACCTCGGCACGGGTCGCGGCATCCTGATTGGCGAAAAGCTCGAAGCAAGGGGCAGAGACGACCGCCGCCGCGACGCCTTCGGCGGCAAGCAGGTCGGCAGCGGCCAGCGCGATCTCGACCTCCGATCCGGTCGCGATGAGCGTGACGTCGCGTGGGCCCGTCGTTTCGCGCAGCAGATAGGCGCCGCGCGCCGTGAGGTTTTCGCCCGAATCGTGCGTGCGTACCGTCGGCAGGTTCTGCCGCGAGAGGCAGAGGACGGAGGGCGCCGCCCCCTCGGTAATGGCGATCTGCCAGGCCTCGGCGGTTTCGACCGCGTCGGCGGGGCGGAAGACGAGCATGTTGGGCATGGCCCGCAAGCTCGCGATCTGCTCGACGGGCTGGTGGGTCGGACCGTCCTCTCCCAGTCCGATGGAATCGTGGGTCATGACATAGACGACGGGCACACCCATCAGCGCCGACAGCCGCATCGCCGGGCGGCAATAGTCGGCGAAGGCGAGGAAGGTGCCGCCATAGGGCCGGAAGCCTCCGTGCAGCGCGATCCCGTTCATCGCGGCGGCCATCCCATGTTCGCGGATGCCGTAGTGGATGTAGTTGCCGCCGAAACTTCCCGGTGTGATCGGTTCCATCCCCTTCGTGCGGGTCAGGTTCGACCCGGTGAGGTCGGCGGAGCCGCCGATGGCGTTCGGCAGTGTGGCGTTCACCACCTCAAGCGCCATCTCGCTGGCCTTCCGCGTCGCGACCTTCGGCGTCTGGGAGGACAGCCTTTGCTTGTAAGCGGTGATCGCGGCGTCGAGCGCGCGGGCATCAGGCGCTGCGAGGCTGGCGCGGAAGGCATCCGCTTTTTCGTTGGCTTCGAGCCGCTTTGCCCACTCCTCACGCGCCGCGCGGCCGCGCCGGGCGACGGCGTGCCAGCTTTCGTAGATGTCCTGCGGCACCTCGAACGGCGCCGCGTTCCAGCCGAGAATGGCGCGCGCCGCCGCCACCTCTTCGGCGCCGAGCGGGGCGCCGTGGACAGAATGGCTGCCCTGCTTGTTCGGCGCGCCGTAGCCGATGACCGTCTTGCAGGCGATGAGCGAGGGGCGTGGATCGGCCTGCGCGGCCCCGATTGCCGCGGCAATCGCCTCCTTGTCATGACCGTCTGCGGCCTGAACGTGCCAGCCGGCAGCGGCGAACCGCGCCTTCTGGTCCGTTGAGGTGGAGAGATCCGTGCTGCCGTCGATGGTGATGCCGTTGTCATCCCAGAAGACGATCATCCGACCGAGGCCCAGATGCCCCGCAAGGTCGATCGCCTCGTGGCTGATTCCCTCCATAAGGCAGCCGTCGCCCGCGATGACATAGGTGAAGTGGCCGACCAGGTCGTCGCCGAACCGCGCGTTCTGCATCCGCTCGGCCAGCGCCATGCCGACGGCGGTGGAAATGCCCTGCCCGAGGGGGCCGGTCGTCGTCTCGATCCCCTTGGCATGGCCGTATTCGGGGTGCCCGGCAGTACGGTAGCCCATCTGGCGGAAGTTTCTGATCTGATCCATCCCCATATCGTCGTAGCCGATCAGGTGATGGATGGCGTAGACGAGCATGGAGCCATGACCAGCCGACATCACGAAGCGGTCACGGTCGGGCCAGACGGGATCGGAAGGGTCGATCCGGATGAAGCGGTTGAAGAGCACGGTGGCGACGTCGGCCATGCCCATCGGCGCGCCCGGATGGCCGGAATTGGCCGCCTGCACGGCGTCCATCGTCAGCGCCCGGATCGCGTTCGCCATCCGGTCCTCGGCGGTCATCGTCATCGTAACGGGCCGGTTCATCGTCTTCTCCTCAGCTGCGCTTCGATTCATGGACGAGCCGGTGGACCATCGGCGTGAAGATGAGTTGCATCGCGAGGTCCATCTTGCCGCCCGGGATGACGATGGAGTTCGCCCGGCTCATCCATGACCCGTGGATCATCGAGGTGAGGTAGGGGAAGTCGATGCCGCGGGGGCTCTTGAACCGGATCACGACAAGGCTTTCGTCCGCCGTCGGGATCCAGCGCGCGATGAAGGGGTCCGAGGTATCGACCACCGGCACGCGCTGGAAATTGATGTCGGTCTCGGTGAACTGCGGGCAGATGCAGTGCACATAGGCGTGCATCCGGCGCAGGATCACGTCGGTCACCGCCTCGGTCGAGTAGCCGCGACTTGCCCGGTCGCGATGGATCTTCTGGATCCATTCGAGGTTGATGACCGGCACGACACCGATCTTCAGGTCCGCATGCGCGGCAAGGTTGACGGTGTCGTTAACCACCGCACCGTGCAGCCCCTCGTAGAAAAGAAGGTCAGACCCGTCGGCGAAGGCCTCCCAGCCGGTGAACTCGCCCGGCGGCACGCCGTAGCGTTCGGACTCCGCGTTGTCATGGACGTAGTGGCGGGTTTCGCCCTTCCCCGTCTCTCCATACTTGCGGAAGACGTCCTCGAGCTTCTCAAGCTCGTTGGCCTCGTAGGAGAAATGCGAGAATGTCTGGTCGCCCTCCGCCTTGCGCCGCTCCAGCTCGGCCTTCATCGCGGCGCGGTCGTAGCGGTGGAAGGCATCGCCCTCGATCGACACCGCCTTGATCCCCTCGCGGCGGAATATCTGGTCGAAGGTGGACTTTACCGTCGTCGTGCCCGCGCCTGACGAACCGGTGACCGAAATGATGGGATGTTTCTTGCTCATGGATCCTCTCAGGCGCGGAAAAGGCCGCGTGTGCCGAACAGGGCGGATACCTCTTGGTCGGGCAGATCGTGATAGGCGCAGACCCGGTCGACCTGGTCGGCGGTGCCGAAGACGAAGGGGGTTCGGGCATGCAGGCTGGTCGCGGCCTGACCGAGGATGCGATCGCTGCCATCGGTGGCGTGGCCGCCAGCCTGTTCGATCAGCATCGCGATCGGCGCGCATTCGTAGACCATGCGCAGCCGGCCCCGCTCGTAGCCGGGGCGGCTGTCGGAGGGGTAAAGGAAGATGCCCCCCCGGGTCAGGATGCGGTGGGTCTCGGCGACAAGCGACGCCACCCAGCGCATGTTGAAATTCTTGGCGCCGGGCCCCTGATCACCGGCAAGGCAGTCGTCGATATAGGCCCGGACAGGCTTCGACCAGTGGCGGTAGTTGGACGCATTGATCGCGAACTCGCTCGAGGCGGCGGGCATTTTTTGCGCGCGGTCCACGAGGGTGAATTCCCTGTTCATGGGGTCGAGCACGAAGTGCAGAACGCCATCGCCGAAGGTGACGAGAAGCGCGGTCTGCGGCCCGTAGATGAAGTAGCCCGCCGCGACCTGTTCGCGTCCGGGGCGCAGGAACGATGCCTCGGCATTATCCTTCGCCTCGAACATCGCGAAAATCGTGCCGATGGAAACGTTGACGTCGATATTCGAGGATCCGTCAAGGGGATCGATCGCCAGTGCGTAGGCGCCGTCTGCATCGAGCGGGATGACATTGTCACGCTCCTCGGAGGCATACCAGCGGATGCCGGTGCCCTTCAGCGCCTCGGCGAATTCCTCGTCGGCGATGACGTCGAGCGCCTTCTGACGGTCGCCATCGGTATTCTCGCCAACATGCTGGCCGAGCGCCCCGCCGAGCGGGCCGCGCGCGATCCGGATGGAGAGGTCGCGGGCAACCGCCGCGAGCGCTTTCATCGGCGCGGCGAGGTCCGCCGGAATACCGTCTGTCACTTCAAGGGCGCTGCGATCCGTCATCAGGGCCTCCTCTCCCCAACGTGAAACACAGGCTTGATCATGGTTATTGGTGTCTATAAGAAAATTTAAACTTTCTGTCTTGTGATTAGGAAAAAGTGAATGAAGAGGCTTTCGGCTCTAACATTCAAGCAGCTCAGGGCCCTCGATGCAGTGGCCAGAACCGGCTCAATCAGCCACGCTGCTGAGGAATTGGGCCTGACGGCACCTGCCGTGCACAGTCAACTCAAGGCCCTCGAAGACAACTTCGGCTGCGCGCTATTGTCGCGGAAGGGACAGACCGGCTTCGAAAGCACCGCCGAGGGCGAGGCGCTTCTGACCGCGTTCCACCGGGCGCAATCCGGTTTCGAGCTGGCAATCCACAGAATCGACGGATTGCAGAAAGGGTTCACCGGAACGGTCATCCTTGGGGTCGTGTCGACCGGCAAATACTTCGCCCCCGGCCTCGTCGCCCGCCTGCGAGAGGTCTATCCCGATATCGAGATCGTCCTGAGGATCGGCAATCGCACGTCGATCATCTCGGCCCTTCATGAGAGCGCCATCGACCTTGCGATCATGGGCCGCCCGCCGCGCGATCCCCCGGTCGTCGCCGTGCCGATCGGCGAGCACCCGCATGTGCTGATCGCGCCGCCCGGGCACCGGCTGGCGCGCGCGACCAATCTGAGGCCGGAAGATCTCCTCTCCGAAACGATCATCATGCGCGAACCGGGCTCGGGCACTCGGATCCTCGCAACGCGGTACCTCGACCGGATCGGCGAGGGGCGACCCTATGAGACGACCGAGATGGGTTCGAACGAGACGATCAAGCAGGCCGTGATCGCCGGGCTCGGCATCGCGATGATCTCGCAGCACACGGTGACGGAGGAGTTGAAGGCCGGACGGCTCATCACCCTCGACGTGCCCGGCCTGCCGATCATGCGGCACTGGTTCCTTCTTCACCGCGAAGATCACGCGCTGACGGGGGCGATGCGAACGGTGTGGAACTTCATCGACGCCGAGAAGGGCAGCTTTCTGCCATCAACCGTATAGCCGACGGCTACCAACTCACCCAAACTCGGGGCGGGCAAGCCCTATTCGAGGATCGAAAGAAGGTTCGCGAAGTCGTCCGTCCAGAGTCGTTCTCCGTCGGAGCGCAGTTCCTGCCATCGCGCGTCGGACGCCATGTCGCCCAGCGCCGCCTCGCTCCGGGCGAGCATCACGACACGCGACGCCGTATCGCCGGGATCGACGTCGGGACGGCCCGGATGGTTCTCGATCCGCGCCACCAGGCCGAGCGCCTCGGCGCTCCGCGCCAGCGGCCGCTGGATCGCGTAGTAGCGGTTCGTGATGTGGTAGAGGAGCACGCCGTCCGGAGCCAGCCGGTCGAGGTAAAGCTGCATCGCCTCATGCGTGGTCAGATGCATCGGCACGGCGTCGGAGCCATAGGCGTCGATGATCAGGATGTCGTATTTCAGCCCCTCCTGCGCGGCCAACACCATCCGGGCATCACCGAGATGCGTGGGGGCATCCCCGGCACAGGCCGACATGAAGGTGAAATAATCGGGATTGCGGGCGATGCGGTCCACCACCGCGTCAATTTCGTAGAACTGCCAATCCTGACCTTCGTTCCGGTAGCAGGCCAGCGATCCGACACCGAGCCCGACGATGCCGACGCTCTTCGCGGACCGGCCGATATCCGAGGTCAGAACCCGCGCCATCGGTGCGTTCGGGTGGTAGTAGAAGAGCGGCTGAGGCTTCGCCCTGCTGTAATCGGACAGCCGCTCGGCCCCGTGGATCGTGGTGCCGTTCGCGTAGTGGCGCATCCCGTCCCCGTCCATGACACGATGGGTCCCGAAGAAGCTGCGATCGCGGAAGATATCACCGTCGGGGATCAGGTAGGTTCCACTGACCGTCACGATCCCGGCGGCAAGCGCTGCGGCCGGCACCGTGCGGCGCAGAAGGACCGCAACGACGGCGGCAAGACCGAACATCACCAGCTTCAGGGTGAGCCAGTCGGCGATGCCGAACACCGTCACGGCAAGGATCAGCGGCAGCGCCGCGATGGCGCCCGCCACCGCGCCCCGCGTCGCGAGGCCCCGCGTCAGGCGCATTTCCTTGCTGAGAACGAGCGTCGCCGCGAGAAGCGTTGTCACTCCGCCCTCGGCGAGACTGTCGAAGACGACCGGCGCGATGATGGAGTTGAAGAGCCCGCCCAGCGCGCCCCCCACGGACATGACGAGATAGAAGAGCGTCAGGTGCCGTCCGTCGGGCCGCGCGTCGTAGAGCCTCGTATGGGCGAACATCGCCACCGCGAAAAAGGCCGCGATCAGGCCGGCGACGCCATAAAGGTTCACATGCGCGCCGCTCAGGCCCGTAAAGACCGCGCCAAGCCAGCCGAGGGCGGCAAGATAAAAGATGCGCAGGACGCCAAGGGACATCAGCGGGCGGCGGGTGAAGGTCAGCACGAAGCTCAGGAGATAGAGCGACAGCGGGATGACCCAGACAAGCGGGATCGCGCCAATATCGGTGCTGATCTTCGTTGTCACAGCCAGCATCATCGAAGACGGTATGAACGCCAGGAGCGTCCAGCGCCCGATCTGGCCAAGACCGACCGGCGCGGCAGGCGCCTCGGCCCGAACTGGGGTCCAGCCGCTGCCCCGCGTAGCGCTGACCCCGCTGGCCAGGAGGAAAGCGCCGAGCGCGACGAAGCCCATAGCCCAGCCTTTCCCGATCAGCGTCGCGCCGAAGAGCGGTTCGGCCACAAGCGGGAACGCGAGAAGGGCTGCGAGCGATCCGAGGTTGCTCGCACCGTAGAGGAAATAGGGATCGTCGGATGACGGCCCGTCGCTTCGGGCATACCAGAACTGGATCAGGGGCGCGTTGGCGGAGAGGACCGCGAACGGCACCCCGACGCCGAGCCCGAAGAGCGCCAGTGTCTGCCAGACCGCCGGCGTTCCCGGCTCGTATCGCCAGCCCTCCGGGATCGCAAGCGGCAGGAAGCAGAGGGCGGAAACCCACAAGAGCAGATGCACCGCGATCTGTGCCGGCACCGGCAGATAGCGGGTCACGAGATGCGCGTAGAGATAGCCGCCGATCAACACGCTTTGAAAAAAGAGCATCGCCGTGGTCCAGACCGCCGGAGCCCCGCCGATCTGCGGCAGCACGATCCTGGCGAAAAGCGGCTGCACGAAGAAAAGAAGCGACGCGCTGAGAAAGATCGTCGCGGTGAAGATCACCGGGATCATGATCCCCGGCCCCGTTGCGGCTCTGCTCTCGGCCTGGAACATGTCTCTGCCCGTTTTCTTGTGACCGGGGCTTCCTTAGCGCGGAAATTTGCTGAGAATGAGGCGAAGACCGCGGGGGCCGAGCCGGGCAGGAGGAGACTGACGCGATGACGAGCTACCGGAATTCGGACCCGACCCCGCCGATCATGCTGGGTGCGCCGCCGCCGCCCGAATGGCGCGTGCCCCGCATCGACTGGGACCGGCCGCCCTGGAACCGGTGGACCTTCCAGCGCGTGACGGAAATGATGCCGACCGCCCCGATCCGGCGCGGCGAGACGGTGTCGCCGCTACCCGCCGGCGCGGGCCGGCTCGATGACCTGACCTATAGCGACCGCCACGGCACCACCACGAGCTTCGGCCAGATGCTCGATGAGACCTATACCGACGCGATGCTGGTCGCGGTGGATGGCCGCATCGTCCATGAGAGCTATCACAACGGCATGGGGCCGCGCTCGCTGCACCTGTTGCAGTCGGTGTCGAAGTCGATCACGGCGACCGCCGCTGCCGGGCTCTTCTCCGAGGGCCTGATCGACCCGGCGGCGCCGATCACCCATTACCTGCCCGAACTGGCCGGAACCGCCTGGGCCGGGGCGACAGTGCAGCATGTCCTCGACATGACCTCCGGTGTGCGCTTCGACGAAACCTACGCCGCCCGCGACAGCGATGTCGGCAAGATGGACTATGCCTCCGGCTGGAAGCCGGCTCCGGAGGGGGTTGATGTCTCGGACTGGCCCGCATGCATGTGGGAGCAGATCCTCGGCCTCACCGTCGCCGAAGCCGAGCACGGGGCGCGGTTCAGCTACCGCTCCATCGAGACGGACGTCTTCGGCCATGCGGTCGAACGCGTGACCGGCCAGCGCCTGCCGCAGATCATTTCCCGACGGCTCTGGCAACCGCTCGGCTGCGAGGAGGACGCCAACATCACCGTCGATTCCGCCGGCTACGGTCTGGCCTGCGGCGGGATCAGCGCCTCGCTCCGCGACCTCGCCCGGTTCGCGCTGGCGCTTCTGAACGACGGGATGGTCGAGGGTCGCCACGTGATCCCGCGCGCCTGGGTCGAGGATGTGCGGCACGGCGCGCACGGGCTTTTCGACGACAGTGCGCGCGTGGAGTTCCCGAACGGTTGCTACCGGAACCAGTTCTGGATCGAGGATCGCGACCGCCCGCGCCACCTCTGCCTCGGAATCTTCGGACAGATGATCTACGTCGCCCCCGATGCCGGCCTTGTCGCGGTGAAGGTGTCGACCTGGCCGGATTTCACCAGCACGCCGCTCCTCCTTCAGGCGCTCGACGGAATTCACGCCGTGGAGCGGGCCTTTCGCGGCTGACGGTCGACGCCGACCCGTGGGCCGGGTTGCGGCGTCGGGACGCAGCCCGGTCTGAATTGCAATGGCTTGAGAAAAATCAAACTCTTGCATTACGCTGTCGGGTAAGGAGAGCGCATGACGTTGTGGTACGCACACCGCATTCGACCCGGGCAGGCAGCGGGCCCATGCATAAGCGAGGGGCTATAGATGTTCGCGCGGCTGCTACCTGCACTCCTCGTGCTGTCGCTGTGGCTATCCGGCGTCGTTCCGCAAGGCATGATGCGCGTGGCGGGCGGCGACGGCACGCGTCTTATGCTCTGCACCGAAGACGGGCCGCGCGATATCTGGATGGGCGTGGACGGAACACTGCGCGAGCAGGGCCCCCTGCCTGAACGCAATCACGAAGTCGGAAAATGCCTCGCGGTGACGCTCGCGCTCATGGGCGCGCAAAGTGACGCCACCGGCCTGCATCGACCGGCCGAGTTCAGCGCCTTTGTCCCCGGCCACAGCGCGGCGCGGCCAGTTCTGGAGGCCGCATGGCGCCCTGCGCAACCGCGCGGACCGCCAATTCTCTGACCAATCGGGGCTTGCCGCCCCAGCGATGTCCGCGGCGTCGCCCGATCGCATCGCGCCCGCGGGCGCGTTGCGCGGGCGGATTGCCGCGCGGCGCCACCGATCCCGCATCTCTTCCGGCTCGTGTCGGGCCCCGGCCTGACCTTTCCGACCGTTCGCCGCCGCCATGCGCGGCGCGACGTCCACCCATTGGAGACGATCATGAAACTCGCAACTTTCGCGGCCCTTGCCGCCCTTCTTCTCGCCGCTCCCGCCCGCGCCGAGATATCCGTAACCGACCTCGACGGACGCATTGTCACTCTCGATCATGTTCCCGACCGGGTGGCGCTCGGCTTCTACTATGAAGACTACCTTGCCGTGGCGGGGGCGGAGGGCGCCGACAAGATCGTGGCGCTTTCGCGGGCGCCCTGGGCCGATTGGCGCCCCGGACAGTGGGCGGTCTATACTGCCCGGTTCCCCCAACTCGCAACCCTGCCCGACTTCGGAAATTCAGACGACAACACCTTCTCGGTCGAAGCGCTGATCGCGGCGCGGCCCGAGGTCGCGGTCCTGTCAAGCTGGCAGACCGCCGCCCTCGGAGAGGCGGGCTTGGCGCAGATCGAGGCCGCGGGCATCAAGGTCGTGGCGCTCGACTACAATGCCCAGACGCTGGACCGGCACATGATGTCGACCCGCGTCCTCGGCGCTGTGATGGGCCAGCCCGAGCGGGCCGAGGCGCTGGCCGCGATGTATCAGGCCAAGACCGAGGACACGCTCTCCCGTGTCGCCAAGGCCGGTCCCTCGCACAAGAAGATCTATGTCGAGCTGGCGCAGAAAGGCCCCGGCGAGATTGGCAACAGCTACGGCAAGGGCATGTGGGCCGGCGTGATCGACCTCGTGGGCGGCGAGAATATCGCAAAAGGTCAGATCGAGAACTGGGGCCCGCTTTCCCCGGAATACGTCATCGCCCAACAGCCTGACGTGATCCTGCTCGCCGGGTCCGAATGGGTTGGAAAGCCCGAGGCGGTCCTGCTCGGTTTCGGCACGAGCGACGAGGCGGCGCAGCCCAAGATGGCGGCCTATGCGAACCGCGCCGGCTGGTCCGACCTGCCCGCGATCCGCAACAAGCAGGTCTACGGCATCTACCACGGCGGCAACCGTACGCTGTCGGATTTCGTGTATGCGAGGATGATCGCCAAGGCGCTTTACCCCGTGGCCTTTGCCGATGTCGATCCGGCGCAGGAACTGGCCGATTACTATGGCAAATGGATGCCGGTCACGGCCGACGGCCAGTTCGTGACGCAGCTGAAATGAGCCTATCCGGGCCTGCACCGGCCGCATCCACCGCTTGGCGGGCGCGGGCGCGATACCGGGGGGCGGCGCTGGCCGTCGCCCTCCTCGCGCTTTGCGCGCTCGTGCTGGTCGATCTGATGACTGGCCCGTCCGGCATGTCGGCGCATGACCTGTGGCGAACCGCACTCTCCGGGCCCCAAGGCGCCGACCGCGCCGCGGCCGCGATCCTGTTTCAGATTCGCCTGCCGCAGACGGTGATGTCGCTGATCGTCGGCGGTGCGCTCGGCCTCGCGGGGCTGATGATGCAGACGATCCTCGCCAACCCGCTCGCCTCGCCGTTCACGCTCGGATTCTCGGCGGCAGCGGGCTTTGGTGCGGCGCTGGCGCTCATGTTCGGCTCGGCACTGGCGCTGCCGGTGCCGGGATGGCTCCTGACCCCAGCCTGCGCCTTCGCGTCCACCCTGCTCGCGACTGTACTCGTCTGGGTCGTTTCCCGCCTCAAGGGCAGCGCCCCTGAGATCCTTGTCCTCGCGGGCATCTCCGTGCTCTTCTTCTTTCAGTCGCTCCAGTCGCTGGTCCAGTTCATGGCGTCGCCCGAAGTGCTGCAGCAGATCGTGTTCTGGCTGTTCGGGTCGCTCCTCAAGGCCAACTGGACGGCCGTCAAGGTCTCGGGCGTCATCGTCGCGCTCTGCCTGCCCTTCATCGCGCGGGAGACCTGGGCGCTGACCACTTTGCGCATGGGCGAGGCGAATGCCGAGAGCCTTGGCCTCGATACCGACGCGCTGCGCCGCCGGGTCTTCCTGATCACTGCCGCGCTGACCGCCGCCGCCGTATCCTTCACCGGGACCATCGGCTTCGTCGGGCTGATCGCACCCCATGTCGCCCGCGCCATCGTGGGCGAAGACCATCGCTACGCGCTTCCGCTCGCGGCGATCACCGGTGCCGTGATCCTGTCGTCCGCTTCGGTTGCGGCAAAACTTCTGTCCACCGGCGCCGCGATCCCCGTCGGAATCGTGACCGCCATCGCAGGCATTCCGATGCTTGCCCTCGTCATCCTGAAACACAAGGAAACCTAGATGAACCGCCCCGTGTTCGAGATCGACGCTCCGGCGCTGCGGCGGAGCCGACAGACGGTGCTGGAGGGGATGCAACTCAGCGTGCCGCGCGGGGGGTTGACCGCGATCGTCGGTCCGAACGGCGCCGGCAAGTCGACGCTCTTGCGTGCCATCGCCGGGCTTGCCGGCGAACGGGTCACGGTGCGTGACGGGGCGCGTGTTCTCGGACGACGGGAGATCGGCTTTCTGCCACAGGCGTTCGAGGTGCGCTCTGAACTCAGCGTGCTCGACTGCGTGCTTCTCGGGCGGCGGGAAGAGATCGGCTGGCGCATTCCGTCCGGCGCCATCACCGAGGCGGAGGCCATCCTTGCGCGGTTCGGTCTCGATACACTCTCGGCGCGACCGATGCAGGCGCTGTCGGGCGGACAGCAACAGCGCGTTCTTCTGGTCCAGCGGATCTTTCGCGGCAGCGCCCTTCTGGCACTGGATGAGCCGACCTCGGCGCTCGATCTTCACCACCAGCTCGCGGCGCTCGAGGCATTGCGCACCCACGCACGCCAAACCGGGACCGCGGTTATCGCCGCGCTCCACGACCTGAGCCTGGCCGCGCGCTTCTGCGGCCGGATCGTACTGCTCGCCGAGGGCCGGCTGATCTGCCAGGACAGCCCCGATGCCGCGTTCGCACCGGAGGTCGTCGCCAGATACTGGCAGATCGCCCCTGAACTTCTGCGCGACCGCGACGCCAACCTGCTCATCGTCCCCCATTCCGCCCCCGGCCGGACCGGCGCCATCCCGGCCGCCTGATGCGGGAACGTCCGGAATATCTGTGAGATCGTCCAGCCTGCTGGACGCGTGTGTCGAAAGCAGACTAGCCTCGTCCGCATGTTGGACCTGCTCAGCGATATTTTCACGCGCCTGTCGTTGCGCGGCACGCTCTATTTCCGCACGAGCTTCACCGAGCCGTGGGGCGTGCGGGTCCCGGCCTTTCGTAACGTTGCGCGATTTCACTTCGCCCACAGGGGCGAGGCGATGGTGCGCGTCGCGGGTCAGCCAGACCCGGTGATCCTCGCACAGGGCGATCTGATCATCATCCCGCACGGCGCCGCCCATGTGCTGTCGTGCCGTCACACCGGCCCGGACGAGGCGCTGCCACTCGATGACGTTCTGTCGCAGTCGGGGTTTCCGGGGCACGGGACGCTGGTCTGGGGAGGCGACGGGGCGCCGCGCGACACCCAGCTCATCTGCGGACATTTCGCGCTGGCCGAGGGGTCAAGGCATATCCTCTTCGAACGCCTCCCCCCGTTCATTCACCTGCGCGGCTACGGCGACGAAGCCGGTTCCTGGCTCGAGGCCACTCTACGCGTGATCGGGGCAGAGGCCGGCGGGGCGCGGCTTGGCGGGGATCTGATCGCACTGAAGATGTCCGAGGCGATCTTTGCGCAGGCGATCCGTGCCCATATCGAGCAGACCGCGTCCGGTGAAGATGGGGTAGCGGGTTTCGCGGACCCGCACCTCGCCCGCGCGCTTGCGGGGTTCCACCGGGCGCCGGCGGCGGATTGGAGCGTGGAGAAGCTCGCCCGCGAGGCGGGCCTGTCCCGCACCGGTTTTGCCGAACGCTTTTCGGCGCGGCTGGGCATCACGCCTATGGCCTATGTCACATCATGGCGGATGCAGATCGCGCGGGACGCTCTGGCGGCGCGCGGCGCGAGCGTGGCGGAAGCGGCCGACGTTGCCGGCTACGCCTCGGAATCCGCGTTCAGCCGGGTGTTCAAGAAGGAAGTTGGCGTTTCCCCCGCCGCCTTTCGTCAGGCCGGGGAAGACGCGACGCTGCGCGGCTGACCGTTCGCACCTGACTCAACGATCCCGTCACCTTGTCGCTTGTCGTGACGCCGTTCATTCCGAACGTCGGCGTCTTGTTCCTGGTGCTGCCATTCGCGCTCGGCATTTCCGACCCCTGCGCGGCCTACTACCTTCTGAGCGGAGTGGCGGTGATCGTCGTGATCGGGCTGTCCGCGCCTGACGAGGGGATGGTTTCGATCTGGGGGTTTCGCCCATGAGTGCCGGACATCTTGCCTCAGCCGACGGCTGACCGGGAAGCGGCACAAGCCAGTGCGCGGGCTGAACGGAGTTTCGCCAATCATCTGGCCGATCGCACAAAGACGACTGGATTTCGGCGTGAAGCCATTGGATATGATCGTGGCGTCTCAACTCGCGGGAGCTTGCGATGAAGACGCATGCACAGGCGGTCGTGATCGGTGGCGGGTTGGTCGGATGTTCGATCCTCTACCATCTCGCCAAGCTCGGCTGGACCGATGTGGTGCTGCTGGAGCGCGACAAACTCACTTCGGGCTCCGCCTGCGACGCGGCTGCGAACATCCAGGGCCTGCACGACAACAACAACATCTCCAAGATCCGGTATTGCATGATGAAGCTCTACAAGGAGCTTGAGGCGGAGACGGGATACGGGGGCATGGGACCGCGAATACAGCCCCGAATACTGTCCGCCGAAAGTGGGCCTCGACCGGCTGATCAAGATGGACAAGCCCGACTTCCTCTGCAAGGCGGCCTATGCCGCGCTGGCCGAAAAGGCCCCGCGCGAAAAACTCGTGATGATCGAGGTGGAGGCGGATATCGCCGACGCTTCGGGCGGTGAGCCGATCTTACTGCCCGACAGTTCGCCGGCCGGCCCGGTCAGTTCCGGCGCCTATGGCTTCTCGGTCGGCAAGTCGCTTGCGCTCGGCTTCATCAAGACGCCAAGCGCGGTCGCCGGAACCGCGGTGTCGGTGGCCGTCCTGGGGCGGCCGCATCGCGGGGTCATCCTCGCCGAACCGGCATTCGACCCGGCGGGCGCAAGATTGCGCGGTTGAGGATACGGGCCGGCGCGGCCGCCAATAATACCTTTGCCCGCCTCAAGCGGACCTTGATCGGGAGTGCGTCCGCCAGAGATTGAGGGTCGCCGCCGCGTCGCCGCCCTTCACCGTCGCAACCAGGAGGCTGCCGCGCCGGCCGGCCACCAGCATGTGGCGTCCGGCCGCTTCGGACAAGTCGAAGACCAGAATCCCGTTCGTTTCGAGTGTTCCAAGCAAAGCAAAGCCGGGTGACAGCAGGTTCACAAGGGAATTCTCGACCCAGTCGACGAGCAACGCCGCCTCCTCCTCCCCGCCGAGGATCAGCGAGGAATCGTCGCCGTCGATCAGGATCGCGGCCCGCAACATCGGTCGGAGCGCGTCGAGGAACGCCGCGTGCGGCGTGGCCTCGCCTGTTTCGGGCACAGATCCGACCGGCAAGCCCGCCGCCTCGGCGATCGCCGCCGGCTCGACGCCGCCCGGCGCAGGGTCGGCTCCCCCGCCGATCGGTTCTGCGGTGCGGGAAAATCCGGCGCCTCTTTCGCAGAGGCGGACGAAGAGGCTGGAAAGCACCGGCGCGGTGTCGGCGGCCAGTTCATCGCGGTCGAAGAGCGCCATCTGCTCTTTCGTCAAGCCCGGTGGGCGTGGCGCCAGCAACCGCAGCAACCGTCGCCCCGACGCTTCGCAGCGCAGGCACGACCCGTCGTCGAACTCGAAACCGAGGCGCTGGCCAAGGACCGAAACATCGACCTCGTCGAGGATGCGCGCGACACCGTCCCGCGCGGTCACATACTCGACCCGGCCCGATTGCCCGGCTCCGTCCCGCGCCGCCCGCCTGAGCGTTGCCTTCACCCGTCCGAAATCGCTCATTGCGCGGACGCTCCGCCGGCAAGGGCCGCGCGGGCGTTTTCGATCAGCGTTTCCACGGCGACCTCGGCCGCGCACATGCAGCACAACGCCTCGTTCGGTTCTGCCAGGTTCCGGAAGAAGCTCCGGCTGCCTGTTGGCGACAGGAACAGCACATGTTCGACCGGCCCCTCGCCTTTCGGTGCCGCGTCAAACAGGTCGGCGGCGCAGGCGCACAGCGCGTCGAGGTATTCCTGCGGGAACTGCAAGGCGCCGTCGGAACTGAGCACGGTCCGCGAGTCCAGATCCACGTAGACCGCGAGTTCACAGTCCCGGACATTCCGGCGAAAGGCATTGAGTGCAGTTGGGGTCATCGGCTGGCCGATTGGCTTCCTCTGGTGTCAGAGCGCGATCTTGCGTCAACCGGCCGGTCGCGACAAGCCCGGACCGCCGCGGACCACGCGGCTAGATCAGCGAACCGGTTGCAGCCCGGCGGGGCCGTTGGCTCTGCGCCTGCCCGCCCGTTCGCGCCACGACGCGCCTCGGCACCACCCGGACGGTCGGCGCCTCCTCCGCGGCTTCAGGCATGGCGGCGGCCGCATCCGGAGCGGATGCGACGGTGTCGGCATCGTCGGGTGCGGGCGCAACAGGCGCAGGCTCAACGGGTGCGGGATGGATTTGCATGGGCGCCTCCGCGCCGACCTCATCGGGTTCCACCGGGTTCGCGGCGAACAGGTCCGAAGGATCGGTCTGCGGCTCTAAGGCGAGGCCCCGTTCGACCTCGGCGATGATCTCCCCCAGCCCGGCCAGTACGGCCTCCACACCGGATGAACGCCATGCGTCCGGGTCGTCGACGGCGTCCTGTGCCTCGATGAGAGACACCGGGATGACCTCGCGAAACATCGGGCCCGCCTCCCGTTGAACGCGGCCAATCAGGCGCCGCTGGTCCGCCTCGGACAAGACCTTGTCGATACGGGTGATCAGAAGCAGACTTCGCGGGAACAGGCGCCCCGGCGCTTCCTCCCACAGCGCCGCCTCGGACTGGCGCCAGGCCTGTGTGGCGGGCGTACACCAGATCACCGCGTCGGCCAGCGGCAACATGCGCTGCCAGATGTCTTCGGTGATGTTCGGGTCGGAACTGCCGGGCATGTCGATGATGTCGCAGGCTTCGAGAATTTCGGCCGCCACGAACTTCCGGATCGCGCGGGTGTTGCGGACCGAGATCGCGCCGGCCTCATCGGAGTCGAGCGGTTCTTCCGACCCGTCCATCGCGATGCGAAGCGCGGGGCCGTCACCTTGCGCATACCAGACCGGCGGCATCTGTGTCGCCGTCACCTGCACGGGCGAATAGTCATCGTTCATCAACAGGTTTGCCAGGGTACTCTTGCCTGCGGAGAATTCGCCCATCAGGACGATCCGGGGTTTCCGGCGCAATACCGGGTTTACGGACATGAACTCGGCCGTCATTCCGCAGCCCTCCATTCGCTTCGCGGTTTCAATTCGGACAGGAACACGACGGTGTCGTTGAGCGTGTTCCGTCGATCCGTCGCGGCCGCTTCGGCGCGCTGCCTGAGCTTGTCGACCCCGATCTCGGTCTGGTTCGCGAGTTCGAGAAGGTGCGCCCGCTGGGCGTCGATGAATTCCGTGAGGATCTGCCTGGTGGCGAGAGAAAAGGTCTCCGCATGATCGGCGCGGAGAGAGACCAGGAAGGGCTCGATCTCGGCGTCGATCAGCGCCGAGTACTCCTCGGCAAACATCTGGTAACTTCTCCGGCGACGCCACCAGCTCGTCCACCAGTTCCCCTTTACATCCAGCGCGATCGTACTGCCGAGGATGACCGGCGGAGGCGGGTTTTGCACCACGGGGGCCTCGATCGCCGCGGTGTCTTCGGAAATCTGGAACGCCCTGATATAGAGTGTCCGGATCTCGTCGGCGGTGGTCGCGAAGATCTTCTCGCTGGTGTTCACCGCCTTTGCCGAAAAGACCCGGTAGGCCGAGCTCAGGAGGAGCCGCAGCCCCGCCGGATCGTACTGCCAGATCTCGTGATCGCCGAAGTCTTCGAGGTGGCGGATCAGAGAGGCTGTCGCGCGGCCAAGGAAGGATCGGCGCGCGCCCGCGAGACGGCTGTCGAGCCCAGAGATCAGCTTGCCCATCTCGGCATCAAGAAGACCGAGGCTGCGCGCGGCTATGGCGTCGAGTTCACGGCCGATATCGGCGGGCGCGACGGGCGCCACCGCATCGCCGTCGATGCGTTTCGCCGTGACTTGCCGAGACGCCTCGATGCTGGTCGCGACGTTCCGCGCAGAGCGGACGATGCGCTCCTCGAACTCGGCCCCCTCGCCGGAATCGATCCGGGAGGAGATCGCCGCGCAGAGCGCCGGAATGCCCGAGATCTTCCAGATCGTCTCTTGCACCGTTCCGGGAACCTCGCCGGAGTTCAGCCGGTGTTCCGCCCAGTCGATCAGCGCCTTCGAACTCGCCTTGCCCAGATCCTTGTAGGTCTGCGCCAAGGCGTGGACCGCCCAGTACGCGCTGCCGAAGATGATTTCCGCATCGGTCGGACCGTTGAGCGCGTCGAGGGTGGAAACGATGCTCTTGCGGATTTCTTCCGTCTCCCGAACGGGATCGTTCAGTTCGTCGATCCGGTTGACGAAGATGATCACCTCGCGCGAGCGGATGTTGGAGATCAGGCGGATCAGCGCCATGTCGACGGTCGACAGGGTCTGGTGCGCGGACAGCACCACGACGCACAGCCGGCTCTCGCGGATGGCATTGACGGTGATCTGCTCGCGGATCATGAACGTGTCGTTCACACCGGGTGTGTCGCGGATGCAGAGCCGATGCGGCAGGTCGGGTTGCCCGAGATAGAGGTCGGCCGACTTCGTGATGTCGGCGAACCGGCCCTGCTGCTGGCTGGCGCCGCCCTGGTCGCCGGCATCGTCACCGAGGCAGACGTAGCGCTGCACAAGTTCCTCGTCGACATAGCCGTATTCGTGCTCCTGCCCCATGAGCATCTCGAACTTCCGGCCGAGCCTTTGGCGCGACTTCTCGCGCATCTCCTCAAGCTGGCGCCGCACCTTCTCGAGTTCCTTGTGGGCGCCGGCGCGGGCCGCAAGTTCCCCCACGCGCCCGCCCCTGTTGAGCAGCCGGGCCCATTCCTCTTCGTCGAAAAATCGGAACTTCGCCTTTCCCGAACCCGTGCGGGTTGCGGGATCGAGGTGGAGCGAGGTCACAACCGAGGTCCACGGATTGATGTCGGCTGGCAAGAGGCCGGGCCAGCCCGCCAGTGCGTTGACCAAGGTGGTCTTGCCGGCCTTGACCTGTCCGATCATCGTCACCGAAGGCTCGAAGCTCCGGATCTGACGCTTGAGCTTCCGCGTCGCAGCGCGGGCGGTGTCTCCGCCGGCATCGGCGATCGCGTCCACCGCGGTATCGAGTTTCTGGATACGTTCCGCGAATGATTGCAGTCCGGAAAACGCCGACCGGATCAGGTCGCCCTCGGGTACGTCGACTGCCCCTGCGGTATCTCGTTCGGCATTCATCGTCGATCTCCTCAATTCAGGGGCATTGCGGAACGCACCAGGCTTGCCTCGAACGCGGAACGGAGTTGAAGCAGGAGCGCGGCCGCGTCCTGCGCCTGCTCGGGGCCGCCCTCGATCTGGAGCAGCGTCGCCATATCGGCGGCATCGTCGATCATCCCCCGGAGCGCCAGCACCGGCTCTTCGTCTTCCGGCCAGTCCGCAGCGCGGTCCCGAAGCCCGTCAGTGACTTCGCAGCAGCGTTCCAGGACGTCGCCCGCCCAGTCGGGGGAGTCCGCGTCGTGCCATTCCAAAGCCTCGAAGAGGTCGCGCGAGGTACGCCTGAGATAGAGGAGCGGTTCGGAAAGAAGCCCGGCGAGGTCGGACGATGCGGGTATGTCCGATCGATCCGCCGTCACCGGGGACGGGCGATCGACATCGACGGGCGTCGGGCCCGCATCCGGCCCCGGCGCGGCGATCCCCTGATCGCACTGACGCAGCAGCAAACGCGCGGCATCGAGGTCTTCTGCAACGGCATCATCTATATCGGCGGCGAGCTTATCGAAAAGCCTGCGGGCGCCGGCCTTCATATCCGCATCATCGGATCCGCGATTGGCGTTTTCGTCCGGCAGGAACACCACCCGTTCGAAATCCGGCGGCGTTCGGGCACCGAGACTGCCGGCCCCGGCTTCCGGCGCGAAGGCAACAAGATAGGCGTGGTTCTTCAGTTCAGGCGCGGCCGCGTTCCAAATCCGGGCCTCGAGCGCGGAGAAGTCGCGGGTACACCAGAGGGCAAAGTCGATCCGGCGCGCCGCCCAGCGCAAGGCAGCCGACTGTTCCTCCGCGTCTTCGCCGGCCGCGAGGTGAAGAAACGTCATGCGCCGCAGCGCGTCGACAGGAGCCCCGATCTTCAGGAAGACCGGCTCCTGCCCGAGAAGTTCGGCGCGCGGCAGTCCTTCGGCGGCGAGGGTACTTCCGTCGGCCAGCGTTGCCCTGGTGTGCGGCCGCTCGGCAAAGCCGATCTCGACGGTGGGCCATGTCATCCGGTCCGGCAGAACCTCGATCCCGAGAAGCGCGCCGAGAAGGCGCTTGCGCTGCCGGGCTTCGAACCCGATTAGCCCCACCCGGACCGGACGGCGCAGTCTCTCGACAAGCTCTTCGCAGCTTCGGGCAATCCGCGGGGGAATCGCTGCAGAGCCGAGCACAGCCTCGAGTTCGTCCAGCGTCTTCCAGGTGCAGGGCGCGAGCGATGCCACGGGATCAGCTCCTTGTCCCGAGGTGCCGCGCCGGTGCGATCGCGCCGGTCCATGCACGCAGTATGGTCGCTGGTGACAACCAGGCGATCGGCGCCAGACGCCGTTCAGCCGCCGTGTCGGTCGCCTTCAGCACGATGACCGAGATGTTGTCTTGTTCCGGGTCGGCCAGCCCCGTGACACCCGCCATCAGGGCGCCGGCAATCGTGGCGCTGGGCTCGCCGCCCGTCCGCCCGAGCACCGCCGCGATCCGATCGTCGGGCAGGTACTGGAGGCCGTCGCTGGCGACCAGCACCAGATCGCCGCTCCGCAACGTGAACGGCTGGTCCGGGCAATCTATCGAAGGGATCTCGCCGCCGATCAGCGCGGAGGTCAGGCAATTGCGCTGAGGGTGATTGCGGCCCACTTCCGGGTCGATCAGGCCCTCCCTGACCATCAGGTCGATCTGCGGAGCAAGCGAATGGTCGTCGTTCAGGCGCGTGAGCTGCCCGTCGCGAAACAGATAGAGCGGCGAATCCCCGACCGACAGCCAGTAGAGACGGTCCTCGATCACAACGACCACGATCACCGTGCCGCCCATCCCGGCGGTCTCGGGCGCCGCGTCGATCCGCGCGCGGATGCGGCGGTTCGCGACGTTTGCCGCGCTGCGCAGAAGCTCCGGCAATTCGGCTTCGGCCAAGCCGGGATCGTCAACCCCGAGCGTCAGCTCGGCGAAGATCTCGGCGACGATGATCCGGCTCGCCACATCCCCGGCGGCATGTCCGCCCATACCGTCCGACAGCACCGCAAAACCGAGTTCGGAGCCCAGCGAGAACGAGGTCGCGAGCGCGTCCTCCTGACGAGACCGCGCGCCGAGACACAGCGCCGACGCGGCGTCGATCGCAATCTCAGTCTTCCCGGGCATCGGTTTCCTGCCTGTCTTCCGTCGGGCCCCAGGTGAAATCCGGTCCGCACAAAGCCACGAAACGAAGGGTCGTCTTGCCGATCCGAATCAGGTCGGCATCGGCGAGATCTTCGGTCGCCAACACGGGGTTGCCGTTCCGGCGAACGATGTTCGACTTGCCGCCATGTCCGACGAAGAACTTGTTCTGCTCGTCATCGTAGGCGACCAGGGCGTGGTTCTCGCGCGAGACGCTGGTGTCGCCGAAATCGAGGCAAACCGTCTGGTCCGCGCCACGACCGATGGTCGAGACGCCCGTCCCGATCGTGAACGACGCGCCCCGTCCCGGACCGTCGACCACCACCAGCCAGCCGACCGGATATTGGCCTCTCGCGGACGGCGTTGCCCGGTCGGCGGCGAAGACGTCGTTTTCAGCGCCGCCGGCGTGGAAACCGATGATCCGCGTCTTCACCCGCGCCGCGCCAGTGAGCGCGGGGCCTTTGCCGCCGTCGCGTTCCAGCCCCGTCAGGGCCCGTGCCGGCAGCATTTCATCCGCATGCCGACCCTCGGGCGCACGCCTCTGCGGCCTTTGCGCCAAGCGGGCCGTATCCTCGTCGCGTTCGTCCGGCTCGATGTCCCATATCTGCTTCTTCGTGGCGGGGCTGGCGGGCGCTTCGGCCTCTACCGACGCCTCCTCCTGCGGCGGATCGGCACGCGACCCCGTCGTCTGTTCCCCGGCGCCGTCGGGTTCCTGGAGCTTCTCGCGCATGGCAACGAGATCGAAGAAATCGGAAACCTGTTCCGCATCACCCGTATCGCGCGTCTTCTCGGACGGCGGCAGGGGTCGTTTGCGCACGATGACGTCCCTCAGAGATCTCACCTTCTCACCTCTTTCAGTCTTGGGCCGACGGTGACCCCGAAGATGCGCAAAACACGTGAGCCGGCGAAGAAACGGTTGAACGCCGTATCTGGGAGTTCTGGGCTTTCGACTTCTTCGATCTCTGGCTCATCGGCCGGATCGTCGACCGGGACGACATTCCACATCGACGAAGCCGGAATGTCCGCATAGGTCTCCGGCTCCGGATCGGTTTTGCCACGAGCGGTTTTGTCTTCCCGGGCGCTGCCGCGTCCGGAGGTCGCCAGCACCCGCCGGGCCGTAACGCCCGCCCCGGCCCGTGGCTCGGATGATTCACGCGGCGCGGCAACAGACGGCTCCAACTGCGCCTGATGCTCGAAATCCTGCACGAGTTGCGCAACCCGCTTTTCCATCTCGCGGTCGTTCTGGGCCTGTTCCAGCAGCAGGCGCTTGCGACGTTCAGTGTCGATCAGGTCGCGCCATTCCCGCGCATTCTGGAGCCGTTCGGCCGGGAATATGCTGAGGCAACGGTTGATGGCCTCGAGGAAATAGCGGTCATAGCCCCTGACGGTTTGCGGGGTCAGCGGTTCGAGCGGGTCTTTCTGCTTTTTCGCCGCCGCAGCAAGCCGCACCTGGCTGCTGGGCGGTGCCTTGCCCGACACCAGGTGATAGAATGTCGCGGCCAGCGCGTAGAGATCGCTGGAATAGGCCTGTTCGCTGCCGGCAAGGTAGAATTCCTGCGGCGAGTAGCCGTCCTTGACGGTCAGCACCTTCGAGAGCACCCGGCTCACTTGCGTCGCGCTTTCGCGCGCCGCGCCAAAATCGATCAGGACCGGCGAATTGTCGGCTTCGAGCAGGATGTTGTCGGGGGAAATGTCGCGGTGCAGTATGTCGTTGTCGTGCATATAAGCTACGGCATCGAGCACCTTGAGCAGGAGATCCTTGATCACTGCGGGGCTCAGCCGGCCCGGCTCCGTCTCGATCACCTGGAGGAGGTCGCGCCCGTCGATGAAGTCGAGCGCCATGTAGGCGGTGTCGTTGTCCTTGAAGATCTGGTGGACGCCGACGATGTAGGGATGCTGCAGTTCCGACAGGGCGCGCGCTTCCTTTTCAAAAAGCTCGAGGATCTTGCCGAATTCCTGCTCCCCGCCCTTCGAGCGAAGCCGCACGGTCTGCCGCGTACGGCAGCAGATCGCTCCGGGGAAACACTCCTTGATGACGATTTTCCGGCCGAGGCTGTCGCGCGCAAGGTAGGTGACCCCGAATCCGCCGGAATTCAGATAGGAGTCGATCGTGTATTGCCCGCCGCACAGTTCCGTTCCCGGCGACAACTCGTCCCCGAAGATATCGGGTTGATCGACAACGTCTTTGTTCGGCGACTTGTCCAATTCTGTTCCCTGGATGCGTGGTGACAGAAATGCGATGCCCGGAGGCCGTCAACTATTCGCCACAGTCGTCAGGAAATGCGCCCGAATGATGGCAACAAACTGGTGAATGTTGGCCAGCCGGGAACAAAATCGCAAAAACTCTTCCGATTGGTGCGCGTCTGTCCAGCTTCGAGCCGTCAGTTGAGCTTCGTCGCCGCAACTCTTGCATGCCGGTCCGGGCCGACATGAAAATACTGGAATCGGGATGCGCTTTCAGGCGCATCCCGATATTTTCCCGGCGGCCTCAGAAGAAGCCGAGCTTGTTGGGATTGTAGCTGACCAGCATGTTCTTGGTCTGCTGGTAGTGGTCGAGCATCATCTTGTGGGTCTCGCGCCCGATGCCGGACTGCTTGTAGCCGCCGAAGGCCGCATGGGCGGGATAGGCGTGGTAGTTGTTGACCCAGACACGTCCCGCCTCGATCGCGCGGCCGAAGCGGTAGGCCCGGGTGCCGTCGCGGGTCCAGACGCCGGCCCCGAGGCCGTACATCGTGTCGTTGGCGATGGCGAGCGCCTCGGCTTCGTCCTTGAAGGTCGTGACCGACACGACGGGGCCGAAGATCTCCTCCTGGAAGACGCGCATCTTGTTGTGGCCCTTCAGGATGGTCGGCTGGATGTAAAAGCCGTTCGAAAGGTCGCCGTTGAACCGCGCGGCATCACCGCCGACAAGCACCTCGGCCCCTTCCTCGACGCCGATCTTCAGGTAGGACATAATCTTGTCCTGCTGTTCCCGGCTGGCCTGGGCACCGACCATCGTCTCCATGACACGTGGGTCGCCCTGCTTGATCGCCTTCACGCGGGCGATGGCGCGTTCGATGAACGCCTCGTAGATGTCTTCCTGGATCAGCGCGCGGCTCGGGCAGGTGCAGACCTCGCCCTGGTTGAACGCAAAGAGAACGAAGCCTTCGACCGCCTTGTCGAGGAAGGCGTCATCCTCGGCCATCACGTCAGAGAAGAAGATGTTCGGCGACTTGCCGCCCAGTTCCAGCGTGACCGGAATCAGATTCTCGGTCGCGGCCTCCATGATCTTGCGGCCGGTGGCGGTAGAGCCGGTGAAAGCGATCTTGGCGATGCGCGGGCTGCGGGCCAAGGGCGCGCCGACCTCGGCGCCCATGCCGTTGACGATGTTCAGAACGCCCGCCGGCAGGAGGTCGCCGATCAGTTCGACCAGCACCATGATCGCGGCGGGGGTCTGTTCGGCGGGCTTCAGCACGATACAGTTGCCCGCCGCCAGCGCCGGCGCCAGCTTCCAAGCCGCCATCAGGATCGAGAAGTTCCAGGGGATGATCTGGCCGACGACACCGAGAGGTTCGTGGAAGTGATAGGCCACCGTGTCGTGGTCGATCTCCGACATCGTGCCTTCCTGGCTGCGCAGGACGCCGGCGAAATAGCGGAAGTGGTCGACCGAGAGGGGGATGTCGGCATTGACCGTCTCGCGGATCGGCTTGCCGTTGTCCCAGGTCTCGGCGGTCGAGATCAGGTCGAGGTTCTCCTCGATCCGGTCGGCGATCCTGAGAAGGATGTTCGAGCGTTCGGCGGCCGAAGTCTTGCCCCAGGCCTCCTTGGCGGCATGCGCGGCATCCAGCGCAAGGTCGATGTCCTCGGCCGTGGAGCGGGCGATCTCGCAGACCTTGGCCCCGGTGATCGGGGTGATGTTATCGAAATACTGCCCTTTCACGGGCGCGACGAACCTGCCGCCGATGAAGTTGTCGTAGCGGGTCTTGAATGGCGAGCGGAACTGGCTCGTCGTTTGGGTCATCTCGTTCATGGGATCTCCTCCTTAAACCGGGTCCTCGGCCCGGATGGGGGAGATTTGTCGAATCGGTCCTTTCCTGTCAGCCGGGCGGGAGGGGCCGGTATGTCGAACCTGTCTCAGAACTGAGACAGGCCGCCGGATCAATCCGCGATGCCGAGCCGTTTCATGCGCCGGTACAGCGTTGCGCGGCCGACGCCAAGCGCCCGCGCCGCTTCGGAAACGTTGCCGTCGGCGCGTGCGAGCGCGCGCATCACCGCGGCCCGTTCGGCCTTTTCGAACCCCGAGGGGCCATCGTCGCGGCCAAGAAGGTCGGAGGCCGGGCGTGGCCGCAGGTCTCCCTGCGCCTCGAGCCCGAAGACGCGACGTGCGGCGCGTGTCGCGCCGACAACCAGATCGTCGCCGTCCAGCGCCAGCAAGACGGCGGCATCCGCATCGCCGCCGTCGGCGACCACGATCCGAGTCCTGGGAAAGGACGCCCGGAAATAATCGGCCTCGATCGCGCGGGCGGTTTGCGCGACCATCGCGCCGATCAGCCGGTTGTAAGACGCCGTCTGATCGGCCCGCGCGGACGAGACGTCGAGCGCGGCAAGGAGCCGGCCGTCGTCGCCAAAGATCGGCGCGTCGATGCAGCTCATCCCGATGTTGCGGGCGAGGAAATGTTCGTCGCGGTGGATGGTGATCTGTCGCCGCTCGGTCAGGCAGGTGCCGATCCCGTTCGTGCCCTCGCTCGCCTCGCTCCAGTCGGCGCCGAGTGACAGGCCCCAGCTATCGAAAACCGACGCATCCGCGTCGGTGCAGCGCTGATCCAGAACGATACCGCTTTCGTCGGTCAGGAGCACACCGCAACCGGAATTGCCGACGAGCCCGAAGAGATGGTCGAGCTTGGGCGCCGCGACCAGCAGGAACCGGTCAAGCCGGGCGCGGCGCTCGTCCAGTTCCTCCCCGCCGAGCCGCCGCGCCGATTGCACACGCGCCGGGTCGAGATGATGGTGTTCCATCGACCGGTGCCACGACGCCGCCAAGCCCGACCGCGCCGCCGCCGAACCGGATGTCACCGCCTTGACCACGGTATCGATATGGTTCTTCTTCTTCGAGATTCCGGGCCTCCTCGCCGGATAGGTTAGTGCGTCGCCGCTCGTCTGGCAAACCCGGCCGTTGACGGGACATGCCGGATCGGCGTGCCTTGAACCACTCAATGGGTCTGGGCTTGACCGAGCCTGAACACCAGCTGGCGCCCTGCCCCGGCTAAACCCAGGTTCTTCCGACAGAGCCAACAATACCGCTTGCGATTCCGTGCGCCCCTGAAAACCGGATAGGGCAAGGGTATCCCCCGTATTGTTTAACGGAGCCGTCACTTGGCGACGGCCTTCGGATTGTTGTCCAACTCCCGGCTTATCGCTGCGGTCGAGACTTGCGATCCCCGTACGGTTGCTCTGATCGCATGCTTTGTCATGGCGCAGCCGTGACGACCTTGCCCCTTGGTGCTTCCTTCCATTCAAGCGAATGGATCGAACCATTGATCCATGGGATCAGACAGCTAGGGACTCGTGCCGATCTCGAAGGGTTCGGCGGCGGCAAGGCGGGCGATATCGGCCAACGCCGGTAATTCTGCTTGGGTCAGCCGCCCGGTCGCCAGCCGTACATGCCCCGTCGGGGCAAGTGAAAAGCTTTCGCCCGGAAGGGCGGAGACGCCGTGGGCTGCCAGGGTGATCAGCGCGAAGGTTTCGGCATGGACCGGCAGATAAATGCTGAGCCCGCCGCCATCGGGCACGTCGATACCGCGGTCGCGTAGGGCCTGCGCAAACATGTTTCGCCGATTGCGGTAAATCTGTCCGGCCGTTCGGACTGCGCTGCGCGTCGCCTCATCGCCCACGAGCCAGGCCACGGCCGATTGCAGGATGCGACTGGTCCAGCCGGCACTGAAAGCACGATAGGACTGCACCTGATCCACCAACGTTTCGGAGGCGGACAGAACCGCCATCCGCAAATCCGGCCCGTAGGATTTGGAGAACGAACGGATATGTATGACCCGATCCGGCAAACGGTCACCCAGCGACTGGGACGGCGCCATCGCGATGTCACCCGGCCCGTCGTCCTCAATGATCAAGGTTTCGCTGGCGGCCAGAACGTCGCCCAATTCGCTCAACCGTTCCACAGTGCAGTAATGTCCCGTCACAGAGCTGAGGACGGGCTGGAATACGAACGCCACCGGATCCTGCGCCAGGGCGGTCCCGAGCGCTGCCGGTTCAGGGCCGAACCGATCGCTTGCGACTGGAATGATCCGCGCGCCCAGATCTTCCAGAATGTCCAGCAGCCGCATGGAGGCGGGCATCTCCACCGCAACCGCGGAGCCGGGCGGAACGAGCGCGTGTAGCGACAGGTAAACGGCATTGTAGCCGCCGTTGGTCGCAAGCATGGCCGCCGATTTGAATGGCCATGACGGTCTGAGCGCCTGTTCGAGTTCGGGCAGAGTGCGCACCCGTTCGTAGCTGTTGAGGTTCTCTGATCGCGCGCCGTGCAACAGCGCGCGATCCAGTTCTGGCAGCAACGCCAGGTCTGGCACCGACAGCGTCAGGTTGCGCGTACTGGGAGAAAAGTGCCCCTGGGCCGACACCCGAAAAGGGCGGGGCGCTATGCTGGCACCGCTGATTCTGGGCGATGTGAAGTCGCCCGATCTGACGGTCGAGGTGGATCGCATCGCGACCATGCCAGTCGAGATCGGTGGCGCATCGCCCTACAACGCGGGCGAAGCTTCTTTCAGCCGCCATCTGACGACCTTGGCGCAGGGTGAGGCCACCACCGACGCCATCCCCAACTTTCTTATGCGCGGCTTCCGCCATGCGTGCATCATAACCCGGGCCGACAGTCCGTTGACGACGATCGAGTCCCTTGCCGGTTGTCGTATTGGTGTGACCGGATGGCAGGACACCGGCAATACGTGGACCCGGGCGATCCTGCGGCATGCGGGCATCCAGACGGAGGATGCCTACTGGTATGCCGGACGCCTGACCGCCGACCATCCGATACAAGATCGCTTGGGCAGGTTTGGCCTGCCAGGCCGGATCGAGCCTATGCCGAACGAAGAGCCGATGATGGACAGCTTGTCGCGTGGATGGCTGGACGCGGTGTTCACGCCTTTCATGCCGGCAGGCTTCTTCTCGCGGAGTTCCGAGTTTCGCCAATCGATTCCCGATTGCCGGGCCGCGCAGCTGGCCAATTTCGATGCTGTCGGTTATGTTCCCGGCATTCACGTTCTGACCATGGATCGCGCTCTTGCGCAGGCCCATCCTTGGGCCCCGCAGGCGCTGAGCGACCTGATCGACCGTTCGCGCGAGATGTGGACGGCCAAACGCCGCCGATACGCCGATACGACACCCTTCATGTTGGAGGAAATGTTGTTCACGGCAAAAGCCCTGCCCGCATCTTGGGATGCGAGCAGCCTTGAGGCGAACCGCAAGATGATATCCGACTTCATCAGTCAGATGCACGAGCAGGCAATTTTGCCAAGATTGCTGGACGTCGAGGAGGTATTCGGTTCCACGAGTTCCGCGAGGATGGTCGCCTAACCTTATTGCCTAAAGGGAGAAGACCATGAACAAACTACCAATACTCAGCCTGGCGCTTTCGGCGCTGTATTCCTGTTCGGAATCAGCGCCGAACTGAACGCGCGTCTACCCGAGGAAATTCGTGAGGCGGGATCCATGATCGCCGTGACCAACGGATCCTTTCCTCCCTATGAATTCGTCGAAGGCCAGGAGCACACTGGGGCCACTGCCGATCTGGCAAAGGAAATCTCTCAGATCCTTGGCGTCGAGATCGAGCATGCCACGGTTGCAGGCCTGCCCGCTCTGCTGACCGGGATCGGCTCGAACCGGTATCAGTTCGCCATGGGCCCGGTCGGCGACTTCCCCAAACGCCGCGATGCGAACGACTTCGTGGACTGGGTGCAGGAATACGTCGTATTTGCCGTGCAGAAGGGCAACCCCGCAGACACGGGCCGCGATCTTGCGGGCGCGCAACGTCCACAAGTCGTTCGGCGGCAACGACGTTCTCAAGGGCATCGACCTGGACGTCGCTCCGAGCGAAGTCGTCGCCATCCTTGGCCCATCCGGCTCCGGAAAATCCACGCTGCTGCGTTGCATCAACCGGCTAGAAGAAATCGACAAGGGTTTCATCGAAGTGGATGGCGAACAGATCGGCTACAAGCTGCATGGCAACGGGCTGGTGGCTTTAGGGTCGGCGGCGATTGCCCGGCAGCGCAGCCAGATCGGCATGGTGTTCCAACGCTTCAACCTGTTTCCGCACATGACCGTTCTGCAAAACGTCATCGAAGCACCCGTCGGGGTTCACGGTGTCAAGCGGCGTGACGCAATCGAGTTGGCGACCGCCCTGATAGAACGCGTGGGGCTGGCCAACAAGCTGAATGCCTATCCCAGGCAATTGTCGGGCGGGCAACAGCAACGCGTGGCGATAGCCCGAGCGTTGGCCGTGAAGCCCAAGATACTGTTGTTCGACGAGCCGACCTCGGCACTGGACCCGGAGTTGGTGGGAGAGGTGCTGGCTACGATGAACGGGCTGGCCGAACAGGGGCTTACGATGATCGTCGTGACTCACGAGATCGGCTTTGCGCGTGAAGCCGCGGATCGCGTCGTCTTCATGGACGGCGGTCACATCGTGGAGCAGGGCAAGCCGGAGGACATTTTGGTCAACCCGCAGCGTGCACGCACCCGCGAATTTCTACGCCGCGTACTTTAATTTGATTAACGAAGAAAGGCGGGCCGCGCAGAGCGCGGCCTGAACGCTCATGACCAAATATGCCGCGATCAAAGATTTCAAGGACGCCGAGGCGGACATGTTCGGCATGCGCCATCACCTGCACGCGCACCCCGAACTGTCGTTTCACGAAGCGAATACAGCCGCATTCGTCGCGGAGAAGCTGGAAGGCTTGGGCTACGAAGTAACGCGCAACGTGGGCGGACATGGAGTGGTGGGCCGCTTGCAGGTCGGAGACGGGAACCGGTCAATCGCGATCCGTGCGGACATGGATGCCCTGCCCATTCACGAGGCCCAATCCAAGCCCCACGCAAGTACCGTACCCGGGGTAATGCATGCCTGTGGCCACGACGGACACACGACCATGTTGCTGGGCGCGGCGGAATATCTTGCGCGCAACCGTAACTTTTCGGGCACGCTGAACCTGACCTTTCAGCCTGCCGAAGAAGCGGGTGCGCAAAGCGGCGCCCCCGCCATGATCGCGGACGGTCTGTTCGAAAGGTTCCCCTGCGACGCGATATTCGGCCTGCACAACCACCCCGGAGCGCCAGCCGGCACCGTGTTGATGCGGTCGGGACCGCTCATGGCTGCCGCCGATACCGTAGCCATTACTCTGTACGGCAAGGGCGGGCACGCGGCGCGACCGCATCTGTGCATCGATCCCGTCGTCGCGGGTGCCGCACTGGTCATGGCCTTGCAGACGATCATTTCGCGAAGCGTGGATTCGACTGAAACTGCCGTCGTAACAGTGGCAACCTTCCACGGCGGCACCGCCACCAATGTCATCGCCCAAGAGGCGAGGCTCACATTGAGCGTGCGCACCTTCACGGCAGAAACCCGCGCGCTAATCAAGGAACGCATTTACAGCATCGTCGAGGCGCAGGCCGCCTCATGGGGCGCGCGGGCCGAGATCGAGTATGACAGCGGTCATCCCGTCGTGTTCAACGCCCCCGAGGAAACCGCCTTCGCGACCGACGTCGCTCGGGAACTGGTCGGGGCCGACAACGTGTCCGAATGCCCCCTGATCCCGGGAAGTGAGGATTTCTCGCACTACCTGGCGCACAAGCCCGGCTGTTTCATCCGGCTGGGCAACGGCGAAGGATCCGCCCCGCTTCACAATCCGTCCTATGATTTCAACGACGCCAGCCTGACGACCGGCGCAGCCCTTTGGGCGCGATTGGCCGAACGGTTCCTGACCGCCTGATAGGAGACAATCCCCGTGATCTCATCGACAATCCGCCTTGCCGCACTGCAAATCGGCGCGTCGCCCGCCGGTCCGCAGGCGACGCTGGACGACATTCTTTCGTTCGAGGAAGAGATTGCCGCGGCGCGGCCCGATATCCTCGTCCTGCCCGAAGCGATCCTGGGCGGCTATCCCAAAGGCGACGACTTCGGAACGCAACTGGAGTTCCGTAGGCCCGAAGGGCGCGAGGCATTTCGCCGGTATTTCGCGGCGGCGATGGATCTGGACGGCCCTGAGATCGGCGCGCTCTGCGGCTTGTCCGCACGCACAGGCACAACGATCGTCGCGGGTGTGATCGAACGCGAGGCGAGCACGTTGTACTGCACCGCCGTCTTTATCGACCCCGCCAACGGGCTGGCCGCCATGCATCGAAAGTTGATGCCCACGGGAACCGAACGGCTGATTTGGGGCCAAGGTGATGGATCGACCCTGCCCGCGGTCGAAACCCCTGCGGGTACCGCCGCCGCAATTTGCTGGGAAAACTACATGCCGCTGTTTCGCACCGCGCTTTACGCCAACGGTGTGGAGATCTGGTGCGCGCCGACCGTGGACGCTCGCGATGCCTGGCAGTCGACGATGCAACATATCGCGCTGGAAGGCCGCTGTTTCGTGGTCAGCGCCTGCCAGTTCCAGCCCGCGCCGCTGGTGTCGGGCAAGACGGTCGCCAACTGGCCCGAGGACGAGGATCTAATTTCCGGCGGCAGCGTTATCCTGGGGCCCTTGGGCGATGTTCTGGCAGGGCCTCTGCGCGGGACCAAGGGGCTGCTGCTGGCGGAATGTGACCGCGACGATATCGCACGAGCGCGCTACGATTTCGACGTCGTTGGCCATTATGCCCGCCCCGATGTGTTCCGGCTTCGCGTTGACGAGACCGCACGGCACAGCGTTGCCTTTCACACAGCAAAGGATGCGCTCGACGCCAGGGAATGACACCGATGTGTCCTGAGCAAGCCACCATACCTGGACCGATGGCCAGGTCGCGCGGATGAACCACATGATCAAGGAAGGTGAAGCGGATCAGAAAACGGTCCGCGGGATCGTTTTCTCGCTGACCGTCAAACGCTTCCACCACGAGAGCCACGGGCAGCCGCGCAACCGACGGATTCTCCCAAGGGCTGGAGGGACCTCGGGTCTCAGGTCACAGCCCATGCCGGACGGCGCCGGCGACCAGACCGGCTGAGAGGCCGGCGCCTGCGCTTTATCCGCGCAAGGCGCCGCCCGTGGCCTTCGCCACCTTCTCGACGATCTTCGCCGACACAGCCTCGATCTGCTCGTCGGTCAGGGTCTTGTCGCGCGGCTGCAACCGCACCGTGATGGCAAGCGACTTCTTCCCCGCCCCCATCTGCGCCTCCGCCTTCTCGCCCGAGAACTCGTCGAAGACCCGCACCGCCTCGATCAGCGCCTTGTCGGCGCCTTGGGCGGCGTTGACCAGCGCCAGCGCTTCCACGTCCTTGCCGACGACAAAGGCGAAATCGCGTTCGACCGCCTGCAGGTCGGACATGCCGAGCGCCGCGCGCGTCGCGGTCTTCGCCTTAGGGAAGGGAACCGCGTCGACGAAGACGGTGAAGGCGACCGCCGGTCCCTTCACATCCATCGCGCGAAGAACCTTCGGATGCACCTCGCCGAAGGCGCAGAGCGCGTTCGGGCCAAGCCCCATCACACCGGACCGCCCCGGATGCCACCAGTCCGCGACCTTGCGGGTGATCTGCATGCGCGCCGGCGCGCCGAGCGCGGCCAGAACCGCCTCGGCATCGGCCTTGGCGTCGTAGATATCGGCCACCCGGCGAGAACCATACGGGTCGCGCGGCGCCGTGGCCCCGACGAGAAGACCCGTCGCCTGAAGCGCCTGATCGCCCGGCTCGCCGCCGGAAAAGGCCGGCCCCACCTCGAAGAGCGCGAGATCCGCGAAGCCGCGCGCCTGGTTCCGTGCCGCCGCCTGCAAGAGGCCGGGCAGGAGGTCGGGGCGCATATGCGTCATCTCGGACGAGATCGGGTTCTCGATCCGCGTCGCCGCCGCCCCGCCGCCAAAGAGGGCGGCCGAGGCGCCGTCGATGAACGAATAGGTCACGCATTCGTTGTAGCCGAGCCCGGCGAGCATCCGCCGCGCCGCCTTCTCGCGCATCTGCATCGGCGTCAGGATCGGCTTCGGGACGCCCGGCCGCGCCCGCCGCATCGGCTTGCCCTCGAGCTTCGTCAGCGACGCGATCCGCGCCACCTCCTCGATCAGGTCCGCCTCGCCCTGGATGTCCGGCCGCCAGGACGGCGGCGTGGCCATGTCGCCCTTCAGGGTGAAGCCCAAAGCCTCAAGCGTCGCGCGCTGCTCGCCTTCCGGGATATTCATGCCGACCAGCGACACCACCCGCTCGGGGTCGAGCCGGTAGGAACGATTCACCACCGGCACCGCGCCGTCCATCACCACGTCGGAAGCCTCGCCGCCGCAGAGGTCGAGGATCATCCGCGTCGCCAGTTCCAGCCCCGGCAGGGTGAATTCCGGATCGACTCCGCGTTCGAACCGGTAGCGCGCGTCGGAATGGATCTTCAGCGCCCGGCCCGTCGTCGCGATGGTGATCGGATCCCAGTAGGCGCTTTCGAGGAAGACGTTCACCGTCTCCTCCGAACAGCCCGACGGCGCCCCGCCCATCACGCCCGCGATGCTTTCCGGCCCCTGATCGTCCGAGATCACCATCATGCCGGGCCGGAACGTATAGCTCCGCTCGTCGAGCGCCTCCAGCACCTCGCCGCCCGTCGCGGGATGGATGCGCAGGCCGCCCTTGACCTTGTCGGCGTCGAAGACGTGCAAGGGCCGGTTCTGATCGAAGGTGAAGAAGTTGGTGATGTCCACCAGCGCCGAGATCGGCCGGAGCCCGATCGCCTTCAGCCGATGCTGGAGCCATTCGGGCGAGGGGCCGTTCTTCACGCCCCGGATCAGACGCCCGGCGAAGAGGGGGCAGCCCGTCTCCTTCAGGCTCGCGTCGATGGTGACGCCGATCGGGCTCTGGAAGCTGCCCTTCACCGGCTCGATCGCCTGCGGCTTCAGCCGCCCGAGGCCCCGAGCCGCCAGATCGCGGGCAAGGCCCCGCACGCCGAGCGCATCGGGGCGGTTCGGGGTGATCTTGATGTAGATCATCGGGTCGACGGTGTCGGGGCGGTTCTTCGCGAGCCAGTCCACGAACCTCTCGCCGACTTCGCCGGACGGCAGCTCGATGATTCCGTTATGCTCGTCCGACAGCTCCAGCTCGCGTTCGGAGGCCATCATCCCGTGGCTTTCGACGCCGCGGATCTTGCCGACGCCGAGCGTCACGTCGATGCCGGGGACGTAATCGCCGGGCTTGCAGAGGACGACCGTGATCCCCGCCCGCGCGTTCGGCGCGCCGCAAACGATCTGCTTTTCGCCCTCGTCGGTCAGCACCCGGCAGACCCGGAGCTTGTCGGCATCGGGATGCTGTTCCGCGTGGAGGACCTTGGCGAGCGTGAAGGTGCTGAGCCGCGCCCCGCGATCCTCGACCTCCTCGACCTCAAGGCCAAGATCGGTCAGCGCATAGAGGATCTCGTCGAGGCTTTCCTCGGTCTCGAGATGGTCTTTCAGCCAGGAGAGGGTGAATTTCATAGTGGGAACCTTCCAACAGACAGCCAGAAGCCTTCAGCAAACTTCTGAACTACACGCTTTGTGACCTCAGTATCGCCCAAAACGTCCTTTCGCATAGCGGCGACGGCCGCTTCATAGCTTTCTTTCAGGTCGTTAAACGCTGCGTCTTTTTCTGCTTTCTCACTGTTTGAATGCTTCGCAAAAATGCTTATTTTTGGCGACAAACCCTCGAGGGCAGAGATAACTGGATCGGGCGCGCATACGAGGATTTCAGCCTCAGTGTTCTTATATTGAACGAGCTTGTCTAAACCGTCGGCAGACCTACCACTTCTGAGGATACTGACATTCACGTTGTTGAAGTCGACAACGAGCTTTCGATACAGCTCTCTTCTTTCACTCCGAATCTGGTTCTGACGGTCAACACCCTTCTGAACCATGTAAACGATGGCACCACCGACCAAACCAATGAACGGCACGAACACCGCAAGCCAATTGGCGATTGTCACCTGCTCAGCCCCCCGGCCACCGTCGGCATGTCGAGGCTCGCGAAGCCGTAGTGCCTAAGCCACCGCAGGTCAGACTCGAAGAACGCCCTGAGATCCGGAATCCCGTATTTCAGCATCGCAATCCGGTCGATGCCGAGCCCGAAGGCAAAGCCCTGCCATTCGTCGGGGTTCACCCCCGCCGCCGCCAGCACTTTCGGATGCACCATGCCGGAGCCGAGGATCTCCATCCACTTGTCGCCCTCGCCGATCTTCAGCGCGCCACCGACATTGGAATAGCGGATGTCGACCTCGGCCGAAGGTTCGGTGAAGGGGAAGTGCGAGGCGCGGAAGCGCAGTTCGACGTGATCGACCTCGAAGAACGCGCGGCAGAACTCCTCCAGCACCCATTTGAGGTTGGCCATGGAGATGTCGCGGTCGATGGCGAGGCCCTCGATCTGGTGGAACATCGGCGCATGGGTCTGGTCCATGTCCATCCGGTAGACGCGGCCCGGCGCGATGACGCGCAGGGGCGCGCCGTGGGTCTGCATCGACCGGATCTGCACCGGCGAGGTATGGGTGCGCAGCACATGCGGCGGCCGGTTGTCGCCCGCCTCGCGCGCCATGAAGAAGGTGTCATGCTCCTGCCGCGCGGGGTGCTCCGGCGGGATGTTGAGCGCGTCGAAATTGTACCAGTCGCTTTCGATCTGCGGTCCCTCGGCGACCGAAAAGCCCATGTCGGCGAAGATCGCGGTGACTTCCTCGGTCACCTGGCTGACGGGATGGATCGTCCCCTGCCGCCGGGGCCGACCCGGCATCGTCACGTCAAGCCACTCGGCCTTCAGCCGCTCGTCGAGCGCGGCGTCGGCCAGCCCCGCCTTCCTGGCGCGAAGCGCGGTGTCGATCTCGTCCTTCAGCGCGTTCAGCGCCGCGCCGGCCGCCTGCCGCGCCTCCGGCGCCATCTGGCCAAGCTCGCGCATCTTCAGGGAAATCTCGCCCTTCTTGCCAAGCGCCGCCAGCCGGATCTCCTCCAGCGCGGCCTCGTCGCCCGCCCCGGCGATCCCGCCCAGATACTTGCCCTTCAGCGCGTCCAATACGTCCATCTGACCCTCCGGTCCCATTCGGACCTCGTGCTACCCACGGCGCCCCGTCTTTGCAAGGCACCAAAGAAAAACCCCGCGAAGCGCCTTTGCGGCGCTCGCGGGGTTCCAACTGTCCCTCTGGCGGAGAGGAGTTACGCGAGCGCGGCCTTCGCCTTTTCGACGATGGCCCCGAACGCCGCCGGCTCATGCACGGCGAGATCGGCGAGAACCTTGCGGTCCACCTCGATCCCGGCCTTGCCGAGGGCGTTCACGAAACGCGAATAGGTCATCGACTCGTCGATGGCGCGCACCGCGGCGTTGATCCGCTGGATCCACAGCGCGCGGAAATTGCGCTTGCGGGTCTTGCGGTCGCGGGTGGCGTACTGGTTCGCCTTGTCGACGGCCTGGGTGGCGGTGCGGAAGTTGGTCGAACGCGCGGCGTAGTAGCCTTTCGCGGCCTTGATGACCTTGCGGTGACGGGCGTGGGTGACGACGCCGGATTTAACGCGAGCCATGTGTCAGTCTCCTCAGCGGTTGTACGGCATGTATTTCTTGACGATCTTCGCGTCCGCATCGGCCAGCAGCATTGTGCCGGTGGCCTTGCGGATGAAGTCCGTCGAGCGTTTGATCATGCCGTGACGCTTGCCGGCGACACCAGCCTTGACGCGGCCCGAGGCCGTCATCTTGAACCGCTTCTTCGCGGCCGATTTGGTCTTCATCTTGGGCATTTTCATCTCCTTGGTCGAGAGTGAACGCGCGACTCGGCATGCCACATGGCCGGCCCCGCGGGGTATTCGAGAGGCGGCGTATAGACGGGCCGGGCGGATTTGGCAAGGGGTGGAACGGGGCCGAACCGCCGTAGGCCCGGCGTCGGAGGTCCGTCGTTCTCCCGTAGGTTATCCGTAGCTACGGCTGTAGATACGTTCGGTGCCGGCGCCGGCTTGCACCAGAACTGGATGCGAGACTACGATCCGACGACCGGGCGGTACCTAGAGGCCGACCCGCTGGGGTTGGTGGATGGGGCGAGCGTCTATGGCTACGCGCGGCAGAACCCGGGGAGGTGGGTGGATCCGAGGGGCGAAAATGCGGCGGCGGGTGGTTATGTAGGAGCAGGCGTAGCGGGACCGGTCGGTGCGGTAGTTGGTGCTATTATCGGCGGTGTCATAGGATACGTCGGATATGAGGTGTACAAGTGGTGTACTGACGGGTGCGAGGCGCCAAAAGGAATAATCTGGAAGGTCGGTGGAAAGAAATCTCAGGCGAAACTTGAGCGGCAAATGCTTGACCGTGGTTGGACCCACGACATGATTTCAAAGGCGGTGTATTGTGGAGAATGTGTCGAAGCACCCAACAAGCCCTTTCCGGAAAACGGCGCAAAGCGCTGTATACACCCCGAGACCGGGCAGTCGGTAGTTATTGACTCTACTACGAATGGAGTCCTGCAAGTTGGCGGACCCGGGTTTGGTTTTGACTAGGCAAGAAAAATGAAAATACGATATGTGCGCATATTCGATGAGGATGGTTCTATGTACCGACCTGTAAAGGTCAAGGACTTGGGGAATGGGAGGTTTGAGCTCCTTGAACCAGATGGTGGGTACAATACAGAAATAGAAACCTGGGAATTTCCGCCACGCAGCATCGTGCGTTTTGTTGAGCACCCAAGTTCTCTAGGCACAATATTACTTGCTACGGCTTTGAAAGAATGACGCCCTTACCTGAATAGCAACACTCGAGTGACCCGGGCTGAGCGTTATTTTCGGTAACGGCGAAAGCAACGCCTTTCATGATTAGGCGGACGGTCTTCGCCACCAACGACCTCGGGGTGAAGGTCTGGGAGGCGAGCTACCTGCCCTTCGGCGGGGTGCATGTGGCGACGGGTGGCATCGACCTCCGCTTCCCGGGACAGTGGTTCCAGGCCGAAAGCGGCTTGCACCAGAACTGGATGCGCGACTGTTCACCCCAGCACGATCCGGGCGAATTATACTCCGCCCACCGGACCCACCGGGGCTGATTATTCCGGATCGGTGCGGAAGATCAGCCGCTCGTCACAGGGCGCCACGCGCAGGATGTTCGTCGTGCCCTTGACGTTGAAGGGCACGCCGGCGGTGACGACGATCTGGTCCTTCTCGGTCGCGAAGCCGTATTCGCGGGCGGCCTTGGCAGCGTTGACGACGGCCATCTTGAAGCGGTCGACCGGATCGTGGGTCTGCACGCAGTGCACACCCCAGGTCAGCGACAGCCGCCGCACCGTCGCGAGCATCGGGCTCAGCGCGATGATCGGCACGGATGGCCGTTCCCGCGCGACGAGGCTGGCCGTGGTGCCCGACTGGGTGAAGCAGCAGATCGCGTGGATGTCGGTCGCCTCGGCGATCTCGCGCGCGGCGGCGACGATGCCGTCGGCGATGCTGTTGCGCGCCACCTTGCGCGACGCCTCGATCACCTCGCGGTAGGTCGGATCGCTCTCGACCGATTTCGCGACGTTGTCCATCGTCTCGACCGCCTGCACCGGATACTGGCCGGCGGCGCTTTCGGCCGAGAGCATGACGGCGTCGGCGCCCTCGTAGATCGCGGTGGCGACGTCGGAGACCTCGGCCCGCGTCGGCATCGGGCTTTCGATCATGCTTTCGAGCATCTGGGTGGCGACGATGACGGGCTTGGCCGCGGTGCGGGCGCCGCGCACCAGCCGCTTCTGGATCGGCGGGACGGAATGGACCGGAAGTTCGACGCCGAGATCGCCGCGCGCCACCATGATCCCGTCGGAGGCTTCGAGGATTTCGGGATAGGCCTTCACCGCCGCGGGCTTCTCGATCTTCGACAGGATCGACGCGCGGCCCTTGGCGAGGGCCCGCGCCTCCATCACGTCCTCGGGGCGCTGCACGAAGGAGAGGGCGAGCCAGTCGACGCCCAACTCGCAGGCGAATTCGAGATCGGCGCGGTCCTTGTCCGAGAGCGCCGCGAGCGGCAGCACCACGTCAGGCACGTTCACGCCCTTTCGGTTGGAGATCGTGCCCCCCGCCGTCACCTTGCAATCGGCGAAATCAGGCCCGCAGTCTTCGACCGTCAGGCGGATCTTGCCGTCATTGACCAGAAGCCGCGAGCCGGGTTCGAGGGCGGCGAAGATCTCCGGATGCGGCAGGCATACCCGGCGACCGTCGCCTTCGGCGGGGTCGAGATCGAAGCGGAACGTCTCGCCCTCGTTGAGCTCATGCGCGCCGGCGACGAAGGTCCCGACCCTGAGCTTCGGCCCCTGAAGGTCGGCGAGGATGGCGATGGGGCGGCCGACATCGGCCTCCACCTTGCGGATGATCGCGTGGCGAGCGGCCTGTTCCTCGTGGCTGCCGTGGCTCATGTTCAGGCGGAAGACGTCCGCACCGGCATCGAAGAGCGCCCGGATCGTCTCGTAGCTGCTGGATGACGGGCCGAGGGTCGCCACGATCTTCACATTTCGCAACCGTCTCATCCTGCCGTTCCCCCAGTGGTGTTTGCGCTACCATTGATCCTGCGCGCTATATGGACGAATTAGCCCGCGACGGCAACTGGCGCTTTCCTGCGCCCTCGTCTAAACGATCTTTGATCGCGGAACGATGAAAATCTCATGACGGACCTGCCCTTTCACATTCTCGGCGACGACCGCCCCTCCCGCTGGCTGCTGACGTGCGACCACGCGACCAACCGGGTGCCGGACTGCATCGGCGGCGGATCGCTTGGCATCGCGCCCGAGGATATGGAGCGCCACATCGCCTACGATATCGGCGCGGCCGGGGTCACGAAGCGGCTGGCCGAGAAGCTGAACGCCCCGGCGGTCTTCAGCGACTTCTCGCGCCTCGTCATCGACCCCAACCGGGGCGAGGACGATCCGACGCTGATCATGAAGCTATACGACTCGACGATGATCCCGGTGAACCGCCATGTCGACGCGGCGGAGACGGAGCGCCGGCTTGCCACCTTCCACCGGCCCTATCACGCGGCGCTGGAATCCCTTGCCGCGCGCCGCGACGATACGGTGATCTGCGCCATCCACAGCTTTACGCCGCGGCTTTTCGGCCGCGCCGACCGGCCGTGGCAGGTTGGGGTGCTTTATTCTCATGTCGACCCGAAACTGGCGCTGCATCTGCTCGACCGGCTCCGCGCCGAGCCGGACCTGACGGTGGGCGAGAACGAGCCCTATGGCGGCCATCTCGACGGCGATTCCATCGACCGCCACGCGCTGCGCCCCGGACGGCCGAACGTACTGATCGAGATCCGTCACGACCTGATCCGGGCCGAGGACGGCCAGATCGCCTGGGCCGACCGGCTTGCCCCGATCCTTGAAGAAGCGCTCGCCGCCTCCAATCTCTGAACCCGGAGGATACCCATGGACGACCAGACCCGTATCGAGATCGAAGCCGCCGCTTTCCGTGCGCTGCGCCATCACCTGATGGAAAAGCGGACGGATGTGCAGAATATCGACCTGATGAACCTCGCCGGCTTCTGCCGCAACTGCCTTGCGCGCTGGGTGCAGGAGGCCGCGAACGAGCGCGGCATCGCGATGACCAAGGACGAGGCGCGCGAGATTTATTACGGCATGCCCTACGAAGAGTGGCGCGCGCAGAACCAGACCGAGGCGGACGCGGCCAAGAAGGCCGCCTTCGAGGTCGCGTTCCGCGAGAATGTCGGCGACGTCAAGGAGAGCTGAGGGCGGCCGCGCGCAGATGCGCGGTCAGGGCGCGAAGCAATGGCCGCCGGCCGATCGCCTTCGGCCAGACCATGACATAGTCCCAAGACATCGCCAGCCCGTGCGGATCGGCAAGTACCAGACGGCCCGCCGCAAGATCGGCGCCGACGATCCGTTCCGGCACCAGCGCGACGCCGAGGCCATTGCGCGCGGCCGCGGCGGCAAATCCGGTCCGGTCGACGCGGATGCCATCCTGCGCGTCTGGTCGGCGCGCCGATCGCCTTGACGCGAACCACGCGGCCCAGGAGGGTTGCGTGGCGAAGGCGGGGCCCCAGTCCGTATGGATGAACATCCCGTCGGGCGCCGCGTCGAGGCCACCACCGGACACCGCGAAGCCCGGTGCCGCCACCGCGACGATGCGATCACGGAGCAGCCGTTCGACCTCGTGATCGGGATAATAGTGCCCGCCATAGGTGACGCGCAGGTCCACCGCGCCCCGGGCAAACGAGACGGGGTCGTCCTCGACCCGGATCTCGATACCGCCAAGCGGCGCGAATCCCGACATAACGGGCGCCAGCCACAGTTCCGCCACCGACGGGAGGACCGACACGACGAGCCTCGGTCGATGGCGCCCCTCGCGCAGATCCTCGGTCACGGCGCCAAGGTCGGTGAGCGCGAGTTCGATCCGCGGATAGATCGCGCGGCCCGCATCCGTCAGCGTGATCCGATTGCCCTGTCGAAGGAATAGCCGCTTTCCGAGATGGGTTTCGAGGACCCGGACCGGGCGCACTGTCCCTGAAGGCGTAACAAACCTTTCACAGTATCTTCATCCGACTTCGGATGCGGTTCTGGTACCATTGCGCCATGCCGCTTCTCGAACCCCGCACGGACTATTCCCGCGCCGAAAACCTTTCGGATGCGGTGATCCATGTCTCGGGCATTGTCGTAGTTCTGATCGCGGTTCCGGCGCTGATCACCGTGACCGCCTTTCTGCGCGGCGATTTCGCATCGCTCTTCGCGATCTCGGTTTATGGCGCGACCCTTGTCGCGATGATCCTCTGTTCGGCGCTCTACAACATGGTGCCGCATCCCGATTGGTTGGGGCTCTTGCAGCGGCTCGACCATTCCGCGATCTACGCGAAGATCGCCGGCACCTACACGCCCTTCACCCTGCTGGGCGGGCAGGGAACCTGGCTTCTCGCCGGGCTCTGGGCGGTCGCGCTCGCCGGGATCGGACTCAAGATCGCCGCGCCGGGGCGGTTCCGGCTGGCGGCTGTGGGGCTTTACCTCCTGATGGGGTGGGCCGGGCTCTTCGCCGGCGGCAGCGTCCTCGGCGCCCTCTCGACGCCGGTTTTCGTGCTGATTCTCGTCGGTGGGGGGCTCTACTCGGCCGGGGTGGTCTTCTACCTTCTCGACCGGCTACCCTTCCACTACACGATCTGGCACGTCTTCGTTCTCGCGGCGAGCCTCGTCTTCTATGCCGCCGTCACCCTGCACGTCGTCCAGCACGCCGCCTGACCGGATCGCCGCCGGGGTGGATGCGCGATCCCCCGCCGCCTTCAGGGATCGCTTGACGAGAGGCGCGCGGAATCCGATCCTTTGCTTAAAGGAGGGGCGAATGGAACAGCAGACGCGGAGTGTGCCCGGTTCTGACCGCCCGAGGGCGAAGAGCGGGCCAGGGTCATGATCGCGGGATCCCATGTCGTGATGTGGCTTGCCCATCAGCCGTCGGGCAACGATGCGTGCCGCTTCGCGCTGAACAGTCGCGGCCTCGTGATCGAGGGGTCAAGCCGCACCGGCGACATGACCAGGCGTTACCGTGTCCGGGCGGAACCGTCGGGGATCACCCGCCGCGCCCGGATCACCAGCCGGGTCGAAAACCGCCTGATCGAGCGCGACCCGGCCGGCCGCTGGGTGATGAACGGCAGGGAGGTGCCCGAAGTGGCGGGCGCGGTCGATATCGACCTCGGCTTCACGCCCGCGACGAACGCGCTGCCGATCCGCCGGCTCGGCCTGGCCGTTGGCGGGTCCGCCGACATCGTCGTGGCCTGGCTCGATCCCGCCGACCGGAAACTGAAACCCCTGCGCCAGATCTACACGCGCCTCGACGCCGATCGCTACCGCTACAGCTCGCCCGACCACGGATTCGAGACCGATCTGACCGTCGACCGCTTCGGCGCCGTCACGCACTATCCGGGTTATTGGGACGCGGCCGGCTAGACGGTCAGACCGCCGTCTTGCGGCTTTCGTCCAGATAGATCTCCCGCAGGCGCGTGGCGACCGGGCCGGGCTTGCCGGAACCGAGCTTGACGCCGTCGATCTCCACCACCGGCATCACGAAGGCCGAGGCCGAGGTCACGAAGGCCTCGTCGGCCGCTTTCGCCTCGTCGATGGTGAAGGGCCGTTCCTCGACGATCATCTGCGCTTCGTTGGCAAAGCGCAGCACGGCCGCGCGGGTGATGCCGTGCAGAATGTCCTCCGACAGTTGCCGCGTGATGATCGTGCCGCCCTTCACGATGTAGGCGTTGTTCGAGGTGCCCTCGGTCACCGCGCCATCCTCGGTGAACCATGCGTCGTCGCAGCCGGCCTTCTTCGCCATCATCTTGCCCATCGAGGGATAAAGGAGCTGCACCGTCTTGATGTCGCGCCGGCCCCAGCGGATGTCGGGGATCGAGATCACCTTCATCCCCACCTTCGCCGCCGGATTGTCCGCGAGGCCAGGCTTCGACTGCGTGAAAAGCACGATGCCCGACGGCACCTTCGCGGGATCCGGAAAGGCAAAATCCCGGTCACCGGGATTACCGCGCGTGACCTGTAGGTAGACGAGCCCGTCCTCGATCCCGTTCCGCGCCACCATCTCGCGGTGGATCGCCAGAAGCTCATCGCGGGTCACGGGGCTTTGCATGTCGAGTTCTGAGAGCGACCGCGCGAGCCGCGCCGCGTGGCCGTCGAAGTCGATCAGCTTGCCGCCGAGGACGCTCGTCACCTCGTAGACCGCGTCGGCCATCAGGAAGCCCCTGTCGAAGACCGAGATCTTTGCTTCCTCCTCGGGCAGGTACGCCCCGTTTACATAGACGGTCCGGCTCATGATCGCTCTCCTGGCAAGATGAGGCTTCTTCACGCCTCGCAGCCGCAACGTCAAGCCCGGGAGATCCGGCGGATGACTGCGGGCCCCGATCATCCTATGCTGCGGCCCGCTGGGGAGGGCAATGGACATGAGCGACACCACGGACGGCTGGGCCGGCACCATAAAGGGCAGGCCCGAGATCGGGCAGTCGGCCGAACGCAGCCGGACGACCCGGATGGCGGACATCCACGCCTTCACCGACATGACCGGTGACCGCAATCCGGTCCATTACGACCGGGAGCTGGCGGAAAAGACCCCCTTCGGCAAGCTGATCGTTCAGGGAGGGGTGACGACCGGCATCCTCAACGCCGTGGTCGCAGAGGATTTGCCGGGACCGGGCACGGTGTTCCTGTCGGTCGAATGGAAGTTCGTGAAAGCGGTGGGTATCGACGAGAAGATCACCGGCCGCGTCGAAGTGGCGGAGGTGCGGCACGACAAGCCGATCTGTAAGCTCCTGACCGAAGTCCGCAACGGCGCCGGAGAGGTTTGCCTGACCGGAACCGCGACGACCTACACGATGCCGCTTGCGGGGCTCTGATCCCCGGCTGACCGTTGGGCAGAACCTGCAATGTGGTGCTTTTTTCTGCACCTGCAAAAGCCGCCTTGCGCAGCGCAGCGCAATATTCTATCCAAATTCCAAATCCACACGAAACTTCATTGCCGAAAGGTCGCGCCATGAGCTTCCGCCTCCAGCCCGCCGCCCCCGCCCGTCCGAACCGCTGCCAGCTTTTCGGCCCTGGTTCCCGCCCTGCGATCTTCGAGAAGATGGCGACAAGCGCCGCGGACGTGATCAACCTCGACCTCGAGGATTCGGTCGCCCCGGACGACAAGCCGCAGGCCCGCAGGAACATCATCGAGGCGATCAACGACATCGACTGGGGCACGAAGTATCTCTCGGTCCGCATCAACGGCCTCGACACCCCCTACTGGTACCGTGATGTCGTCGAGGTGTTGGAAGAAGCGGGCGACCGCATCAACCAGATCATGATCCCGAAAGTCGGCTGCGCTGCGGATGTCTACGCGGTCGACGCGCTGGTGACGGCGGTGGAACGCGCGAAGGGCCGGACGAAGCCGATCAGCCTCGAAGTGATCATCGAGACGGCGGCCGGCATCGCCCATGTCGAGGAGATCGCGGCGTCCTCGCCCCGGCTTCAGGCGATGAGCCTTGGCGCCGCCGACTTCGCCGCTTCGATGGGCATGCAGACCACCGGCATCGGCGGCACGCAGGAGAATTACTACATGGCCCGCGAAGGCCAGAAATACTGGTCCGACCCCTGGCACTGGGCCCAGGCCGCCATCGTCGCCGCCTGCCGCACCCACGGCGTCCTGCCGGTCGACGGGCCGTTCGGCGATTTCTCCGACGACGAGGGTTTCATCGCCCAGGCGAAGCGCTCGGCGACGCTCGGCATGGTCGGCAAATGGGCGATCCATCCCAAGCAGGTGGCGCTCGCGAACGAGGTCTTCACCCCGTCCGCCGAACAGGTCGCCGAGGCGCGCGAGATCCTCGCCGCGATGGAACAGGCCAAGAAGGACGGCGCCGGAGCCACGGTCTACAAGGGGCGTCTCGTCGATATCGCCTCGATCCGGCAGGCCGAGGTGATCGTGCGGCAATCCGAGATGATCGGCGGCTGAGGCCGGGCGGCGCGCATCGCGCGCCGCCCGGCGAGGGGGGCTCGATGCCCCCCGAGGCGGTCCCCCTCACGCCGCCGCCGGCAAACGCGGCCGCGACCGCAGGAACACCATTAGAACAATGCCGAGGTTCATCACGTTCCAGCCGATGCCGTTGAGGAACGCCATCCGGTAAGACCCGGTGAGGTCGTAGATCCAGCCCGACATCCAGCCGCCGAGCGCCATGCCGGCGATGGTCGCCATGATCACGAACCCGACCCGCGCGCCGGCCTCCTTCGCCGGCAGGTATTCCCGCACGATCAGCGCGTAGGAGGGCACGATTCCGCCCTGCGAAAGGCCGAAGATCAAGCTGACGACGTAAAGCGACGTCAATCCCGCCGACGGCAGGTAGAGGATCAGCGCCACACCCTGCAAGGCGGACCCGATCAACAGCGTCCGCACCCCACCAAGCACATCCGCGAGGAGCCCCGAGACGATGCGCGAGGCGACGCCGCCAAGCAGCATCAGCGACAGCATCTCCGCCCCGATCGCCGGGCCGAAACCGAGGTCGACGCAATAGGCGACGATATGGACCTGAGGCATCGACATCGCGACGCAACAGGCCACGCCGGCAAGAGCCAGGAGCCATTGGAGTGCGCGCGGGCTGAGCCCCGTCGTCGCCGCCCGGTCGGCGACCAGCCGCGTCGTCTGCGCCGACATCGCCTCCGGCAGGCCGAGGCGCAGAAGCAGGGCGAGCGGGATCACCACGACGAGCGTCAGCGCGGCGAGCAGCAGGTAGACCACGCGCCAGCCATCGCTCGCCAGAACGCCGGAGAGAACGATCGGCCAGATCGCGCCAGAGAGGTAGTTGCCGCTCGCCACCAACCCGATCGCAATGCCGCGCCGCCTCTGGAACCATTGCGAGGCGTCGGCGATCAGCGGACCGAAACTGGCCGAGGCGCCGAAGCCGATCACGAACTGCGCCACCGACAGCATCGCCACCGACCCGGCCATCGCCGCGAAGCCGTAACCCGCCGCGATCAGGATCGCCGACCCGATCAGCGCGATGCCCATGCCGAACCGGTCGACTGCCCGCCCGATATAGAAATTGCCGAGCGCGAAACCGACCATCGTCACCGTATAGGGCAGAGAGGCATCGGCGCGGTCGACCGCGAATTCAGTCTGCACCGCCGGCAGGATCAGGATGATCACCCACATGCCGACATTGCCGACGACCCCGACGAGGAGCGATATCCCCAACCGGATCCAGGAGGCGCGGCCGTCAAGGCTGGCGATGCTGGTCATGACGGCGCGACGCTATCCGCCACCCCACCCCTTGTCCATCGGTGCTGCGGAGTTGCAATGCCCGGTGCCTGCCGTCATATAGGCCGGTAACCCTTCCGGGAGAGCGCCATGAACTACCTCGAATTCGAAAAACCCCTCGCCGAGATCGAAGGCAAGGCGGAGGAACTCCGGGCCCTCGCGCGGAAGAACGAAGGTATGGACGTCTCGAAGGAAGCGTCAGCGCTCGACAAGAAGGCGGCGGACATGCTCCGCGACCTCTACAAGAGCCTCGATCCCTGGCGTAAATGCCAGGTCGCGCGGCATCCCGACCGGCCGCACTGCAAGGATTACATCGACCGGCTCTTCACCGAGTTCACCACGCTCGCCGGGGATCGCAACTTCGCCGACGATCACGCGGTGATGGGCGGCCTCGCCCGGTTCGAGGACCATCCGGTGGTGATCATCGGGCAGGAAAAGGGCTCCGACACCAAGACGCGGATCGAGCGCAATTTCGGGATGGCCCGGCCCGAGGGCTACCGCAAGGCGATCCGGCTGATGGACCTCGCCCATCGATTCCGGCTGCCGGTCATCACCCTGGTCGACACGCCCGGCGCCTATCCCGGCAAAGGCGCCGAGGAGCGCGGGCAGAGCGAGGCGATCGCACGCTCCACCGAAAAGTGCCTGCAGATCGGGGTGCCGCTGATCTCGGTCGTCATCGGAGAGGGCGGCTCGGGCGGCGCGGTGGCCTTCGCAACCGCGAACCGGGTCGCGATGCTGGAACATTCGATCTATTCGGTGATCACGCCCGAGGGTTGCGCCTCGATCCTGTGGAAGGATGCCGAGCGCATGCGCGAGGCCGCGAACGCGCTGCGGCTGACGGCGCAGGATCTTCACAAGCTCGGCGTGATCGACCAGATCATTCCCGAACCTCTCGGCGGCGCCCAGCGCAAGCGCGACGAGGCGATCGACAGTGTCGGCAAGGCGATCGGAGCGATGCTGAAGGAACTGTCCGGCAAGAAACCGGCCGAGCTGATCAAGGACCGGCGCGAAAAGTTCCTTGCCATGGGCTCGAAGGGGCTCGCCGCCTAAAGGGCGCCCTGCCAGTCCCGGACCGCATCAAGCGGCCACAGCAGCATGAGGATGTTGAGCGCGAGACCGTCGCGGATCAGCCATGTCGTCAGCGCTTCGAAGCCGATGACCACCGCGACGCTGACCCAGACCGGGGCCTTCCGCGCCAGCCAGAATCCCGCGAACATGGCGAGGATGTCGAAGACCGAGTTGATGACGCTGTCGCCGTAGTAGTCGAGCGAAATGGTAACGGCCCGGTAGCGGTCGATGATCATGGGCGAGTTCTCGAGGATCTCCCAGCCCGCCTCGACAAGTGTCGCGATCAGAAGCCTCCACCCCAGCTTCATGCGCGGCGCCACGACCCGGAGCGCGGCGTAGAACAGGATGCCGTGGATGATATGCGAGGGCGTGTACCAGTCGGTCAGGTGCTGAGAGTTCTCGCTCGACATCGTTTCGCCGTGCCAGAGCTTGACGTAGCCGCATGTGCAGATCGGCACCCGCCCCATCATGAAGAGGATCAACGCGGCCGCGACCAGCGTCAACACGACGAGAAGCCAGGGCAGGCGCGTCCGGCTTACCAAAGCGTCTTCGCGGCCCGGCCGGGCCACTCCGCGTCGTAGGCAGCTCCGTCGATAGCGCCCCGGCTCAGCTCGGCGAGCATGTCGCCGACGGTCGGCAGGCCGGCGGACCGGTCCCCGTCCGTCCAGATCCGCGCCCGCATCAGCGCGCGGGCGCATTGCGAATAGATCTCCTCGATCCCGATCAGGATCACCGTGCGCGGCAGCTTGCCGTCGCGGGCGAAACTCTCGCGCAACGCCGCGTCGGCCGTGACCTTCGCTCGGCCGTTCACGCGGACCACGTTGTTCGACCCGGCGACGAGGAATATGAGGCTCACGCGCGGATCGCGGACGATGTTGCGCAAGGAATCGATGCGCTCGTTGCCGCGCCAGTCCGGCAGGGCCAGCGTGCCGGGATCGACCTCGCGCACCACGGGGCCGTCATCGCCGCGCGGGCTTGCATCGGTGCCCTCGGGTCCAACCGTCGAGAGGATGCAAAGTCGCGACCGGCCGATCCAGGCGCGGTAGGCGGGCGTCATCCGCCGCGCCACCTTCACCAGCGACGCCGCGCCCGGCGTGCCGTAAAGACGCTCAAGCGCGGCGGGCGTCTCGATGAACTCCATGGCTCAACCTTTCGCGACGAACCCGGCCTCGGCCATCAGCCGGTCGGAGGCCCCTTCGATTTCCGGCTCGATCCGGGCCATGAACGCCTCGACCGGCTGCCCCGCCGCGATACGCGGCAGGAACTCCACCACCGCGAGACCGGGTTTGCGCAGAACCCCGTGGCGCGGCCAGAAGACGCCGACATTCGTCGCGGCAGGAACGCAGTCCTGGCCAAGCTGGCTGTAAAGAACCCCGACCCCGACCTTGTAGGGCCGCTTCGCCCCCGCCGCGACACGGGTTCCTTGGGGATAGATGATCAGCTGTCCGGGCCAGGCCGTGCCGGCCTTCACGTCGGCCACCATCCGCGTCACCGCCTGCCCCCGCTTGCCGCGATCGACCGGAATGCAGCCGAGCCGCTTGGCGTACCAGCCGACGATAGGCGCCCAGAGAAGCTCCTTCTTCATGATGAACTTCGGCCTTGGCACGACCGAGACGATCATGATGATGTCAAAGAAGCTCTGATGCTTGGCGCCGATCACGACCTCGTCGGTCGGCACCTCGCCGCGGATCTCGGACCGCAGGCCGACAAGAACGGCTGCCGATGCCCGGACCCAGCGGCAATAGGCATGGACCGCGTCGAAAACCGCCTCGCGCCGCATCAGCACGAAGGGCGTCCAGAAAAGCGCGTAGAGCGCCATCGCCAGATACATCTGGGCGATGAAGATCACCGACAGGACGTATTGCAGCGCCAGCCTCATTGCACCCCCCTCAGCGTCCGAAGCGCCGCCGCGCGCGTCGCCCAGAAGGCCACGATAGCGGCAAAGGGCGGGATTGCCAGCGGCCAGAACCATCCGGTACCCGCAAAGCCGAGCCCGGTGAGGAAGCCGCCCGCCTCCTCCGCCGCAGGCAGGAGTGCCACGGCGGCCATCCCCGCGACGGTGCCCGCCGCCGCCCCGGCCAGCGCGCGCAAGGTGAACCGGCGCACGAAGGCACGGGCGATATAGATGTCGCGGGCGCCGACAAGGCGCAGGGTGCGGATCACCTGGCCGTTGGCGGCAAGGGCGGCCTGCGCCGCCAGCGTCACCATCGCCGCCAGCGCGCCGCCGATCAGGCCGAGCGAGAAAAGGCCGAGGGTCCGCAACCGCTCGGCCGCCGTGACGAGGGGCCGGCGCCAGCGCTGGTGATCATCGAGCATCGCGCCCGGAACCTCCGCCGACAGGCGCAGTCTCAGCCCCTCCGCATCGAAGCCGGCGCCGGTTTCCGTCACCTCGATCAGCTGCGGGATCGGCAGGCTTTCGACCGGCAGGTCCGGCCCGAACCAGGGCGCGAGCAAGGCCTTTGTCTCGGCCGCGTCGAGGGCGCGGGCCGAGCCGACGCCGGGTGTCACGGCGAGAATGTCGAGCACCAGCCGCGTCTGCGCCGCCATCTGCTCGGCCGGTGCCGAGATGCGCACGGTGGCGCCGTGCGACAGGGCCCCGGCCCAGCGGTCCGCCAGCCGTCCGGTGGCGAGCGACAGCGCGAGGGCGAAGACGGCAAGGAAGGCCATCGCCCCGGCCGACAGCACCGTAAGTGAGGCCGCGGCGCCGGACGGCGGCACCACCCGGTCGGCCCGCGGATCGCCGGTCAGAAGGGCGCCGAGCCGGTTGAGAAACGCCATCACAGCTCGGCCCCCGCCATCTGCACCTGCCCGCCCTTGATCCGCAGCACCCGCGTTGCGACCTGCGCCTTGGCCGCCCGGATGAGGTTGAGGTCATGGGTCGCGACCACGATCGCCGTGCCCATCCGGTTCAACTCCACCAGAAGCGTCAGAAGGCGCAGCGACATCTCCCAGTCGAGGTTGCCTGTCGGTTCGTCCGCCAGAAGCATGTCCGGCGACATGATCACCGCCCGGGCGAGGGCGGCACGCTGGCGTTCGCCGCCCGAGAGCGACGGGGGCAGCGACCGGGACTGCCCCGAAAGGCCGACCCAGGACATGAGTTCCTTCAGTTCGGTCGCGTCGGCGGCCCGGCCCGCGACGGTCAATGGCAGCGCCACGTTCTCGTCGAGTGGCAGATGATCGAGGAACTGGCAGTCCTGATGCACCACCCCGATCCGCCGGCGCAGCCTCGCGACATCGTCGCGCGACATCTCCGCCCGGTCCTGGCCAAAGGCGCTGATGCGGCCCGACACCGGGATCAGTTCACCGTAGCAGAGCTTGAGGAAAGTGGACTTGCCCGCGCCGGACGGGCCGGTGAGGAAATGGAACGATCCCGGCGCCAGCGTCAGCGTCATGTCCGACAGGAGCGCGCTGCCGCCATAGCCATGCGCCACGTTCTGGAACTCGATCACGACCCTGCCCTCCGGCCCGGCATGGCGAAAGTGCCATGCCTCGGCGCTGTTTTTTCGGTTTCGGCCACAAAGGCTTGGACGAAAACCCTTTGCTTGCTACAACACGCCAACAACAATGGCCAGAATGGCCGATACAATCCTAGGGTGGCTGGTGGAGCGGGTTGATACAGCATGCGTTTGATTTGCCCAAGCTGCGGCGCGCAATATGAAGTGGACGAAAGCGTCATCCCCGACGGCGGACGGGATGTCCAGTGTTCCAATTGCGGACACGCATGGTTTCAACGATCCGCGCGGCAACTGACCGCCGCGGCCGAGGAAGAGGCGCGGGCGACGGAAGCCGCACCTGCCGTTGCGGAGCCCGAGATCGGGACCGAGACGGCGGAGCAACCGGAACCCGAACCGTCTGCGGCGGAAGAACCGGAATCCGAAACGGCAGTAGCGGAACAGCCGGAACCCGAACCGGAAGAGCCGCCTGCGCCAGAAGTGGACGAACCGGAACCGGCCGAAGCCGAACCCGAAGCGACGCAGGAGGCTACGAGCGAGGAGGCCGAAGAGACGGAGGAGGAAGAGGCTGTTGCCGAACCGCCCGTCGAAGCCGAGGCAGAGGCCGACCAGCCTGCGCCGATGGCGGAAGAACCCCCGGCCCCCGAACGCGTGCGCCGGACCCTTGATGACGCGGTAAAGAATGTCCTGCGCGAAGAGGCCGAGCGCGAAACGCGTGCCCGGCAGGCCGAGGGCAGCACACTGGAATCCCAGCCCGACCTCGGGCTTGCGGCCACCGTCAGCGCGGTCGTCGCGTCGGCTGCAGAGGAGCCCGACCGCGTGGCCCGTGTGCGCGGCGACGAGCACGATCTCGACGACGACGCGCTGGTGTCGCGCGCGTCGCGGCGCGAATTGCTGCCGGATATCGAGGAAATCAACTCCACCCTCCGCGCCACGTCGGAACGCGACGGAGAGCCGGCGGCCATCGACGCGCCCGAAACCCTCGCCCGGCGGCGCAGCAGCTTCCGCATGGGCTTTTCGACGGCGATCCTGATCGCGGTGCTTCTGTTCGGGCTATACCTGCTCGCGCCGCTGATCGCGGCGAACTTCCCCGCTGCGGAGCCCATTCTCTCAGGCTATGTCGCCGGTGTCGATGCGGTGCGTATCTGGCTTGACGGTCAGATGAAATCGCTGACCCAGTCGCTTCAGCACGGTGGCAACGGCGGCTGACCGCCCCCTGATCAGAACCGTTCGAGCAACCGCCTGAGGTAATCGAGCTCCTGCGACGGGCGCGTCTGCTCGCCCGAGCGTCGGCGGATTTCGTCCAGAAGATCGCGCGCCCGGCGGTAGACATCGGTGCCCTGCAAGAGGTTCTCGTCGGTGCCGATCCGCCCCGACTGGCCCGTCGTGCGGCCCAGGGGATCGCGCGGTGTCTCGCGGTTCGCCTCGCCGAAGGCTTCGCCCTGATTGCCGGGCTGGTTCGGCTGGTTCTGCGCCAGCGCCTCGCCGAGGCTGCGCATGCCCTCGCGCAGGTTCTCGATTGCCTCGGCCTGCCGTTCGAGCGCGTCGGCCGTGTCGCCGCGGCGCAGCGCCTCTTCGGCACCGTCCATCGCGCGGCCGGCATCGGAGAGAGAGCGGCGCGCGGCATCGCGTTCGTCCGAGGGATCGCCGGGCAATCCGCCTTCCTGCCGGCGCAGCGTCTCGCGGAGCGAGCGCTGACGGTCGGCAAGGCTGCGCGGATCGCCACCCTCGCCGGGGCGCAGGCCGTTCGTGTCCCGGCCCTCGCCGTCCCCGTTCCGTCCCTGTTGCTCCTGCCCGTCGCCCTGCTGGCCCTGCTGCGGATCGCCTTGCTGGCCCTGTTGCTGGCTGCCTTGCTGGCCGTTCTGCTGGAGATCGCGGAACGCCTCGTCCGACAATTGCTGCTGGTCGCGCAGCGTCTGGCGCAGATCTTCCATCGCCTGCCCGCCGGGCCCGCGCTGACCCTGGCCCGACTGGCCTTCGGTCACGCGCAGATTTTCCATCATCCGCGACAACTGGTCGAGCAGCTCCTGCGCCTCGGCCATACGGCCTTCCTCCATCAGGCGCTGGATTTCGTCCATCATCTGCTGAAGCTGGTCGCCGGTGATCTGCTGGTTGTTCTCGGCCTGCTGGCTCGGCTCGTCGGCGCCGCGGCGCTCCATGTTCTCGGCCAGTTGCCGGACATAGTCGTCGGTCGCCTGCCGAAGTTCATCCATGAGCTTCTGGATCTCCTCGGGCGTCGCGCCGTTGCGGATCGCCTCCGACAGCCGCTCCTGCGCCTGCTGCATCCGCTCGAGCGCGTTGGCAAGCCCGCCATCCTCGATCAGTTCGGCAATCGCCCAGAAATCCTCGGCAAGCTCGTCGCGCATCTCGGCCGAAAGCCGCCCCTGCCCCAGCGCCGCATCGAGCCGCCGCATGGCGACGCGTAACATCAGATAGGCGCGTTCGTTGCGCAAGAGACCCTCGGGGCGATGGGTCAGCGCATGCAGGACCTGGCTGACGCGCGGCCCGTTGTCGCGGGTCCAGAGAAGATCGCGCCTGAGTTCGATCACGGCCGCGGCGACGGGATCGAAGAACCGGCGGCCCGGCAGCGACAATGTCTCCGTCTCGCTCTTCCCGGTCTGGTCGCGACCGTCGGCCACCTCGAATGTCATCCTGACCGGTAGGTTGGCCCACGGATGTTTCGACGCGTCCTCGACCAGCGCCTCGGCAAAATCCGCGCGGCTGCCCGTGATCGGCATCGGCAGGTCGTAGACCAGCGGCTCGCGCGGTTCCGGGTCGGGGCCGAGGCCGTAGCTGCGGTCGATGGAGGCAAGGTCCAGTTCGAACACCGCCCGGCCGGCGGTGACAGCGTAGTCGTCGGTGGCCGTGAAGGGTTGCGACATGGTGCCGTCGGCCTCGCGCATCACCTCGCCGGTGATCGTCACGGTGGGCGCATCGTCGGGCAGGATCGTCACCCGCCATTCGCGCCCGCCCGTCCCCGTGACCGCGATGCGGCCCGAGCGAACGGCGTCGATATCCACCGCCCGAACGCTCGCCGTATCGACCGGCGCGGCGTCGCCAGCGGCGGGCGGCTGGCCCGAGACGCTTTCCTCCACCCCGAGCGCGTCCGACGCACCGTAGAGGCGCAAGGTGATGCGGCTGCCCTCCGGCAGGTCGATCCGGTCGGCGGTAATCGTGTTGAGATAGAGGCTTGGCAGGCCGGTATAGGCGGGCGGCTCGGCCCAACCTTCCCAGCTCGGGCCGCCTGCGGCGTTCGCGGTCGTGCCGGGCTGCACCAGTCCCCGCACCTCCGCGACACGCCAGAGCGAACCGAAGAGGAGCGCGATGACGACCGCCGTGAGCGCCGCGTAGCGCAGGGCGAAGGGATCGCGGCGCGCGATGCGCAGGTCCGGCGCAGAGGCGCGGGCCTTGCCCGCCCGTTCGGCCATTCGCGCCACATGGGCCCGCCAGACCGCCGTCGATCCGGCATCATGGCCACCCAGCGCCTGGCTGTCCGACAAGGCCGCGATGGGTCGTCCCGGCAAGGCCCGGTCCAGCCGCTCCAGCGCCTCGGCCCGGGTCGGCCAACGAAACCCGCGGATACCGTGCCAAAGCGCCCAGAGAAGGCCGAGAAGCACCAGGAGGCCGCCGATCCAGAGCACTTCGAGCGGCAGCCAGTCCTGCAAGCCGAAGGCAAGGGCGGCAATGACGGCGAAGAGCAGGGTCCAGACCGGCCAGAAGCCGCGTGTGATCCGTTCGGCAGCCATCCCGGCCCGCGTGAGTCGCACGGGCCAGACGAGGCGGCGGAGCGCCTCGTGCGGAAGGGCCTTGATCCGGGTCACGCCTTGTCCGGGCCTCCTCGACAGCCCGTCACGCGGGATTGCGCGTCAGAGCCATACCGGGATCGTATCGCGGTTTATCATCTCGTCATAGGTGGGACGGGCGCGAATGACAGCGAATTGATCCCCTTTCACGAGCACTTCGGGGATCAGCGGCCGGGCATTGTATTCCGAGGCCATGACCGCGCCGTAAGCCCCGGCGGAGCGGAACGCGACGAGATCGCCGGCCTGCATGGGCGGAAGCGGGCGCTGGCGCGCGAAGGTGTCGCCGGTCTCGCAGACCGGACCGACCACGTCGTAGGGCCGCGTCTCGGCGCCCGGCGCAGGCTCGACCACAGGCACGATGTCATGGTGCGCGCCATACATCGACGGCCGCACCAGATCGTTCATCGCACTGTCGAGAATGAGGAAATCCCGCTCCTCCCCCGACTTCACGTAGATCACCCGGCTCACCATCAGCCCGGCATTGCCGGAGATCAGCCGCCCCGGCTCGATCTCCACCTCGCAGCCGAGATCGCCGACCGTCCGCTTGATGACCGCGCCGTAGTCGAGCGGCAGCGGTGGGGCGGAGTTCGACCGCTCGTAGGGAATACCAAGGCCGCCACCGAGGTCGAGCCGGCGGATATCGTGGCCATCGGCACGAAGTTGCCGGGTGAGGTCCGCAACCTTGAGGTAAGCCTGCTCGAACGGCTCGAGATCGGTGAGCTGGCTGCCGATATGGACGTCGATGCCGACGACGTCGATCCCTTTCAACGCCGCCGCCTCGGCATAGACCGCGCGAGCGCGCGAAATCGGGATGCCGAACTTGTTTTCCTTCTTGCCGGTCGCGATCTTTTCATGCGTCTTCGCATCCACGTCGGGGTTCACCCGGATGGTGATCGGCGCCCGGACGCCCATCGACAGCGCCACCTCGTTCAGCGCGTGAAGTTCCGGCTCACTCTCAACGTTGAACTGGCGGATGCCGCCCTCAAGCGCCACGCGCATCTCCTCGCGGGTCTTGCCGACGCCGGAAAAGACGATGCGGTCACCGGGGACGCCGGCGGCCCTGGCCTTGAGATATTCACCAACCGATACGACGTCGATGCCAGCCCCAAGTTCTGCCAAGGTGCGGATCACGGCGAGATTGCCGTTCGACTTCATCGCGAAGCAGATGAGATGTGGCAGCCCCGCGAGCGCCTCTTCGAACAGCCGGTAATGCCGCTCCAGCGTCGCCGTCGAATAGACGTAAAACGGCGTCCCCACAGCTGCGACGATATCGGCGATCGCCACGTCCTCGGCGAAAAGCGCGCCGTCGCGGTAGAGGAAATGGTCCATCGTCGTGGGGCCTTGCGCAGGGTCTGTCGGTTCTCGCCGATGTAGAACATCGCACGGCAGGCGGCAATGACCGTCCGGAAAATGCGGATTTGCATTCAATCAATCGTTTGATTAAAATCAATAGCGACTCACCTGGAGGACTCATGTCCGACCCCGCGCCCACCCCGGACGGCACCGCCGCGCAACTTGTCGCCGCCGGGCTGAAGCTTTTTGGCCGCAAGGGCTTCGCCGCCACCTCGACGCGCGAGATCGCGGCCGAGGCGGGCACCAATGTCGCCTCCATCTCCTATCACTTCGGCGGTAAGGACGGTCTCCGCCGCGCCTGCGGAGCCGAGGTCGCACGCCGCATCGGCGCCGCCATCGGCAGTGCCGCCCCGGCCCTTCCGCATTCCGCCGACGCCGCCGACCGGCAGATGGAGGCGATCCTGCGCGCGATGGTCGCCTTCGTGGCGGGCACCCGCGACAACGATGACCTGACCGCCTTCATGCTGCGCGAGGTCGGCGAGAACGGCCCCGTTCTCGACGCGGTCTACGACACGATGATCGACCCGATGCACCGCCGCCTCTGCGCGCTCTGGGCCGTCGCCACCGGGCAGGAAGCGGAAAGCGAGACGACGCGGCTCGTGGTCTTCACGCTGGTCGGGCAAGCGCTTTACTTCCGCGTCGGACGGCCCATCGTCACCCGCCGCATGGGCTGGGACGCGCTCGGCCCGGCCGAGGCCGACCGCATCGCCGACATCCTTGTCGCCAATCTCCATTCGATCCTCGCAAGGGAGCGTCTGACATGACCGACTTCATCTGCGCCGTTCCGCTTCTCTCGGCGCTTTTGTCCATCTGCTCTCCTCCGCCCCCCTTCGCCACCGGCTATGTCGAGGGCGACTACGTGCTCGTCGCCCCCGTCGCGACGGCACAGATCGACCGGCTGAACGTGGCCAGGGGCGACCGGGTCGCGGCAGGCGATGTGCTCGTCGAGATGGAGCGGCGTGACGCCGAGATCGCGCTCTCCGAGGCCGAAGCGGCGCTGGCGCAGGCCGAAAGCCAGCTTGCGAACCTGCGCGAAGGCCGCCGCCCCGAGGAAATCCGCGTGATCGAGGCGACTCTCGCTTCCGCGCGGGCGCAGGAGGCGGAGGCCGAGCGCGCCGCCGACCGGCTGAAGAACCTCGCCGTGCGCGGCGCGGCGACGGCGACGCAGGCCGACGACGCCGCCACCGCCGCCACGGTCGCCCGCGCCAAGGTGGCCGAAGCCGAGGCGAGCCTTGCTGTCGCCCGCCTGCCCGCCCGGCCACAGGAAATCGCCGCCGCCGAAGCCGCCGTCGAAGGCGCCGTGGCGACGAAGGCGCGGGCCATGTGGAGCCTCGACAAACGGCGCCTGACCGCGCCGGCGGACGGCACCGTCTTCGACGTGATCCGCACGCAGGGCGAGCTTGCCGGACCCTCTGCCCCGGTCGTGTCGATGCTGCCGGACGGCGCGGTGAAGCTTCGGCTTTACGTTTCTGAAACGGCGATCTCGGCCATCGCGCCGGGCTCCCGCCTCTCGGTGAATTGCGACGGATGCGCAGCGGACCTCGGCGCCGTGGTGACCTATGTCGCCGATGCGCCGGAATTCACGCCGCCGGTCATCTACTCGCTCGAAAACCGCCAGAAGCTCGTCTATCTGGTCGAGGCGCGCCCGGACGAGGCGCCCGGGCTGAAACCCGGGCAGATCGTCGACGTGCGCCTGCCCGGGGCCGGCGAATGACCTCCGCCCCGGCGATCTCCGTCCAGGGCCTCGTCAAACGCTACGGTGGGCGGGCGGTCGTCGACAACGTCTCGCTCAGCGTCGAACGCGGCGAGATCGCGGGCTTTCTCGGCCCGAACGGATCGGGCAAGACCACGACGATCCGCCTGATGTGCGGCCTTCTGACCCCCGATGCGGGCGAGGGCCGCGTGCTTGGCCACGACATCCGGACCGAGGGCCGCGCGATCAAGCGCGAGGTGGGCTACATGACCCAGCGGTTCTCCTTCTACGAAGACCTGACGATTGAGGAGAACCTGACCTTCGTCGCGGGCCTGTACGGCCTCAGCCCCACCCGCCGTTTCGTCGCCGACACGCTTGCCGACCTTGGCCTGACCGCGCGCCGGGATCAGCTTGCCGGGTCGCTGTCGGGCGGCTGGAAGCAGCGGCTGGCGCTTGCCGCCTGCATCATGCACCGGCCGCAACTCCTCATGCTCGACGAACCGACCGCCGGGGTCGACCCGAAGGCCCGCCGCGATTTCTGGGACGAGATCCACAGGCTCGCGGCGAACGGTCTGACCGTCCTCGTCTCCACCCACTACATGGACGAGGCCGAGCGCTGCCACCGGATCAACTACATCTCCTACGGGCGGCTCGTCGCCAAGGGGACCGTGGCGGAGGTGGTGCGGAATGCCGGCCTGACCACCGTTGTTCTCGAAGGCGCCGCAACCCCGAAAGCGGCGGAGCTTCTGAACGGCGCCCCCGGCGTCGATCAGGTAGCGCCCTTCGGCGCGACGCTGCATGTCGTCGGAAAGGACGGGGCGGCACTGCGCGCCACCGCCGCGCGGGTCGCCACGGAAACCGGCTGCCGGATGGCCGAGGCCGAGACGAGCCTCGAGGACGTGTTCATCCAGCTCATGGGCGATGCGAAGGACAACATGGAATGAGCCGCTATTTCTCGCTCGGCCGGCTGCTGGCCCTTCTCAGGAAGGAAGTGATCCAGATGCGCCGCGACCGGATCACCTTCGCGATGATGCTGGGCATCCCGCTCATCCAGCTCATCCTCTTCGGCTTCGCGATCAATTCCGATCCGAAGGGGCTTCCGGCCGCGCTCGTCGCGCCGACCCAGGACCGCTACACCCGCGCCATCGTCTCGGCGCTTGAGCTCACCGGCTACTACCGCTTCACCCATCCCGCCGCCTCCGCCGCCGAGGCCGAACGGCTGATCACCCGGGGCGACGTGTCCTTCGCCGTGACCGTGCCCTCGGATTTCGGCCGGCGGGTCGAACGCGGCGACCATCCGCAGATCCTCATCGAGGCCGACGCGACCGACCCCTCGGTGGCCTCAGGCGCGATCTCGACTCTTGGCACTGTTGCCGCCGAGGCGCTTTTGCGCGAACGCGGGGCCGAGGCGCAGGTCGCCGACAGTGCCGCGTCGCAACTCCAGGTCACCGTCCACAAGCGCTACAACCCCGAAGGCCTCACCCAGTACAATATCGTGCCGGGCCTTCTCGGCGTGATCCTGCAGATGACGATGGTGATGATGACCTCGATGGCGCTGACACGCGAGATCGAGAGGGGGACGATGGAGAACCTTCTCTCCATGCCCGCGACGCCCCTGGAGATCATGCTCGGCAAGGTCCTGCCCTATCTCGGCGTCGGCGCAGTCCAGGTCGTCGTGGTCCTCGTCGCCGCGAAGCTGATCTTCGCCGTGCCCTTCGTCGGCGCCTTGCCGCTGCTTCTGGCCGGGGTCTTCGTCTTCGTCGCCTCGCTCGTGATCCTCGGCTATCTCATCTCCACCGCCGCGCGGACGCAGATGCAGGCGATGCAGCTCACCTTCTTCTTCTTCCTGCCGTCGCTCCTTCTCTCGGGCTTCATGTTCCCCTATCGCGGCATGCCCGGCTGGGCGCAGGTGCTGGGCGAGATATTCCCGCTCACGCATTTCCTGCGCCTCATCCGCGCGGTGATGCTGAAGGGGGCGGATTACGCAGGGATCGCCCAGCCGATGGCGGCGCTTGCGCTTTTCGTCGCGGGCTACGCGACACTGGCGCTCCTCCGCTTCCGCCGCACGCTCGACTGAACCGGCGCGATCCGATTGAGCGCGCGTCGCGCGCACGCCTTCTGGCACTTCGTGCGATCTGCCTCCGGCGGGAGTATTTTTGGGGGCCTATATACTTAGCTAGCCGCTAACCAACAACGGCCCCTTCTTCTGTTTTCAAATACTCCCCCCGCGGAGCGACCCGAACCGCTTTCGCCTTGGCGGAAGCGGTGAGAGGAGGATCTTGCGCGCGAACCGCGCGCTCCGCCGGATCAGGACGGTCAAAGGCTTCCGGCCACCCCGACCTTCACCGTGCCGCTGACCGTGAGCCCTGGCTCGGACGGCGGGTTCGGGGCGCCATCGGCGCCGCAGGAGGCAAGAACGCCGAGACAGAGAAGAGAGACAAGAATGCGCATCATTCGCTCACGGTGACGCCGAGTCCGGCGATGGAGGTGGAGACGGAGGGCACGACGCGGACGCCCTTCGGTGTGACATGCACACCCGCATGGGCGCGGGGTTGCGAGCAGCCAAGGAGCGCGGCACAGGCGATCATCAGCCCTGCGGCCTTCATCCGAGCCGGTCCTTCCAGCGGGCGATCTGCGCCCGGACCTGGTCCGGCGCCGTACCGCCGTAGCTCTGCCGGCTCGCGACGGAATTGTGGACGCCGAGGACGGTATAGACCGCCTCGGTGATGCCGGGATGGGCGGATTTCATTTCGTCGAGTGACAGTTCCGGCAGATCGCAGCCCTTCTTCTCGGCCGCCGCGACGAGGGCCCCGGTGACGTGGTGGGCGTCGCGGAACGGCAGGCCAAGCGTCCGCACCAGCCAGTCGGCGAGGTCGGTCGCGGTGGAAAAGCCCGACGCGGCAGCCTTTTCGAGGTTCGCGACCTGCGCCGTCATGTCACGCACCATGCCCTCCATCGCGGCGAGCGCGAGCATCAGGTTGTCGGCGGCGTCGAAGACCTGCTCCTTGTCTTCCTGCATGTCCTTGGAATAGGCCAAGGGAAGACCTTTCAGCACCATCATCAGCGCGACGGTCGCCCCCATGATCCGGCCGATCTTGGCGCGAATCAGTTCCGCGGCATCGGGATTCTTCTTCTGCGGCATGATCGAGGATCCGGTCGAGAACCGGTCCGAGAGCGCGACGAAGCGGAACTGGGCCGAGGACCAGATCACCAGTTCCTCGGCAAAGCGCGAGAGGTGCATGGCGCAGATCGACGCGGCGGCGAGGAATTCCAGCGCGAAGTCGCGATCGCTGACGGCGTCGAGCGAATTGGCCATCGGTCGGTCGAAGCCGAGCGCCTGTGCCGTCGCGTGGCGGTCGATGGGGAAGGACGTGCCCGCCAACGCGGCGGCGCCCAGCGGGCATTCGTTCATCCGCGCCCGCGCGTCGCGGAAGCGGCCGAGGTCGCGGCCGAACATCTCGACATAGGCCATCATATGATGGCCCCAGGTCACCGGCTGCGCGGTCTGGAGGTGCGTGAAGCCCGGCATCACCCAGTCCGCCCCGGCCTCCGCCTGCGCCAGAAGCGCCTTTTGCAGGGCGACGAGCCCTGCAATCGCCGCATCCGCCTGGTCGCGCACCCAGAGCCGGAAGTCGGTGGCCACCTGATCGTTGCGGCTTCGCGCGGTGTGGAGGCGGCCGGCCGGTTCGCCGATCACCTCCTTCAACCGCGCCTCGACATTCATGTGGATATCCTCGAGCGCCGTCGAAAACGCGAAGTTTCCGCCCTCGATCTCTGACAAGACCGTGAGCAGCCCTTCCCGAATGGCCTCTGCGTCTTTATCGCTGATGATGCCTTGTGCGGCGAGCATCGCCGCATGGGCGCGGGATCCTGCGATGTCCTGGGCATGAAGCCGCCTGTCGAAGCCGATCGAGGCGTTGATCGCCTCCATGATCGCGTCCGGTCCGGCGGCGAAACGCCCGCCCCACATCGCGTTCTGGGTCTTGTCGGTCATTCTTGCCCCCGGAGGCTCTTATGCGCTGGTTCCTCTTCGCCGTCCTCTACACGGCCCTTGGCCTTGGTGCAAATGCCGCCTTGGCCGGCACCGCCGAGATCGAGGCCTTGCGCGACGGGTCGATGAAGAAGTTGATGTTCGCGGCGGAGCCCGCCCCGGTCTCCGACATCGCCTTCACGGATGCGTCGGGCGGCGAACACCGCTTGGGGGACTGGAAGGGCAAGATCGTCGCGGTGAATTTCTGGGCGACCTGGTGTGCGCCCTGCCGGAAGGAACTGCCGGCGCTCGACGCGCTCAACCGCGATCTTGGCGGCGCGGACTTCGCGGTCGTGACCATCGCCACCGGGCGCAATCCCCTGCCCGCGATCGAGCGGCTCTTCGACGAGACCGGGGTGGAGACGCTGCCGGTCCTTCTCGACCCCGGGCAGGATCTGGCGCGCAACATGGCGGTCTTCGGGCTGCCCGTGACGGTGATCCTCGACCGCGAGGGGCGGGAGATCGCGCGGATGACGGGCGATGCGGAATGGGACAGCGAAAGCGCCCGGTCCATCGTCGGGGCGCTTGTCGCCGCGGAGTGAACGGGTTTCGGCATCGGCCGGTCCGCCGGGGGCAGTGCATGATCATTGTTCGATGGAACGAAGGCTCCCCCGGGGCCATTGCTCCTTAGGGGATCAGCCGAGAAGGGCGACCCGACCGTGCGCGGGGCAGGTGACGAGGTGGTCGTTGACCATGCCGACCGCCTGCATGAAGGCGTAGACGATTGTCGGCCCGGCGAAGCGGAATCCGGCCTTTTTCAGGTCTTTCGAGATCTGATCCGAGAGCGGCGTGGAGGCCGGCACCTCCGCCAATGTCCGGAAGCGGTTCTGGACCGGCTGTCCGTCGACGTAGCGCCAGAGGAAGCTGTCGAATCCCTCGCGTCCGGCAATGTCGAGATAGGCGCGGGCATTGCCGATCGTTGCCTCGATCTTGGCGCGCGACCGCACGATGCCGGGATCGGCGAGAAGCCGCGCCACCTCGTCCTCCCCCCAGCCGGCGATCAGCGCGGGGTCGAAGCCTTCGAACGCCACCCGGAAATTGTCGCGCTTCTTCAGGATCGTGATCCAGGAAAGCCCGGCCTGGAAGCCGTCGAGGATGAGCTTTTCCCAAAGCGCCCGCGCATCGCGTTCCGGCACGCCCCATTCGGTGTCGTGATAGTCGACATAGATGGCTTCGGTCCCACACCAGCCGCAGCGTTCGTTCATCTCGCCCTCCCGGACTCCGGCGCCCGGCCGTGAAATGGCCGCAAGCGTTTACGGATTCTTATCCCCTTCTGCCCAATCTGTCGCCGGACGGCGAGGAGAAATGCGATGCGAGACGGCCGCAGATACGGACAGCCACCCCGCGACCCGAGTGAGGACAGCCCCCTGAGCGCGGCGGTCAGCCTGCGCGACCGCGCGACCCTGGCCATGGTAAAGCGGGCGGTCGAGCGGCGCGACGTGCTCCTGGCGTTCCAGCCGGTGGTGCAGGCGACGCGTCCGGACCGGCCGGCCTTCTACGAGGGCCTGATCCGGCTGCTGGACGAGACCGGCCGGATCATCCCGGCCCACGATTTCATCGATACCATCGAAACGACGGAGTTGGGGCGCATCGTCGATTACCTGTCACTCGACATGGGGCTCACCTCGCTCAAGCAGGATCCGTCGCTCAGGCTCGCGATCAATATGTCGGCGCGCTCGATCGCCTATCCGCGCTGGAAGCACGTGCTCAAGCGCGGGCTCAAGGCGGACTCGACCCTGGCCGAACGGCTGATCCTGGAGATCACCGAAAGCTCTGCCATCGTCATGCCCGACGCGGTCTCGGTCTTCATGGGCGAATTGCAGGCGGAGGGGATATCCTTCGCGCTCGACGATTTCGGCGCGGGCTATACCTCGTTCCGTTACCTGAGGGAGTTCTACTTCGACTTCGTCAAGATCGACGGCCAGTTCATCCGCGGCGTTGCCGACAGCCCCGACAACCAGTGCCTGACCAAGGCGCTCCTGTCGATCGCCCAGCAGTTCGACATGTTCGCGGTTGCTGAATCGGTGGAAAATGCCCGTGACGCCGCCTGGCTGACCGACGCCGGGATGGACTGCATGCAGGGCTACTATTTCGGGGCCCCGACCGTGACGCCGCCCTGGAAGATGCCTCTGGCGAAGAAACGCGCCTGATTACAACGGACTGAGACTGGCCGAACCGGGCGTACACGAAACAATATTTCGTACTGGCCCGGCGATCCACCCATCGCGCTTGACGCAACCGCTCCTATCGGCATGCTGCACAGCGGCGCGAGGGTCCCTTCGATCGGGTCCTCGCGCGCGGATTTCGCGCCTTCAGGAGGACCCTGCCCATGACCAACGTCGTTATCGTATCCGCTGCCCGCACGCCCGTGGGGAGCTTCAACGGCGCCTTCGCCAACACGCCCGCCCATGACCTCGGCGCGGCGGTACTCGACGCCATCGTGACCCGCGCCGGTATCGACAAGGCCGAAGTGTCCGAGACCATCCTCGGTCAGGTCCTGACGGCAGGGCAAGGTCAGAACCCGGCCCGTCAGGCCCATATCAATGCCGGCCTGCCGCAGGAAAGCGCGGCCTGGTCGATCAATCAGGTCTGCGGTTCGGGCCTGCGCTCGGTTGCGCTCGGCGCCCAGCACATCCAGCTTGGCGATGCCGCCATCGTCTGCGCCGGCGGACAGGAGAGCATGTCGCTGTCCCCCCATGTCGCGCATCTGCGCGCGGGCCAGAAGATGGGCGACATGAAGTTCATCGATTCGATGATCAAGGACGGCCTCTGGGACGCGTTCAACGGCTATCACATGGGCACCACGGCCGAGAATGTCGCCGAGAAATGGCAGATCAGCCGCGAGATGCAGGACGAGTTCGCCGTGGCGAGCCAGAACAAGGCCGAGGCCGCGCAGAAGGCCGGCAAGTTCAAGGACGAGATCATCGGCTACACGGTGAAGACGCGGAAGGGCGACATCGTCGTCGATCAGGACGAGTATATCCGCCACGGCGCGACGATCGACGCGATGGCGAAGCTCAAGCCCGCCTTTTCCAAGGAAGGCTCGGTCACGGCCGGCAACGCCTCCGGCCTCAACGACGGTGCGGCGGGCGTTTTGCTGATGTCGGCTGACGAGGCCGCGAAGCGGGGCCTGACGCCGTTGGCCCGCATCGCCTCCTACGCGACCGCCGGCCTTGATCCGTCGATCATGGGAGTCGGTCCGATCTTTGCCTCGCGGAAGGCACTGGAAAAGGCCGGCTGGAAGGCCGCCGACCTCGACCTGATCGAGGCGAACGAGGCTTTTGCGGCGCAGGCCTGTGCGGTCAACAAGGATATGGGCTGGGATCCGGCGAAGGTGAACGTGAACGGCGGCGCGATCGCCATCGGCCACCCGATCGGCGCGAGCGGAGCGCGCATTCTCAACACGCTCCTCTTCGAGATGCAGCGTTCGGGTGCGAAGAAGGGGCTCGCCACGCTCTGCATCGGCGGCGGCATGGGCGTGGCCATGTGTCTCGAGCGCGCCTGATCGCGCAATTATGCTGCAAATGCAAAAAAGCGGACGCAATAATGTTGCGCCCGCTTTTTCATTTCGGTAACAGGATTTCAAGAGGATTTTTGCAAAGGAGGAATCATGTCGAGAGTAGCTTTGGTCACCGGCGGGTCGCGCGGCATCGGCGCGGCGATCTCAATCGCCCTGAAGAATGCCGGCTACAAGGTCGCCGCGAACTATGCCGGCAATGACGAGGCCGCCGCCGCCTTCACCAAGGAAACCGGCATTCCGACCTACAAATGGTCCGTCGCCGATTACGATGCCTGCGCTGCAGGTATCGCCAAGGTGGAGGCTGATCTCGGCCCGGTCGAGGTGCTGGTGAACAACGCCGGGATCACCCGCGACGCGATGTTCCACAAGATGACCCCGCAGCAGTGGAAAGAGGTGATCGACACCAACCTCTCGGGCGTCTTCAACATGACCCATCCGATCTGGTCGGGGATGCGCGACCGCAAGTTCGGCCGGGTGATCAACATTTCCTCGATCAATGGCCAGAAGGGCCAGGCCGGTCAGGCCAACTATTCCGCCGCCAAGGCCGGCGATCTCGGCATCACCAAGGCGCTGGCACAGGAAGGCGCGCGGGCCGGCATCACCGTGAACGCGATCTGCCCCGGCTATATCGGCACCGAGATGGTCCGCGCCATCGACGAGAAGGTGCTGGCCGAACGCATCATCCCGCAGATTCCGGTCGGTCGCCTGGGCGAGCCCGAAGAGATCGCGCGCTGCGTCGTCTTCCTTGCGGCCGACGATGCCGGATTCATCACCGGGTCGACCATCTCGGCGAACGGCGGGCAATTCTTCGTCTGATCTGCGTCGCAGGGTTATTGTGGGGCCGGTCGCGGGCGACCGGCCCCTTTGTCTGCCTGAACGATATGGGCCAAGTGGAGGAAGGTGACGTGAGGCGCGCACGGATCAGGTCCGCTTGCATCGAGTGAATGGATGAATAACTGCGCCGCGGAGATGGAACTGGCGGGCGTCCGGCGACGTTTTGTCGCGGCGTCCGGAGTCGCGGCGATCGGTGCGCGCTGCGGCAACATCCGCTCCGCGCGGCCCGGCTTCTCAATGAGTCCGCCGCGCCAGCCCCTTCGGGCTGACGCGGCGGCTTCCTTTTTCCGTTATTGCAGCGATGCAAATCGCCCGACGCCTCTCCGGCCGTCGAGCCGGTGGCGAGAGTCAGTTCTGGCTCAGCCGGGTGATTTCTTCCTTGATCCGCAGTTTCTGCTTTTTCATGTCAGCGATGACGAGGTCATCAGTGCCGGGATGGCGCAAGGCCTCCTCGACGGCCTCCGACAGGGATTGATGTTTCTTCCGAAGCTCTTGCAGGTGCGAACCCAGCGACATCGGTGTCTCCTCTCCTGTGAAAACTGTCACAATCCCATCACATAAGATGAGTCGTGTCACGCGGAACCGTGACCGCCCGCGCCAATCAGAGGATGGCGCGCATTTCCTTGCCGGTCGGTTAACGGAATTCAGAAGTCGAAAGCCGCAGCATCGCGCAAGATCGCGCGCGCAGCGGGACTGTGGTCGTCGCCGTCACGCAGATGCGCCGCCCCGTCGTGGAGGATGAACGGGGCGATGAGCCGAAAGGCGCCGCGCCCGCCCTTCCGCGCCCTCAGGATCACCCGGTTCGCCTCGCGGCCCGCCCGCGAGGCGACCGGCAGGGCGACGATGCTGCCGGCACCGGAGCGCAGGCCGGCCAGAAGTTCCGGCAAACGATCAGCCGCCTGAATGACCGTCAGCCAACCGCCCGGCCGCAGGCGGCGCAGCGCCACACCGAGCCAGAGATCGAGCGGGGTCGCCTCCCGCTGCGCGATCTCTCGCCCGCCATCGGCCGCCGGGGTGCCGCCGCCAGCAGCGAAATAGGGCGGATTGGCAATCACATGATCGAAGCTCCGGTCCCGCAGCGCGGCCGGAAGCCGGGCGAGATCGCCGTCATGCACGTCGAATTCCTGTCCGTTCGCCGCTGCGTTGCGCCGCGCGAGGGCCGCGTAGGCGAGCTGAAGCTCCAATCCGGCCAAGCGAAGCCCCGGCACCCGGTGTCCGAGGCACAGGCTTGCCACGCCCGCGCCGCAGCCAAGCTCCAAAACGCTTTCCCCTGGCCTTGCCGGCACCGCGGCGGCCAAGAGAACCGGGTCCATTGCGGCCCGATATCCGTTCCGCGGCTGGGCGATGCGGAGCCGCCCGTCCAGGAATGCATCCTCGCTCAGATCCGCCTCGTCGAACATCTCAAAGCTCGATCCCGTTGTCCTTCAGGATCGCCCGCGCCATGAAGAGATCGGTATCCCGCACCATCAACCGGCGCGGCAAAATGCCAATGGATCCTTCGAGCACGCTCATGTGGACGTCCATCTGAAAGGTCGTTATACCCTCAGCGTCGAGAAGAGCTGTGGCGAAGGCGATTTTGGTCGGGTCAGTGGTGCTGAGAAGCTCTTTCATAATCCAAGACTTAAGGACAGAGCCCCGGCTTTGTCGAGGTGCTACGGGAACGGCATGAGCCTGGACGAAACCACGCAGAAACCCCTGGACCGGCTGAGCGCCCATCTCGCGGCCGATATGGAGCGTGTGAATGCGCTGATCCGGGCCCGGATGGCGTCCGAACACGCGCCGCGGATTCCCGAGGTGACGGCGCATCTGGTCGAGGCTGGCGGCAAGCGGCTCCGGCCCATGCTGACGCTCGCGGCGGCGCGGCTTTGCGGCTATGGCGGCGACCATCACGTCCGGCTCGCCGCGACGGTGGAGTTCATCCACACGGCAACGCTTCTGCATGACGACGTCGTCGATGAAAGCGCCCAGCGACGGGGGCGGCCGACGGCGAATTTGCTCTGGGACAACAAGTCGTCCGTCCTCGTCGGCGATTACCTTTTCGCCCGCGCGTTCCAGCTGATGACCGAGACCGGGTCGCTCAGGGTGCTCGACATCCTCGCCAATGCCTCGGCGACGATTGCCGAGGGTGAGGTTCTTCAACTCACCGCGGCGCAGGATCTGCGCACCGACGAAGACATCTACATCAAGGTGGTGCGGGGCAAGACGGCGGCGCTCTTTTCCGCCGCGACCGAGGTTGGCGGCGTCATTGCCGGCGCGCCCGAGGACCAGATCCGCGCGCTGCACCTTTACGGCGACGCGCTCGGTATCGCCTTCCAGATCGCCGACGACCTGCTCGACTACGGCGGGACGAGCGCCGTGATCGGCAAGAACGTGGGCGACGATTTCCGCGAGCGCAAGCTGACCTTGCCGGTGATCAAGGCGGTGGCGAAGGCCACGGCGGCGGAACGCGAATTCTGGCGCCGGGTGATCGAGAAGGGGGACCAGCGCGACGGCGACCTCGATGAGGCGCTGGCGCTGATGCTCCGGCACGGCACGATGGCTGCGACACGCGACGACGCCCTCGGATGGGCGGCCAAGGCCAAGGCGGCGCTCACGGCCCTGCCCCCGAATGACCTGCGCGGCATGCTGTCCGACCTCGCGGACTACGTCGTCGCCCGCATAAGCTGATCTGACGCCGTCGGCCTTCGCAGGCCTTCCTCGACAGTCAGCCCTGCGGTGAGGGCAGGACCCGCGCCGCGCGCACCCACCAGGCGGGATGCTCCTCCGCCAGACGGGCTGCGGCGGTCGTTGCCGCGCCAAGTGTATCAAAAAGGCCGAACGACGTGGCGCCGGATCCGGACATCCGGGTCAGAACCGGTCCCGTCGCGGCAATTTTGTCGAGAACCTTTGCGATGACCGGGGCCGTCGCGATGGCCGCAGGTTCGAGATCGTTGCGCTGGCGCGCCAGCCAATCGGCCAGAGCGCCCAAATCCGCGAACCTGTCGGGGAGGGCCTCCATCGCGGCATTGTCCTTTCGGACGAGCGCTCGGAAGACGGCCGGGGTCGCGACCGATACGCGCGGGTTCACGAGAACCACGGCGAGGCCGTCCGGCAGTGGCGGAACCGGCGCCAGCGCCTCGCCGATCCCCGACATCCGCGCGGGCCGCCCCGCAAGGCAGACCGGAACATCGGCACCGAGCGCCAGAACCGCCGCGTCTCCCGGCAGCGCCACATCCCATAGCTGCGCAAGAGCCTTCAGCGCCGCCGCCGCATCGGCGGACCCACCGCCGATCCCGGACGCGACCGGCAGGTTCTTTTCGAGGGCGATCGCCGCTCCGCGTCCGGCTCCGAAGGCGCGCGCGGCGCGACGCACGAGGTTGTCGTCTCCGGCGCTCAGCCCGGCAGCCTCCGGACCAGTGATCCGCAGGGTCAGCGCCTTCGCCGCCTCCACCCGAATCCGGTCACCCAGATCGGCGAAGACCACGAAGCTGTCCAACAGATGATAGCCGTCCGGCCGCTGGCCGGTGACATGCAGCGCAAGATTCAGCTTGGCGGGCGCCGCGACCTCAATTGCCATTCTTGGTGACGGCGAGGGGCTCCGCACCCTCTTCCTTCAGAACGACGTCCAGCCCGACCTCCAGCTTGCGGCGGATGCGCGCGGCCTCCTCTTCGGTATCGGGCTCGAACGACAGGGCACGCTTCCACTGGAACTCAGCCTCGCGCTTGCGGTCGACGGCCCAGTAGACATCGCCGAGATGGTCGTTGACCACCGGATCGACCGGCATCAGTTCCACCGCCTTTTCCAGCGTCGACACGGCGTCGGCATAGCGGCCCAGCCGGTAGAGCGCCCAGCCGAGGCTGTCGACGATCGCCCCGTCATCCGGCCGCGCGGCCACGGCACGTTCGATCATGCCGAGCGCTTCGTCGAGGTTGGTGTTCATCTCCAGATAGGAGTAGCCAAGGTAGTTCAGTACCGCCGGCTGATCGGGGCGCAGTTCCAGGGCCTTGCGGAAATCGACCTCGGCCTTGTCCCAGTTCTTCTCGCGCTCGTTTGCGATGCCGCGCGTGTAGTAGACCACCCATTGGCCCGGCTCCTCGGCCGAAAAGGTGGCGATGGCCTTGTCATAGGCATCGGCCGCGTCGGCATAGCGTTCCTGACGGCGCAGGATATCGCCGAGCGCGCCCCAGATATCGGCGCGGCCGGGCACTGTCTTGGCCAATTGCTGCAACGCCTCGATCGCCGCATCGACCCGGCCCGCCGCGATGAGGGCGTCTGTCCGACCAAGCTCGGCCGCGACATAGGCCGGATCTTCACGCGGGATGCGGTTGAAGGTCTCAGTGGCGAGATCGTGCTGTCCTTGCGCTTCGAGGATCGAGGCACAGAGCAGGATCGCATCCGACTGGTTCGGGGCGAGAAACTCGGCTATCCGGGCATAGGCGAGCGTGTTCACATCCGCCGCTTCGCCGTTCAAGGCCGTCGCCACGGTGAAGAAGACCTCCGCCAGGCCGTCGGTCGCGGACGTGACGACGGTGAACGGCAGGGGTTTACCGGCCTTCAACTCGTCACGAAGCGCGGAGAAGATCGGGTCTGCCGCTTCGCCCACGGTCTTGTCGATCAGTTCGACCGCATCGGCGTTCCTCTCCAACTGGCTGAGGATCTGGGCATGGGCCAGAACGCCGCGCCGGGTTGCCCGCAGGGGCCCGCCTTCCTCGCCTGAGAAGATCCGGTCCGCGCCCTCGAAATCGCCCACGGAGGCCAGCGCCAGCGCCTTGTGGTAAAGCCCGAAGGCGCGGCTGCCCGGGGCCTCGGACACCTTGTCGAAGGCCACTGTCGCGTCGGACATCTGGCCCATGCCGACCAGAGCCCAGGCGCGGAAGAGGCCATCGACCAACGGCCCGGCGCTGCGGCCCTTGTCGAGTGCTGCAATCGCGCCCGCGAAGTCCTTCTTCGCGGCAAGGTCGGCGAGGATGACCAGATCGGCGATCTGGCTTGTCGCCCCGAGTTCGCCAAGAAGCTGGGCGGGCTTCAGCGCCTTGTCGATGGCGCCGCGCCCGATCTGGGAGATGACCGCATTCTCCATCAAACTGGGATTGCTCGGATCGGCGGCCAGCGCGCGGGTGAAGTAATCGGACGCCGCGACATAGTCGGACTCAAGGCTCGCCAAGCGTCCCGCGAGGTAAGGCCCGGCCACTCCGTCCCAGGCACGGGCGGGCAGCGCAGCCCCGATGCCGAGCGCGAGGATGAGGGAAAGCGGGCGCAAGGGGAGTGTCACGGTGCACGGGTCCTTCCGAAGGGCGATCGCCCGAACGTAAGCGAGGCGATAGACCAAAGCAATGCGGGGCGCCCCGTGAGAGCGCCCGGCAAGCCCGTTTCTGCCGGAAATGTTACATGTTGGGAAAGGCAACCGCAGACACCACGACAACGGCAGTGGCCATGAGTGCGAACACTATGGCGGAATTCCATTGATCACGGCGTCGCCGGACCGGGTCGACAGGCGGATAGACAACCGGCCAGCCCCCCCCCGGATGCGGCCTGCACCAGAATGTCAAGCGTGACAGGAATCCGTGCGACTTTCCGGTGCGGCGGCCTGAACGGCCAGCCGGAATTGAGCAACGCGCCCTCGTCCGCGTGATGAAATTCCCAGCGATACCCCGCCAAATCAACCCCGAAATGCTCGGCGAAGGCCTGCAGGAATTCGAACGCATCGTCCCCCTCACATCCCGTCGCAGCCAGAACGTCGCTTGCGGCCGCGCCAGAGATCGGCCGGCCGAAATACCCTTCGACGAAAGCGACGACGTCGGCGCGGCGGCCGGCCATCACATATTCGGATAGTTGGGCCCGTCGCCGCCCTGCGGGGTCGTCCAGTTGATGTTCTGGCTCGGGTCCTTGATATCGCAGGTCTTGCAGTGGACGCAGTTCTGGAAGTTGATCTGGAACCGCGGGCCGTCCTCCCCCTCCAGCACTTCGTAGACGCCGGCCGGGCAGTAGCGCTGCGCCGGCTCGTCGTATTTCGGCAGGTTCACCTTGATCGGAACCGAAGGATCCTTGAGCTTGAGGTGACAGGGCTGGCTTTCCTCGTGGTTCGTCGCCGAGAAGCTGACATTGGTCAGCCGGTCGAACGAGAGTACCCCGTCGGGCCGCGGATAGTCGATCTTCGGGAACTTCGACGCCTCGCCGGTCGCTGCCGCGTCGGATTTGCCGTGTTTGAGCGTGCCGAAGAGCGACAGGCCAAAGAGGTTGTTCGTCCACATGTCGAAGCCGCCGAGCGTCAGGCTGGCGAGAAAACCCCAGCGCGACCACATCGGCTTCACGTTGCGGACCTTCTTCAGGTCCTTGGCGATGGGCCCCGAACGCAGGTCGGTCTCGTAGGCGGACAGTTCGTCGCCCGCCCGGCCGGCCCCGATCGCCGCGAACGCGGCTTCCGCCGCCGCCTTACCCGAGAGCATCGCGTTGTGGTTGCCCTTGATGCGCGGCACGTTCACAAGACCCGCCGAACAGCCAAGAAGCGCCACGCCCGGCGCCACGACCTTCGGGATCGACTGCCAGCCGCCCTCGCTGATCGCCCGTGCCCCGTAGGCCACGCGCTTGCCGCCCTTCAGGAGGTCCGCGACCAGCGGGTGATGCTTGAAGCGCTGGAACTCCATGTAGGGGTAGAGATGCGGGTTCTGGTAGTTCAGATGCACCACGAACCCGACATAGACCTGATTGTTCTCGAGGTGGTAGATGAACGACCCGCCGCCCGCGTTCTTGCCCAAGGGCCAGCCGGCCGTATGGGTGACCGTACCCTCGCGGTGCTTCGCGGGGTCGATCTCCCAGATCTCCTTCATGCCGAGGCCGAATTTCTGCGGGCAGTGACCCTTGGACAGGTCGTATTTCGCGATGACTTCCTTGGCGAGCGAGCCGCGCACGCCCTCCGACAGGAAGACATATTTGCCGTGAAGCTCCATCCCCGGCTCAAAATTCGGCCCGGGCGTGCCGTCGGGGTTCAGCCCCATCACGCCGGCAACGACGCCCTTCACTTCGCCGTTGTCGCCGTAGACCAGTTCCGAACAGGCCATGCCCGGAAAGATCTCGACGCCCAGCGCCTCGGCCTGTTCGGCCATCCAGCGGCAGACATTCGCCATCGAGACGATGTATTTGCCGTGGTTGTTCATCAAGGGCGGCATCGGCCAGTTCGGGATGCGGACCTGGCCGGCCTCGCCGAGAATGTAGAAGTTGTCCTTCTTCACCTCGACCTTGATCGGCGCGCCCTTTTCTTTCCAGTCGGGCATCAGCGCGTCGAGGCCGGACGGATCGAGGACAGCGCCGGAAAGGATATGCGCACCGACTTCGGAGCCTTTCTCGAGCACAACGACGTTCAGATCGGCATCGAGTTGCTTGAGCCGGATCGCCGCAGAAAGACCGGCGGGGCCCGCGCCCACGATCACAACGTCATATTCCATCGATTCGCGTTCGATCTCGGCCATCTCACTCCCTTTCGTCGCGCCGCAAGACGCCCATTTCCTCGCGCAAGATCGTTAGCCCACCGCGCCGGGGGACGCAACAATGTCGCCGCACGCCATTTCGGCGCCGTGTTGATCGTGTCCGGTCGGGGAGAATAACGGTGGCACGGCGGCGCCCGTGCGCCGAAAACGGCGGGTGCCGAGACATATCCGTCCATGACGTGATTGCCGGAACGAAACAGCGGGAATCGTATTGACGACAGAAGTGCTTCTTCGCCGATACAGGTCTAGGGAAGGCGCGTCAGGGATCGGTCCGCAATTGCCGAGGCCGGATGCTGAACCCCTCCCAGTTCCAGCGCGCCTCGGCATTCTGAACGCGCCGCAACATCGCCCAGAGACCGAGCATGAAGAGGATCGAGAAATAGCCGTCCACGGCGTAGTGATAGCCGGTGTAGACCGACATGAAGAGAATCGTCGCGACGAAGGCGACACCCGGCAGGATGAGCCAGCGGCTGCGCTCCCCCATGTAAAGCGCGGTCATCGTCGCGACACCGAGATGCACGCTCGGGAAGGCCGAGATGCCGGACCCGAGCGCCATGCCGCTTTCGGAATAGGCAGCCCAGAGATAACCCTGCGCCGTACTAATCTGGGATCCGGCGAACGGTGGCTCCGCCAACGCTGCGGCCAACGCCGCAAAACGATCACCGCCCAGAAGTTGATCGTAGAAGACCGGACCGACCGAGGAGAAGGCGACCGCCAAGACGTTGCCGAGGAAGACCCAGGCCAAGAAGAAGAGAACGAGGAACCGCACGACCCTTTGCCGGTCGCGATCTGTCATCGCGACGGCCACGATGAAGCCGATGGCAGCGAGCGTCCAAACCGTCATGTAAACATTCAGGAGCCGTTCGATCGGAATCGCCGGCGCCCAAGCATGGGCGAAAACCCAGGGGTCCGTACCGCCATGCAGCCAACGGTCGAAATCTGCGAGGTAACGATCTGCGTAGAACGGCACGATGAAGGGAATCGTCGACTTCACGAACGAGAAGGCGGCCTGGAATATCACCGTGCCCAGCAATGCGTAGGCGATGTTGTCGAGATTCGCCGCGAAGTTTCGCCAGCCAATAACGAAAGGCACAATCGCGATGACCGGGAATGCAAGGGACCCAGCATCCCTCAGTAGCGAGGCGAAGGCCAGCGTCGCAATTCCGGCATCCGCGGCAAGCTCGATTCCGACGTCCCGTGACAGGGCCGTAATCGAAACGGAAATCGCCATGTAGATCAGTGTCAGTCGGAAAAACAGCTTCAAGTCTCTGCCTCGGCACGATTTCGTAGTTTTTGGGCAGCGAGCCCGGCTTGCCGGACCGCGCCTATTGACTTTCACGGCGCAGACCGGGTTTACCACCTGTGTGTTGCGTATAATCCCGGCTTTTTTGGGGCCAATTGTTCTTCGACAGGCGACGATGGAAAAAGTACCGATGACCCGCGCCGGCCATGCCGCGCTCGACCAGGAATTGAAATCCCTGAAGACGGTGGAACGTCCGGCCGTGATCAAGGCTATCGCCGAGGCCCGCGAACACGGCGACCTGTCGGAAAACGCCGAGTACCACGCCGCGCGCGAGCGCCAGAGCTTCGTGGAGGGGCGAATCAAGGAGATCGAGGCGCTTCTGTCGCGGGCCGAGGTCATCGACCCGGCGAAGCTCTCCGGTGCCATCAAGTTCGGCGCGACGGTAACCCTCGTCGACGAGGACACCGATGAGGAAAAGACCTACCAGATCGTTGGCGAGGCCGAGGCCGACATCGAGGCCGGATTGCTCAATATCCGCTCACCCCTCGCCCGGGCTCTGATCGGCAAGGACGAAGGCGACAGCGTCGAGGTGCGCACACCCGGCGGCGAGAAGGGTTATGAAGTGCTGAGCGTTCGCTACATCTGAAGCCGGCGCGGAGGGCCGATGATGGCAGAAGAGCAGACAGCGGAACCGGGCGGCGCCACCCGTGCCGATTTCGGGCTCTATTCCCGTCCCTCCGAAGACCCCGCGATCGCCCCGGGCGACATCGTCGCCGGCGCCGTCAGCCTCCTTTGGCTTGCGCTGGTGGGCGGGTTCTTTCTTTTTGCGGGCGACGGCGAAGGGTCGGGCGGCCCGCTCGGCACGATCATGGTGCTGGTCGCGATCTTCCTGCCCGTCGCGCTGATCTGGATCGCCGCGATCACGCTCAGGACAGCGCGGACCATGCGGTCGGAAGCCCAGCGCCTGCAGGCGGCAATCGACGCCATGCGTCATGCCTATGTGTCCCAGTCGCAGGCCGGCCTCAGCAAGCCGTCGGTCGAAAAGCGCCTGGAAGAGATCGCCGCCGCCGCCCGGCAGGCCGAAAGCGCCATCGTCACCTTCACCTCGCGCCGCGACGAGGACGCAGTGCAGCCCTCGGCCGACCGCAAGGCGGCCTTCGCCGCGCCGAAACCGGCGGCTTCGGGCGACGAGCAGCCCGGCCTGGCACTCGGCGCCCCGGCCGAGTCGCCGGCCAATCCGGTCTCTGTGGGCGACTTCATCCGGGCGCTCAACTTCCCCGACAATGCCAACGACAAGGAAGGGTTCCGCGCCCTGCGCCGGGCGCTCGACGACCGGGCGCTGGCAAAGCTGATCCGCGCGGCGCAGGACGCGCTCACCCTGCTCAGCCAGGATGGAATCTACATGGACGACCTGCGCCCCGACCGGGCGCGTCCCGAGGTGTGGCGGCGTTTCGCGCAAGGCGAACGCGGCCGCACGATCGCGGCCCTCGGCGGGGTGCGCGACCGCTCCAGCCTCGCCCTGACGGCCGGACGCATGCGGCAGGACACGATCTTCCGAGATGCCGCGCACCACTTCCTGCGGCAGTTCGACAAGACCTTTTCGGAGTTCGAGAAGAACGCGAGCGATCAGGATATCGCCGCCCTGGCCGAGACGCGCACCGCGCGCGCCTTCATGCTGCTCGGGCGGGTGACGGGAATCTTCGACTGAAGTCCTAGTAGCCGCTCTGGTTTCCGAAACTGGCCTGCACCATGAGAACGCCGGAATTGTTGTCCGGATCGCCATCATGATGAATCTTGGTGGTGACCCCGGGCAGCTTGGCGAAGGCGTTCATGATCTTGTTCGGGAAGAACGTGCGCGGCACGGTCTCGAAGCCCGGCAGGCCCTTCAGGATATCGCTCACCGAATTGCCGCAGAACGCCTTGTTGACAGCGCCGTAGGCCTCCGCGCGGCGGATCGCCAACTCGGCAACCTCGGGGCTGACATATATCTTGTGCTCGACCACATCGTAGGTCTCGCGGGCGTGGTAGTCGATGTAGAACTTCCGCATCCGCTCGGTGATGCCGTAGTGCAGGTCGTTCCTCTCCGGCACCGTCGGGTGATGCCAGGTGCCGGCCGGATCGAACATCACACGCTGGCTGCCGTCGATCATCAGACCGGAATGCGCGCCTTCGTTGCCACTCTTGCGCACAACCGTGTAAAGCGTGATCGACGGCCGTTCGCCGCTCACGTAACGGGCGCGCGCGACGGCTTCGTCGGGCGCCCAGATCGGCTCCGCACCGCAGGCGGCCAGCGCAAGGGTGATCGCAAGGCTGAAGGCAAGCCGACGCATGGGCGATTTCATCTCCCGTAGGGGGCGATTAGGCGTTGGCGAGCGCCATGAAGATCAGGATGCCTATCGCGATGACGGCACCCCAGGTCGCCATGCGGACGAAGCCCTCGAAGGTCTTTTCCTGGACCTTGATGTCCATGCTTCCATGCTTGTGTTCCGCCATGCGTCCGCTCCCATACCTGCGTTTCAGCCCGAATAGCCGATTCATGCGGCCCTGTCACGACCCCCGGAAGAGATTGGGCTCCGCCCCGGTGCCAAATTGCGACGGCGCCCTTGCGACGATGAAAACGCGCCTTTTCAACCCGTTCAGAGACACCGACGCATCGTCACTTGCGGTCGAGATCGGCGGCCAGCCGGAAACCGATCCGACGCGGCTCCTCCACTTCCGGCGCTTTCGGCATCGCCCGCAGCATGACAGAGAGTTGCGACACATGCTGGATCAGCTGGGTGCGGGCGCCGTCCTCGTCGCGGCCATAGAAGGTGACGATGTCGGGATCGAAATATCCGATCCCCTCGATCCGCAAGACACCGGCATCACCCCCGGTGAACCCCATTGCCACCTCGTGTTCGTTGTCGAGCTGGCTTTCGAAATTCTTGATGTAGAGGATCAGCCGTTCATAGGCCCACTGCGCCGGGCTTTTCGCCTCGATCGGCTCGCCCGAGATGCCTTCGGGCAGCGGCTCCAACTCTGCCGTGCGCGGCGCGTCGGGATCGGCATGGATGACGCGCGCGCAAGGCATCGCGGAGGCCTCGTGAACCTCGGCCGAGGTGTGGATCAGATCGGTCAACTCGTCGTCCGCCAAAGCCAGGCTCCATCCTCCCGGCGCTCGCGCGCCACCCGGCCACGATGGAGAAGATGGTTGAGATGCGCAACCGCCTCGACCAGCGCAAGGCCGTATTCCGCCTCGCCGATCGGCCGCTTGAAGAGCGGCGGGAAACACTCCGCCGCCGTGCGCGGCCGGGCCAGATGCGCCTCAAGCCGGACGAGCGCGCCGGTATGGTTCTCGATCATCTGGTTCAGCCGCAGCGGAAGGCCCGTGAATGGCAGCTTGTGGCCGGGCAGGACCAATTGGCCGTCGCGCGCATGGGGCCGGAACGCCCCGCAGCTGTCGATCCAGTCCCGCACCGGGTCCGCGTCCGGTTCGGTCGCGTAGACACCGAGATTGGCCGAGATCGAGGGCAGGAGCTGATCGCCCCCCAGAACCAGATCGCCACCATCCTCCCAGAGGGTCGCGTGTTCGGGCGCGTGGCCGTGGCCGATCCGCACCACCCAGTCGCGCCCACCGATGCGAAGGCGGTCGCCCTCGCCGATCCGGGTATAGCCGAGCGGCAGGGGGGACACGGTATCGCAGAAGTTGAACGGCCGCTCGGCCGCGCGCTTGGCGAAAAGCGCGGGGTCCATCCCGGCGCGGCGCCAGAATTCGAGCGTCTCCGTCACCGGCACCGGCTGCTCGTCCAGGACCAGCATCCGCGCGAAAAGCCACGAGGTGCGCGTCGTCACAAGTTCCGCGCCCCACGTCTGAAACCAGCCGGCGAGACCGATATGGTCGGGATGGTAATGCGTCACGACGACCCGCCGCACCGACTTTCCGGCGAGCGGGCCAGTCAGAATCGCCGCCCACAACTCCCGCGCCCGCCGGGTGTCGAGCCCGGTATCAACGAGCGTCCAGCCGTCGCCATCGTTTAGCGCATAGACATTGACGTGGTCGAGCGCCATCGGCAGCGGCAGGCGCAGCCAGAGGACACCCTCCGCGACTTCGACCGCCTCGCCGGGTTCCGGAGCGGTGGCATGGGGATAGCGGATGCCGCCCCCCGCCCCCGCCGTGTCGACCGGCGCGTCCTTCACGAGACCAGCGCCTCGGGTGTCAGCGCAAAGACACCCTCGGCCCCTTCGCGTGCCTCCGCCAGATGGGCGGCGTAGAGCGGTAGAAGGCGGCGGATGTAAACCCGGGCCAAGGCCGTACGCGGCCCGTCGCCGCCTTCGGCCATCGCGGCGCGCAGATGGTAATGCGCACCAAGGACGCGGGCGAAGGCGCGCAGATAGGCAACCGCCCCCGCGAACCTGTCCTGAGCGCCCTGCCCGACCAGCCATTCCGTCGTTTCGCGCAACGTCTCCGCCGCCGACCAGACATCGCCGGCAAGCTGCGGAAGGGTGCCGCGCGCTGCCTCGGCCCCGGCTTCGATCTCTTCGAGGATACGGTAGGCGGCCTCGCCGCCATCGGCCATCTTGCGGCCGACAAGGTCCATCGCCTGGATGCCGTTGGTGCCCTCGTAGATCGCCGTCACGCGGACATCGCGGTAAAACTGCGCGACGCCGGTTTCCTCGACATAGCCCATGCCGCCGTAAACCTGCATCGCCATCTCGGACACCGCGATGCCGGTGTCGGTGCCATAGGCCTTGGCGATCGGCGTGAGGAATGCGGCGCGCGCGCGCCAGTCGTCCTCTCCGGTCGCCGTCGTCATGTCGGTTGCGGTGGCACAGGCCAGCGCGATGCAGCGGGCTGCGAAGACCTCGGCCTTCATCGTCACGAGCATCCGGCGCACATCGGCATGGTCGATGATCGCGCCCATCTGCTTGCGCTCGGCCGCATAGTCCACCGCCGCCTGACAGGCCGCCTCGGCCACGCCGATGCCCTGCATCGCCACGCCAAGACGGGCGTTGTTCATCATCGTGAACATCGCCGCCATGCCCTTGTGCTCCTCGCCGACGAGCCAGCCCTTGGCCTTGTCGTATTCCATCACGCAGGTGGGCGAGCCGTGCAGGCCGAGCTTGTGTTCGAGGCTGACGACATTGACGCCATTGCGGACACCGGGGTTGCCATCCGCGTCAGGGATGAATTTCGGCACGAGGAAGAGGCTGATCCCCTTGGTGCCGGCCGCCGCGCCCGGCAGGCGCGCAAGGACGAGGTGGCAGATATTCCCGGTCACGTCGCTGTCGCCCCAGGAGATGAAGATCTTCTGGCCCGAGATCGCATAGGTGCCGTCGCCGTTCGGCTCGGCCTTCGTGCGCAGCGCGCCGACATCGCTGCCGGCCTGCGATTCGGTCAGGTTCATCGTGCCCGCCCAATCGCCGGAAATCAGCTTCGGCATGTAGAGTGCTTTCAGATCATCGGTCGCATGGTGATCGAGCGCCTCGATCTGGCCCTGGGTCAGCAGCGGATTGAGCTGCAAAGCGAGGCAGGCTCCCGACATCATGTCGTTGATCGCCATGTTCAGTGTCTGCGGCAGGCCCATGCCGCCATGCTCAACCGGGGCCGAAACGGCGACCCAACCACCCTCGGCGATGGCCTTGAACGCCTCGCCAAAGCCGGGAGAGGCGCGGACCACGCCGTTTTCCAGCTTCGCCGGCGTCAGGTCGCCCGCGCGCTGCACCGGCGCCATGACCGTGTCGCAAAGCTTCGCCGCCTCGGTCAGCACCGCCTCGGCCAGATCCGGCACCGCCTCGGCAAACCGTTCGGTCGCGGCGACGGTCGCAAGCGGAACGACCTCGTCGAGAATGAACCGAATATCTGCAAGCGGGGCGCGATAGGGCATGGACCTTCCTCCGTCTCGCCTTGGCAAACCCTGGCCCGGCGCGTATTCACTTATTCCATTAGGCAGATTTGCCGCAAGGTCAGCCCCCTTCAACCCGAACGCTGCGTCACGAAACCGGAGGATGTGTGACCGAACTGCTGAACGCCACCGAAACCGGCATCGCCGAAGCCGCGCGGCTCCTTCGTGAGGGCGCACTTGTCGCCTTCCCAACCGAGACCGTCTACGGCCTTGGCGGCGATGCGCGTTCCGACACCGCAGTGGCGCGAATCTTCGAGGCGAAAGGGCGTCCGCGCTTCAATCCGCTGATCGTGCATGTCGCCGAGCTGGACGCGGCCCGCGCGGTCGCGATCTTCGACGACAGGGCCGAGCGGGTGGCCTCCGCCTTCTGGCCGGGGCCGCTGACGCTCGTCCTGCCGCTCCGACCCTCAGCGCGGCTCTCGCCGCTCGTTACCGCGGATCTGCCGTCGGTGGCAGTCCGGGTGCCGGCGCATCCGGTGGCGCAGGCGCTCCTGCATGCGTTCGGCGGCCCTCTCGCGGCGCCGTCGGCCAACCCTTCAGGAAAGGTCAGCCCGACGCGGGCGGGTCATGTGATGGCCGGGCTTTCCGGCCGGATCGCGGCAGTGGTCGATGGCGGCACCTGCGCGGTCGGGGTCGAATCGACGATTCTCGGTCTGACCGATGGCGCGGCGCTCCTGCGTCCCGGCGGCATTCCCGCCGAAGCGCTCGAGGATTGTCTCGGTCACCGTCTGGAAACGGGTGGCGACAACGAACGCCCGAACGCGCCCGGCCAGCTTGCCTCGCATTACGCGCCGTCGGCGCCGGTGCGGCTCGACGTTGCCGCGCCGGAGCGCGGCGCCTTCTGGATCGGGTTTGGACCGGAGGCGGGTGGGGCCGATCTCAACCTGTCGCCCACAGGCGATCTGGTCGAAGCGGCCGCCAACCTCTTTCACTATCTCCGTGAGGCCGATCTACGGGCAAAGGGTCCGATCTCGGTTTCGCCGATCCCCGACCGTGGGCTCGGGCGCGCGATCAACGACCGCCTGCGCCGGGCCGCCGCGCCGCGTCCGGTGGCTTGAGGGGCATTGATCCGCCCTGCTGTGCGGCGTTCCGCTGTCAGGCGCGCCCCGCCGCCGCCGAGAGAGTCAGCGGGTCGATCCCGAGGGTCTTCAGCGCACGGCTCCATTTCCGCTCGTTCTGGTCCGAGAAGACCAGATCCGGCGCCGCATCACAGGTCAGCCAGCCGTTCTGGAGGATCTCGTCCTCAAGCTGCCCCGGCCCCCACCCCGCATAACCGAGCGCGAGGAGCGACGATTGCGGCCCCCGCCCTTGCGAGATCGCTTCAAGGATATCGATCGTCGCGGTCATCCCGAAGCGGTCGTCGACCTTCAGGGTGGTCCCGGCCCCGCCGTAATCGGCCGAGTGCAGGACGAAGCCCCGCGAATGTTCGACCGGCCCCCCGAAATGCACCCTTATCTCCTGCGAGCGGTCGGTCTTGGCGATACCAAGCTGCTCCTGGAGCTGATCGAAAGACAGGTCCGGCGCCGGCTTGTTGACGATCAGCCCCATCGCCCCGTCATCGGAATGGGCGCACATGAAGACGACGCTATGATCGAAGCGGGGATCGCCCATCCCGGGCATCGCGATCAGAAGCTTGCCACTGAGGTTCATGTCAGCACCTCCTTTCCCCAAGATCGGCCGCGAAGACGGGGCGTGCAAGGGCCTGCCACGACAAAACTCTTCGTGAGTGGCAAGGTTGTGACTTCCATTCGGCGGCTGACGGCCTAGTTTGACCGGAATGAGATCCAGAACGCTCAGAACCGCCGCGACCGGCATGATTGTCGCGTTGAGTGCAGCGCTCCCGGCCGCGGCGCAGGGACTGCCGTCCGATATCGTCCACGCGACCTTGCTCGAAGGCTGGCGGACCGAGGCCGGGACGCAGATGGCGGCGCTGCGGCTGGACCTCGCGCCCGGCTGGAAGACCTATTGGCGCGCGCCGGGCGAGGGCGGGATTCCACCGCACTTCGACTGGAACGGGTCCGAAAACGTCGGCGGCGTCACATTCCATTGGCCGAAGCCGGAGGTTTTCGACCTGAATGGATTGCGGATCATCGGCTATCTTCATGAACTCGTGCTGCCCATCGAAATCAGACCGGCCGACGCGAACCGGCCGGTTTCGGTGACAGCCCGGATCGACCTTGGCGTCTGCGAGGAGATCTGCGTGCCGGTGACCGTGGACGTTGCCGCCGATCTCGGCCGGACGGCGAAGCCCGATCCGGTGATCCTCGCCTCGCTCGGCCGGATGCCGGAAGAAGGGCGGAAGGCCGGGCTCTCGGCATCGCGCTGCGCGGCCGAACCGATCCGGGACGGGTTGAGGCTGACATCGCTTCTCACCCTGCCCCAGGTCGGACCGGACGAATTCGCGGTCGTGGAACTGGCGGATCAGAGCATCTGGGTCTCGCAGGCCGACACGCGCCGGTCCGGCGAAGACCTCAGCGCCACCGCCGATCTGGTGCCGTCGGACGCGAAACCCTTCGCCCTCGACCGGTCCACCGTCCGCATCACGGTTTTCGGCGGTTCGGGCCGGGTGGTCGAAGTTCAGGGCTGCACCGGCTGAGACCGCGCCTTCCTCGCCAGACGCGCCGCCGCCACGGCCCAGATCGCCAGAAGCAGGAGCGCTGCGGCCAAAGCAAAGCGGCCAAGCGCTGCGGCGATGCCCTCCCCCGACAATAGCGCCGGCCCGAGGAGAACGGCGAAGAGCACGGCCAGCGCAAGCGAGGCAGCGCCGATCAGCGGCTTAAGTCGACCGAGTCGCACCGCCCGCCTGAACGCGGAAAGCTGCCGGGCGACATCCTTCTGCACCACCAGAAGCGCCGGCACCACGAGAAGCACAAGCACCATCCCGAAGCCGAGACCGTAGCACAGCGTGATGACCGTGGGTTTCAGGAACTGGGCCTGACGCGAGCTTTCGTAGAGAAGCGGCGCGAGCCCGAGAACCGTGGTCGCCGTGGTCAGCATCACCGGACGCAAACGGTCCGCGACCGCGTCGACGATCGCCGGGATCAGCGCGCGGCGGTCGGAATAGTCGTCGACCGTGCTGATCAGAACGATCGCGTCATTGATGATGATCCCCGACATGCCGATCAGCCCGACGACGGAAAACATCGACAAGGGCATGTCCCAGGCCGCATGGCCGTGGATCGCGCCGATCAGGCCGAAGGGGATCACCGCCATGACGACCACGGGCCGAGTCCAGCTTGAAAAGATCCAGGCGAGCACCGCATAGATGCCGGCCAGTGCCGCCATCAGCCCGATCAGCGCGTCGCTGAGGAACGTGTCCTCCTGCTCGCTCAACCCGGCCAGATGATAGCCGACGCCGTAATCCTCGGCGATCCGGGGCAGGATATCACGGTCGAGCGCGGTCAGAATTGCCGTCGCCCGCTCCGCATCGTCCTCGGCAATGTCGCCGGTGACGGAGACGACACGCAACCCGTTCTCGCGCCGGATCGTCGAAAAGCCGCTGCGCGAGGTGACGGTGACGATATCGGATAGCGGCACATATCCGCCCAACGCGGTGCGCATCAGCATCCGGTCGAGGAAATCGGCGGTGAGGTCGGACGCCGGCAGTTCAACCCGAACGTCCACGTTGCGGCTGCCATCGGGGAAGCTCGCCGCCTTGATGCCGCTGAGCCGCGCCCTGAGTTCGCGGCCTAACCCCTCCACCGTGAAGCCGAGCGCGCGGCCCTGCGGCGTGAGGTCGAGGATCAGTTCATCCTTGTCGTAAGGCAGGCTGTCCTCCAGCGCCGACACTTCCGGGAACGGCGCCAGCGCACGTTTCAGCGCCTCCGCCGCCGCCTTCAGCGTGGCGGCCTCTGCCCCGAAAAGCTGGACGTCGAGCGCCTCGCCCGCCGGACCGTGGCGCCAGCCGCGGAACGACAGTTCTTCGAGGAAGGGATGATTGGGCGCGGCTTCCTGCAAAGCCGTCACGAACTCGGAACTCGACCAGGGGCGAAGATCGGGATCGGTCAGTTCGACCGAGATCGCGCCCAGAAGGTCGCCGTCCTTGCCCTCCGCACTCGCAAGGGGTCGGTAGGCGTTCGCGCCCACCTCGGTGATAACGTAGGACAGCGGCTCGACCCCGTATTCATCGCGGAACCGGGCCGCGACCTTCTCGGTGGCATCCTGAAGCCCTTTCATCACCTCGACGGTGTCGTCGCGGGTCGCGCCCGCGAGCATGGTGAAGTTGCCGGTGATGGAGGGCTGTTCGGGCGAGTTGAAGAAGCGCCATTGCACGTCCCCGCGAATGAAGAGCCCGGCTTCGTAGGCCAGAAGCGCCAGCACCCCGGCCAGAACGGGGTAGCGGGCGACGATCACCCAACGCGTCAGCGGCCGCACAAGCCGGTCGCGGACCCATCCCAGCCCACGGTTCATGAACCGGCTCGGCGCGTCGTACCAATGCCCCCGCGCGGTTTTCGACAGCGCATGGGCCATGTGGTTCGGCAGGATGAGGAAACATTCGAGAAGCGAGGCGGCAAGGACCACCGTGACGGTGAAGGGGATATCCTTGATGAGATCGCCGAACCGCCCGGTGATCGTCATCAGGCCGAGGAAGGCGATGATCGTCGTTATGGTCGAGGAAAAAACCGGCGCCGCCATATGGCGCACGGCCGTCTCGGCCGCCGTGAAGGGCGGCTCGCCAAGTTTGCGGACCCGAAAATCGGTATGTTCGCCGACCACGATCGCGTCATCGACGACAATGCCGAGCGTCAGGATCAGCGCAAAGAGCGAGAACATGTTGAACGTCAGGCCGAAGGCATGCATCAGCGCGACGGCCGCCAGCATCGCGACCGGAATTCCCGCCGCCACCCAGAACGCCGTTCGCGCGTTCAGGAACAGGAACAGAAGCGCCACGACCAGGCCAAGCCCCATCGCGCCGTTGGTGAGCAGGATGTCGAGCCGGGCGGTGATATCCTCGGACCGGACACGGATCATGTCGATGCTGACGCCTGCCGGCAGCGTCGGCCGCATCTCGGCGGCCACAGCCTCGACCTTGCGCTGGATGGCGATGGCGTCGCCTTCCGCCGAACGGTCGGCGCGCAGGGCGATGGCAGGGTTGTCGCCGACGAAATAGGTGTGTTCGCCGGTACCGCCAGTATCGGAAATGCGGGCCACGTCGCCGAGGGTGAGTGTCGTTCCGTCGGGTTCCGACCTGAGGACGATCCGGGCGAGAGCTGCGGGTGTGCGGCGTTCGCTGCCGGTCCTCAGCCGGGCGGACCCGTCGGCAACCTCGCCCGCCGGATCGGCCTCGGTTTCTGCCGCGACGCGGTCGGCGATCTCGGCCAGCGTCAGGTCATGGCGCATGAGTTCGACCATCGACACTTCGATGGTGACCTCGGCGGCCGTCAACCCTTCGATCGTGGCTCGGGTCACACCGGCCTGGAACAGCCGCGCGAGGAATTCGTCGGCGATCCGGAGAAGCTGGTCCGGGGCAACCGGTCCGGTGATGATCATGTCCGTCACCCGGTCGCGCCAGGCGCGGCGGATGACGTCAGGCTGCTCCGCCTCCTCCGGCAGGTTGGTGACGGCGGCGACGGCGGCCTCGACCTCGTCGACCGCGCGGCCCATGTCCCAGCCGGGTTCGAAATCGAGGGAAATGTTGGCCCGCCCCTCGCGCGCGGTCGAGGTCGTGGTTTCAACGCCTTCGACGGCAAGCAGGCCGGGTTCGAGAAGCTGGACGATGCCGCGGTCGACATCCTCGGCACCGGCGCCTTCCCATACGACCGAGACGTTGATCTCCTGCATCACGACGTCGGGAAAATACTGCGCCCGCATGCGCGGCAGGGCGGAAAGGCCCGCCACGATGAACAATACGAGGACGAGGTTGGCCGCCGTTGCGTGTCGCGTGAAGTAGGAGAGGATCCCCCCCGCCGCGGCGAACCGGTCACGCCGTCCTTGCATCGTCTAGCCCCCCATCCGGGCTTCGATACGGCTGACGATTTCCGCCGGCACACGCTCTTCGCGCAACTGGGCCAGCACCCGGCTCTTCGCCTCTTCCGGCATCGCACCGCTGCCTTCGACGAAGGCGATGAGCGCCGCGCGGCGTTCCGGCGTCAGATCGACGAGGGTCGCGTGATGCTCCGTCCCCTCGGCGAGTGCTGCCCCGTTGCCGCGAACCGGCCGCACGAGGATGCCCGCGCCAAGAAGCGAGGTGCGTTCGACCACGATCTCCCGCCCGGCCAGCGCGCCGACACGCACGATCACGTCGTCGCCCTGTCGCCGCAACACCTCGGCCGGCGCGGATTCCAGCCGGTCGCCCGGGCCAAGAACCAGGAGCGTCCCGTCCGACCCGACCGCCCGCGCCGGGATCAGAGCCACCCCGTCGAGGGGCGGTTCGGCGATTTCGAGCGTCACAAAATCGCCCGGCCGGAATCCCCGCGCGGTGTCGAGGGTCGCGAAGACGAGCCGCCCGCTCAACCCCGCGCCCACCGCCGCATCGACACGGGCGAGGCTGCCGCGCGCCGTCAGTTCGGCCCCGAGGACATCGACCGCCGCCTTGACCGGCAGCGGTTTCAGCCGCCCGCCGCCGTCGATCAGGCGCGCATACTGGGCCGTCGATACGCGAAACGCGACTTCGAGCGCTTCGGGGTCGATAAGCTCACCGAGCTTCTCGGTCTTGGCGACAAGGCCACCGGCCACGGCCGTCACGCCGGACAGCACACCGGAAAACTCCGCCCGTAGCTCCGTCTCGGCCAGACGCCTCTCGGCATCCGCAACGGTCAATCCCTGCCGGTCGAGCGCCGTCACCGCCTTTTCGACACGCGCCTCTGCCTGCGCCAGGGCCTGACGTCGTGACACGACGCCCTGACTTGCATTCGACATGGCCAGCTCCGCCGCTTCGAGATCGGCAGCGGTGCCAAGCCCGCGCCCGGCAATCCCCTTCTGCCGTTCCAGCGCCTGGGCGCGCAGAGCCTCCTGCACCTGGGCGGCGGCGAGGTCGTCGTGGGCAAGGCCCAGCGCGCGCTCGGCGTCGCGCATCTCGGCCTCGGCCTCACGCATCCCGGTCCGCGCGAGATCGAGCGCGGATTGCGCGTCGGCCGGGTCGATCCGGACCAGAAGCTGGCCCGCCTCGACCGCCGTTCCGTCGGCGAATTCCGGCGTGAGTTCGACGATCGGGCCGGCGGCGGCGGCGCGAAGTTCAAGCTGCCGGCGGCTTCGCACCTCGCCGAACGCGGTCATGACCGGCGCGATCCGATCGGGCGAAAGCGTCACCACGCGCGCTGTAAAGGCCCGCTCCTCGGCAGGCCGCGACGGGCCGGTATCGGCGTTGCGGATGTCGAACGCGGATTTCAGCGTGACTCCGCCCACCGCCAGCAACGCCAAGGTCAGCGCCAGCAGGAACAAGCCGAGAAGGCTGCGGGTCAGAAAACGCATATAATCCGATCAGTTATTGTCCGAGGGCAATTCTAGTCGCCGCCGGCCTTTCCTCCAAGCGCAAAGGATTCAACGCACGAGGGCGTTACTTCCGTCTCAGATGCTCATCGAGACGCGGCATGATCTCGACGAAATTGCAGGGGCGGTGGCGATAGTCGAACTGCCATTTCAGGATCTCGTCCCAGGCATCCTTGCAAGCACCTGGGCTTCCCGGCAGCGCGAAGAGGTAAGTGCCGCCCGCCACACCTCCGCAGGCACGAGATTGCACCGCCGATGTCCCGATCTTTTGCATCGAGACGATAGTGAAGACGGTTCCGAATGCCTCGATCTCCTTCTCGTAGACGTCACGATGCGCCTCGACCGTGACGTCACGACCGGTCAGGCCGGTGCCGCCCGTGGACAGGATCACGTCCACCTCGGGATCGGCGATCCATTTCCTGAGCTGTGCGGCGATTTCCGCGCGCTCGTCGGGCAGGATCGCCCGGTGGGCCAGATGGTGCCCGGCCTCCTCGATCCGCGCGACGAGCGTGTCGCCGGACCGGTCCTCTGCAAGGCTGCGCGTATCCGACACCGTGAGAACGGCGATGCGGACGGGGATGAATTCCTTGCTCTCGTCGATACGGCTCATGCTTGATCCTTCAGGCGGGCCTTGATTTCCAGCAGATCCGCCCAGGCCTCGCGCTTGGCCGCCGGGTTGCGCAGGAGATAGGCGGGATGGGTCATCGGCATCGCGGGGTGGCCAAATGCCTCGGTCCAGTTGCCGCGCAATCGCAGGATGCCGCGCTTGCCGAGTGCGGCAGCGCAGGGGGTATTGCCCATCAGCACGATCACCTTGGGGTCCATGAGATCCACGTGCCGCTTGAGGAACGGCAACATCATCGCGATCTCTGCCGGTTCCGGGTCGCGGTTCGACGGCGGCCGCCAGGGCATCACGTTGGTGATGTAGAGCGCCTCGTCGGCATGATGGGCGGTGCGCGCGAGACCGATCGCCGCGAACATCCGGTCGAGAAGCTGCCCCGCCCGCCCCACGAAGGGCCGGCCTTCGAGATCCTCATCGCGACCTGGTGCCTCGCCAATTATCATCACCCGCGCCTGCGGGTTGCCGTCGGCGAAGACGAAGTTGCGCGCACCCTTCTTCAGCTCGCAGAAGTCGTAGGCCGATTGCGCGGCCGCCAGAGCCTCGAGGCTGGGCGCCCCTTCTGCGGCGGCCTTTGCCGCCTCGACCGGGTCGGGGGACGCCTCGTCGAGTGGCTGCGCCACCGCCTCGGCGACGGGTTTCGGCGCCTCGGCCGCGACCTCGTAGCGGTTGACGGGCACCTCGCCGATGGGCTCGTCGGCGCCAAGCTCCATCTGCCATTCCAGCAGCGCCTTCGCGGCGTGGAAATCCATATGTTGAAGGCCCGAGTCCATGCCCGCCAAGCTAGGCCCCCGTCCCGGCCGGGGCAAGCGCCCGCATTCGCCGTTGCCCGCGCCGCGTCCTTTTGCCATAAGCGGGCGAAACGGGGACCGGAGGCCTGAATGACATTCCGCGCGCGTCACCTTCTCGGGATCGAACATCTGGCCCCGGAAGAGATTCGCACCGTCCTCGACCTCTCGGAAACGTACGTCGAGCTGAACCAGCGCACGGTCAAGCATTCCGACGCGCTGAAGGGCATGACCCAGATCAACATGTTCTTCGAGGCCTCGACCCGGACGCAGGCGTCGTTCGAGCTTGCCGGCAAGCGGCTCGGCGCTGACGTGATGAACATGGCGATGCAGCATTCGAGCGTGAAGAAGGGCGAGACGCTGATCGACACCGCGCTGACGCTGAACGCGATGCACCCGGATCTTCTGGTGGTGCGCCACCCGGCCTCCGGCGCAGTGGATCTTCTGGCGCAGAAGGTGAACTGCGCGGTCCTGAATGCGGGCGACGGGCGGCACGAACACCCGACGCAGGCGCTATTGGACGCGCTGACGATCCGCCGGGCGAAGGGCCGCATCCAGCGCCTGACCGTGGCGATCTGCGGCGACATTGCCCACAGCCGCGTGGCCCGGTCGAACCTGATCCTGCTCGGCAAGATGGAAAACCGCATCCGCCTGATCGGCCCGCCGACACTGATGCCCTCGGGCGTCACGGACCTTGGCTGCGAGGTCTATGAGGACATGCGTGAGGGGCTTCGGGATGCCGATGTCGTGATGATGCTGCGCTTGCAGCGCGAACGCATGGACGGCGGCTTCATCCCGTCGGAGCGGGAATATTACCACCGCTACGGCCTAGATGCCGAGAAGCTCACCCATGCGAAAGAGGACGCCATCGTCATGCATCCCGGCCCGATGAACCGGGGGGTGGAGATCGACGGGGAACTGGCCGACGACATCAACCGCTCCGTCATTCAGGATCAGGTCGAAATGGGCGTCGCGGTGCGGATGGCCTGCATGGACCTGCTGGCCCGGAACCTGCGGGCCGAGCGGGGGCGGCAGGCTGTGGGGGTGATGGTGTGAAGCGCGGAGAGTTCGATTGGTCGCCGTGGCTTGAGGACGGAGAAACCGTTGTCTGGAGCGCGAAAGCAAACATGCTGCCCCTCTGGATCATGTTATTCGCCGGCATTTCCGTTCTATTGGGTGTCGCCAGCGGTATCCACGATGGATCGTCGAAGGGACGCATCGCGGCAGCGATGGGACCCTGGGCTGCAACCTTCTTTGCGATTCTTGCGGCGGCTATGATGTTCGTCCAAAACCACTACTGCGCTACCAACCGGCGCCTGATTACCCTCCATTTCGCGCCTTGGCTTCGGGCACCGAAGTTATCAGCCATTTCATATCGTGACGCCGAGGTTCAGGTCGCACCAAGACGGCCCACAATCGTTCGCAATCGGGAGACACGGAAGCAAATCCTTTCCATGATCCTCTCCAAAAATGACGAAGCAAGCTTGCTCGATTTGGTGAAACAAGAACACACATGACCACCCTCCTCACCAACGCCCGCCTGATCGACCCCGAGGCGCTGACCGAAACCCTCGGCGCGCTTGTCATCGCCGACGGAAAGATTGCCGAAGTCTTAACGCAACCATTTGAAAAGGCTGACTCCTTCCCTGCAGGGAAGGTCATCGACTGTCAGGGCAAGCGCCTCGCCCCCGGCATCGTCGATCTCGGCGTCAAGATCGGCGAACCCGGCGAGCGGCACAAGGAATCGTTCCGCTCCGCCGGTCTCGCCGCCGCCGCCGGCGGCGTCACGACGATCATAGCGCGGCCCGACACGAATCCGGCCATCGACAACCCCGAGACGCTCGAATTCGTTACAAGACGCGCCGCCGAGGCCTCGCCCGTCCGCATCCTCCACATGGCCGCCTTGACCAAGGGCCGCGAGGGGCGCGAGATGACCGAGATCGGGTTCCTCCTCGATGCCGGCGCCATCGCGTTCACCGACTGCGATCATGTGGTTAGCAACACCAAGGTGCTGTCCCGCGCGCTGAGCTATGCGAAATCGCTGAACGCCCTCGTCATGGGCCATCCGCAGGAACCGATCCTGTCGGCGGGCGCCGCCACGACCTCCGGCAAGTTCGCCTCCCTGCGCGGCCTGCCCGGCGTGCCCCCCATGGCCGAACGCATCGGCTTCGACCGCGACATGGGAATGGTCGAGATGACCGGGGTGAAATACCACTTCGACCAGATCACCACCGCCCGCGCCCTGCCGCCCCTCGAACGCGCCAAGGCCAACGGCTTCGACGTGACAGCGGGAACGTCGATCCATCACCTCACGCTGAACGAGTTCGACGTCGGCGACTACCGCACCTTCTTCAAGGTCAAGCCGCCGTTGCGGTCGGAAGACGACCGGCTGGCGGCGGTGGAGGCCGTCGCCCTGGGCCTGATCGACATCATATCCTCCATGCACACGCCGCAGGACGAGGAATCGAAGCGCCTGCCCTTCGAGGACGCCGCCTCGGGCGCCGTTGCGCTCGAAACCTTCCTTCCCGCGGCGATGCGGCTTTACCATGCCGGTCATCTGACGCTGCCGCAGCTCTTCCGGGCGATGGCGCTCAACCCAGCGAAACGCCTGGGCCTGCCGCAGGGGCGCCTCGCGGAGGGCGCGCCGGCCGACCTTGTCCTCTTCGATCCCGACGCGCCCTTCGTGCTCGACCGCTTCAAGCTGCGGTCGAAATCGAAGAACACGCCCTTCGACGGGCAGCGGATGGAGGGCAAGGTGCTGGCGACCTGGGTCGGCGGCACACAAGTGTTCAGCGCGGAGGCGTAGATGCCGGAGCTTGCAAGCGGTGCCGTGGTCCTGATCCTGACGGGCGTGCTGGGCTATTTGCTCGGCTCGATCCCCTTCGGCGTCCTCGTCACAAAGGTGATGGGGCTCGGCGACCTGCGCCAGATCGGGTCCGGCAATATCGGTGCAACCAACGTGCTGCGGACCGGGAACAAGCCCGCCGCGCTGGCGACGCTGATCCTCGACGGCGGCAAGGGGGCGGGGGCGGTACTGATCGCCCGAGCGGTGGCGGGCGAGGATGCGGCACAGCTTGCGGGGCTTGCCGCCTTTCTCGGCCATATCTTCCCGGTCTGGCTGGGCTTCAAGGGCGGCAAGGGGGTTGCGACCTTCCTCGGCACGCTCCTCGCACTGGCCTTCCCCGTCGGCCTCGCCGCCTGCGCGACCTGGCTCTTGACCGCGCTCATCAGCCGCATCTCCTCGCTCTCGGCGCTCGTCTCGGCTGCGCTTGCGGCGATCTGGGCGGGGTTCCTCGGCCACGGCGACATGGTGATCCTGATCGTGATCCTCGCCACCCTGGTCTTCTGGCGGCACCTGCCGAACATCGAACGGCTGAAGGCGGGAACCGAGCCAAGGATCGGCGGCAAGAAGTGACGGGCGTGTTCCGGGCCGCGCTGGACGCGATCCCGGAGGGCTATAGCGAAGGGTGGTTCGATGGCCGCCGCTACCGGATCGAAAAGACCGTGTTCACGGGTGGACGCAGCGTCAAGCTGGTAGCGCAGGAGTTGGGCGGACGCGATTACATCAGCCTCAATCACTACCGCCTGGATGAGGGCGACAAACTGAAACCGTGTGAAATGGCCGAGGCGAAGGTCCGCGCCTTCGTCACGGGCCTGCGGCGCGGACCGGCCTGACCCCTTTACAAACCGCCCGGGCCGCGAGAGGCTTTCCCCGGAACAGCGAGGAGCCGATCATGGATATCTCAACCGCCGTCCGCACCTGTTTTTCGAAGTACGCCACGTTTTCGGGCCGGGCCCGGCGGGCGGAGTTCTGGTGGTTCGCGCTTTTCAACTTCGCCGGCAATATCGTCCTGAATATCGTCGACGGGATCATCTTCGGCTTCGGCCACGGGATGATGGGCGGCGGCGGCCAGCCGTTGTCGGGGCTCTTCTCGCTCGCCATCCTTCTGCCGTCCCTCGCAGTGGCCGCGCGGCGGTTGCACGACACCGGAAGGTCCGGCTGGTGGCTATTGCTGATCCTCATCCCGATCGTCGGGTTCCTCGTCCTGATCTGGTGGTACGCGACCGAGGGCGACAAGGGGCCGAACGAATACGGCCCGGATCCGATGGCGGGCGGGGAGGCGACCGAAAGCTCGGTGCCGCGCGTTCCCCGGCGCTAATGGTCAGTAGCTGTATTCGGCGTAGATGCGGTCGAGGTCGCCGTGCCATTCGCCGTGATACTTCGCCAAAAGCTCGTCGGCGGGGGCCATGCCGGTTTCGACGCTTTCCTGCAGCGCATTGAGGAAATGCGTCTCGTCCGGGACCATGCCGCCTGCGCCCGGACGGGCGCGCGCCCTGAGCCCCGCTTCGGCGATCTTCACCGTCTCGCGCGCGAGGTCGAGCATGTTGACGCCGTGAGTCTCGGCCTGAAGTGCGTCGATGGACGCCGCGACGCGCAACGCCTCGCGGGTTTCAGCGTCCCAGCCCTTGACCAGATCCCAGGCCGCATCGAGCGCGGATTGGTCGTAGAGAAGGCCGACCCACAGGGCGGGGAGCGCGCAGAGCCGACGCCACGGGCCGCCGTCGGCGCCGCGCATCTCGATGTATTTCTTCACCCGGGCTTCGGGGAAGACCGTCGTCATGTGATCGGCCCAGTCCGACAGCGTCGGCTTCTCGCCCGGCAGGGCCGGCAGTTCGCCCTTGAGGAAGTCGCGGAAGCTCTGGCCGAGCGCGTTGATGTACTTGCCGTCGCGGTAGACGAAATACATCGGAACATCGAGAACATAGTCGACATAGCGCTGGAACCCCATGCCGTCCTCGAAGACGAAGGGCAACATGCCGGTGCGGCTGTCGTCCAGGCTGCGCCAGATCCGGCTCCGCCAGCTTTTCATGCCGTTCGGCTTGCCCTCGAAGAAGGGCGAATTGGCGAAAAGCGCGGTCGCCACCGGCTGCAGGGCCAGCGCCACGCGCATCTTCTTGACCATGTCCGCCTCCGACGCGAAGTCGAGGTTGACCTGCACCGTGCAGGTCCGGCGCATCATCTGGGTGCCGTGCGTGCCGACCTTGGTCATGTAGTCGTTCATCAGCTTGTAACGGCCCTTGGGCATGAGCGGCATCTGCTCATGCGTCCAGACCGGCGCCGCGCCGAGCCCGATGAACCGCACGCCGATCCGGTCCGCCACCTCGCGCACTTCGCGCAAGTGCTCGTTCACCTCGTCGCAGGTCTGGTGGATCGTCTCCAGCGGCGCGCCGGAAAGCTCAAGCTGTCCGCCGGGTTCCAGGCTGATATTGGCGCCACCGTGGGTAAGGCCGATGATATGGTCCTGCTCGAAGACGGGCTCCCAGCCGAAGCGCTGCTGCAAGCCTTCGAGCATGGCCCGGATCGAACGCGGCCCATCGTAGGGCAGCGGCAGGAGCGTATCCTTGCAATAGCCGAACTTCTCGTGCTCGGTGCCGATGCGCCAGTCGTCCTTCGGCTTGCAGCCGCTTTCCATGTATTCTGCAAGCTGCTCGAACCGCTCGATCGGGCCGCCGCCGGATTGGGGAATGGACATGAAGGACCTCGATCTCTGCCGCGTTCGGAGGGTTTGACCTGAAACGGCGGCCTGCGCAAGTCAAGCCTGTGGTGCCGGGAATGTCGGCGCGGGGTCATGACATTTCGTGATCGGTCAGTCCCGCGCAAGGGACGCCGACGGTCGGCGCCACAGCGGCAGCGTTTCTGCCCCGTGGTCGAGCGCCGCCGTCAGACGGGCCATGTCGATTCCGGGAAGCGCGGCAAACGCGTCGTACAGTTTCTCGGCCCCCGCCGCATCCACCGGAACCATAAGCACCTCGCCCGCCGTGGTCTTGAGCCGCCAGTGCCGTTTGCCATAAAGCTCGGCCAGACGCACTTCGGAAAGATCGGCAAGCGCGACGAAACCGCCGAACGAGGGGCCGAAATAACCGATCTGGCCTTCGTCGACCTCGACCACGCCGGGCGCGGCGACACCGCGCAGGAACCGGAGGCGCCGGAGCGCGATCATGACCCAGGCGAGGGCGAGGATGACGATCGCCGCCCCAAGCGTTACCAGAAGCCAGCCACCAAGACGGACGAGCCACATACCGGCCGCCATCACCGCGGCGGCGGCGATCACCTCGCTCCATCGGGCCAGCCAGGCCGCCACTTCGGGGCGCAGAAATTTGACGTTGCTGCTCACCGCCAGTCACCAAGATGCGCCTGCCATAGTGTCAGGGCCGCAAGCGCGGCCGTCTCGGCCCGCAGGATCCGGGGACCGAGCGTTATCGACTTGACAAACGGCAGCGCGCGAAGCCGATCCCGTTCGGCATCGGAAAAGCCGCCTTCCGGGCCGATAAGGATCGCCCAAGGTCCGGAGGCCAATCCGGAAAGAAGTCCCGCTGGCGACACCCCGTCGCCCGCCTGCGCCTCGTCGGCCCAGAGGATGCCGCGTTCAGGATCCCAACCGGCGAGCACCTTTGACAGCGGCGCCACGTCGTCGACCTCCGGCAGATGAAGCGCCCCGCACTGCTCCGCCGCCTCGCGCACATGCGCCTCGGCCTTGTCGCGGCGGAGGCGCTCGGAATTGGTGAAATCGGTCGATACCGGCAGAAGGCGCGCCACGCCCAGTTCCACCGCTTTCTCGACGATGAAATCGGTCCGCGCCTTCTTCACGGGCGCGAAAAGAAGCCAGAGATCGGGCGGCGCCGATTGCACCCGCGTCTGCTCAAGGCCGGTCAACACGCCCTTGCGCTTTCCTGCCTCCACGACCTCGGCCAGCCATTCGCCATCGCGGCCGTTGAAGACCAGAACTCTGCTCCCGACACCCTCGCGCATCACCCCGAAAAGATAATGCGCCTGCGCCTCGGTCAGGGGAAGCGATTGCCCCGCCCCGAGCGCATGGTCTACACAGAGCCTGATCTTCGCCATCGCCATGAGGCCGAACTTATGAGCCCGAACGCCGGAACGCCAGAGCCCGAAGGTCGGGTTGCCGACGCCGTTCGGGGAAACTGGGTCGATCGCTATGCCCCCGAAATGGCGCGGCCCTATCTGCGGCTCAGCCGGGCCGACCGGCCGATCGGGACCTGGCTCCTGCTGCTGCCCTGCTGGTGGGGTGTGGCGCTTGCCGCGGCGGAGAGCGGTTGGCGCGGCTGGGACGTCTGGATCGCGCTCGGCTGTGCCGTCGGTGCCTGGCTGATGCGCGGGGCCGGCTGCACATGGAACGACATCACCGACCGCGACTTCGACGCCGCTGTCGCCCGCACGCGGTCACGGCCGATTCCGTCGGGGCAGGTCACGGTGCGGCAGGCGGTGGTCTGGATGCTGGCGCAGATGGTGATCGCGGGGGCGGTGCTTCTGTCCTACAACTGGGTGACGGTCCTTCTCGGTCTTTCCTCGCTCGGCCTCGTCGCCATCTATCCCTTCGCCAAGCGCTTCACCTGGTGGCCGCAGCTCTTTCTCGGGCTCGCGTTCAACTGGGGCGCGATCCTCGCCTATGCCGCGCATTCCGGAACGGTGAGCGCGGCGAGTGTCGTTCTCTATGCTGCGGGCATCGCCTGGACGCTTTTCTACGACACGATCTATGCCCATCAGGACAAAGAAGACGACGTCCTGATCGGGGTGAAATCCACCGCGCGGCTCTTTGGCGCGGCGACGGGGAAGTGGCTTGGCCTGTTCCTGATTCTCGCCGTCACGCTCATGTCGGCGGCGATTCTCCTGGCACTCCTTCCGGCGGCGGGGCCGCTCAAGCTCGCGCTTGCGCTCGCCGCGCCCTGGGCGATGGGCTGGCACCTTCTGTGGCAGATGCGGCGTCTGGATATTGATGATCCGGCCGGATGCCTCACGCTTTTCCGAAGCAATCGCGACACCGGCCTTCTTGCTGCGCTGTTTCTTGCCGCCGCGGCTTTCCTTTGATTGATCCGCCATGCCGGGGCGCTTAAGGAAGGTCGCGTTCCTCTTCCGGCGAAAGTCCGCTGCCTGATGCGTCTGCCCCTTCTCAAGACCCTGCGCCTGCCCCGAAGCATACCTCTCACGGCGATTGGCCCCTTCGCGTTCCTGATCGCTGGGGCGCTCAGCCTGGTCACGGCGACCTGGGCCGCCGGGGTTGTCGAGCGCCGGTCCGCCGAGGGGATCGCCGCTGCGCTGGCGGAAGCGGGCCACACCTGGGCCGAAGTCACGACAGACGGGCTTCAGGTGGAGCTTGCCGGAACCGCACCGACCGAGGCCGCCAGATTTCGTGCCCTTTCGGTCGCGGGCACCATCGTCGATTCCGACCGCGTGATCGACGCGATGGATGTGGTCGACCCCGCCGCCCTCAAGGCCCCCGACTTCACCATCGAGATCCTGCGCAACGGCGACGGCATTTCCCTGATCGGCCTGGTCCCGGCCGGCGATGGACGCGAGAAGATCGTCGAAGACCTGACCAAGCTCGCCGGCGACGGCAGCGTGACGGACATGCTGGAAGCGGCCGATCATCCGGTGCCGGCCGGCTGGCAGGAGGCGCTCGGCTATGGCATCAAGGCGCTTGCCAGTCTGCCTCGGGCAAAGATCTCCATCTCCGCCGACAAAGTGTCGATCACCGCGATTTCCGACAGCCCGGCGGAAAAGGCCCGGCTTGAATCCGACCTGAGCCGCAAGGCGCCAAAGGGCATTCACCTCGCGCTCGACATTTCCGCGCCGCGGCCGGTCATCACACCCTTTACCTTGCGCTTTCTCATCGACGAGAACGGCGCCCGTTTCGATGCCTGCTCCGCCGACAGCGACCGCGCCCGCGACCGCATCCTCGCCGCAGCGACGGAGGCCGGCGCAACGCGCAAGAACGCCTGCACCATCGGACTTGGCGTGCCCACGCCCGCCTGGGCCGACGCGGTGACGATGGGGCTTGCCGCAATGAAGGAACTCGGGGCCGGCTCGATCACGTTCTCGGATGCGGACATCTCGCTCATCGCCGCCGAGACGGTCAGCCAGGAGGCGTTCGACCGCGTCGTCGGGGAACTGGAATCCAACCTGCCGGAGGTCTTCTCCCTCCATGCCACGCTGACGCCCAAGGCATCGGACGTCGCCACCGCCCCGGTCGCTCCGGAGTTCAATGCGACGCTCTCGTCCGACGGCAGGCTCGACATGCGCGGCCGGCTCGGGGACGAGCTTTCGCGCGAGGCAGTCGAAAGTTTCGCCCGCTCGCGCTTTGGTTCCGGCTCGGTCCATGCCGCGACACGCCTCGCCCCCGACATGCCGATGGGCTGGCCGATCCGGGTGCTCGCGGCGCTCGAAGCGCTCGGTGAGCTCGACAACGGTGCCGTGCAGGTGCGGCCGGAGATCATCCGCATCACGGGCATCACCGGTTCGACCAGCGCCAGTGACACCGTCGCGCGGCTTCTCTCCGACCGGCTGGGCGAAGGGGCGAATTACGAGCTCAATATCCGCTACGACGAAACGCTCGACCCCCTGCTCGGCCTGCCGACCGACGAGGAATGCGCGGGCGAGATCAATGCCATCCTTGCCGCGCACAAGATCAACTTCGAACCCGGATCGGCCCAGATCACCGCCGACGGGCGCGACACGCTCGACAAGATCGCCGAGCGAATGAAGGACTGCGCGGACTTCCCGATGGAGGTCGGGGGCCACACCGATAGCCAGGGCCGCGAGGAAATGAACCTCGCGCTCAGCACGGAGCGGGCCCAGGCGGTTATTGCCGCCTTGATGAACCGGCGGGTGTTGACCGGCAACCTCACTGCCGAAGGCTACGGCGAAACCGTCCCCATCGCCGACAACGATACCGAGGAAGGCCGAGAGGCGAACCGGCGGATCGAGTTCCGGCTGGTGAAACCGCAAGTGGCGGCCACACCTGCGGACGCGGAAGACATGACCGGCGACCCGGAGATCGAAATCACCGTCCAGACGCCCGATGACGACACGCCGAAACCGAAAGCCCGGCCCGAACGGACCGGCGAGAACTGAAAGCCGGACGTAACGGCAGTGCCGGCCCTTGACCGGCGATGAGGGAGAGGCCAAAGCAGGGCCATGAACAGAACCGAATTCATCATCGCCACGGCGATCATCCTCTTCGTGGCCTTCGGTCTCGGCTGGTTTGCCTGCTGGCTCCTGCACCGGCTAAGTCGCGTCACCCAGGCCGAGATGGGCGAACTGGAAAAGATGGCGCGCGATCTGCACGATGCGGAAGAAACGCGCGACGCGGCGATCAACTTCCTTGAAACCCGCGAGGCGGAACTGACCAACCAGCTCAACCAGAGCCAGGCGGAGTTGCGCGCCGCGATGGATGGCTTGCGTGATGCCCGGCATGAGGCCGAAGAGTTGCGATCCTACATCGAGCGGATCAACAAGGGCTGAGGATCCCCGGGCGCGCTACCAGCGCTTCAGCGCCGTCTCATCGTCCTCTTTCGCGGCGACCCATTCGGCGCCGTCTGGCCCGAATTCCTTCTTCCAGAAGGGCGCCCGCGACTTAAGGTAGTCCATCAGGAACTCGGCCGCCGCGAAGGCCGCCGCCCGATGCCGCGCGGCGGTCGCGACCATCATGATCGCCTCTCCCGGTTCGAGCGGCCCGTGGCGATGGATGACGAGAACGTCGGAGAGGTTCCAGCGCGCGATCGCTTCCTCGACCATCGTCGTGATCGCCTTCCCGGTCATGCCGGGATAGTGCTCGATCTCCATCCTGGCGAGCGTGCCGCTGTCGTCGCGCACGACGCCAAGGAAGGTCACAACGGCGCCCACATCGCGCCCGCCCTGCCCGAAGCCCGCGCATTCCGCGCCGTAGTCGAACGGTTCGCTCTGGATGCGCACGCGCATCGCTCAGCCCCCCGTCATCGGCGGGAAGAAAGCCACCTCACGCGCTCCGGAAAGCGGGGCCGAAAAATCTGCAAGTTCCTGATCAATGGCCACACGCAGCGCGGAAATATCGGCGAAAGCGGCGGCGTAGCGTTCCTCCCGCACCTTCAACTCTTCGACGAGGTCGCCGACGGTTGCCGCCCCGGTCTCGATCTTCTCGCGCGGGACACCGATGCGTTCACGCACCCAGGCGAAATAGAGAACCTCGATCATCCTTCGTCCTTCAGAAATGGCAGAGCCTTGCGGAAATAATCCCACCCCGTGAGGAAGGTGAGTATTGCGGCGATCCAGATCAAGCCGAGTCCGACGAAGGTGGCATAGGACGAACAGCCGCGCACCCCGCAGGACCGCAAGGGATCGGCAAGGCCGGCACTGACCAGATCGGCATATTCCTCGGCGGTCAGGCCGCGCCGCGCGATGCCTTCGAGATGCTCAAGCCCGGTCCCGAGGAAGAGGACCGCGATGGCCACCATCTGCGCCGTGGTCTTCCATTTGGCGAGCTTCGTGACTTTCAGAAGCCCCGCCTTGGCGCCAAGGAATTCCCGCAGCCCCGACACGAAGACCTCTCGGAAGAGGATCACGGCGGATGGCAATATGAGCCACGGGTTCATTCCCGAATAGCCCGTGATCACCATGATCGCGATCACCACCATAGCCTTGTCGGCGATCGGGTCGAGCATCGCGCCGAACTTGGATTCCTGTTTCCAGAGCCGGGCAAGGTAGCCATCGAAGAAATCGGTGATCGCCGCCGAAATGAAGAGCGCCAGCGCGAACCAGTCGGCCCAGGGGCGGTGGAAATAGAGGAACATCACCGCCACGCCGGGCGCGGCGAGCAGACGGAGGACCGTCAGGATATTCGGGATCGTCCAAGTCATGGCGAATGAGTAGCGGATGGCGTCACGCGGGGAAAGGGGGGAACGGCGCGACCGCGCAGCGTGTGGAGCCAGGGCAGGCGGGACAGCGGGCGAACGCCCCATCACTTCTTTGCAGACGGTCCTTCCCGCGCGTCGTTCTTCCAGACCACGAGGGCGCGAAGAAGGCCTTCGACAAATCGCTCGGTGTCGGACGGATCGACATATTCCAGAATTTGAACCGCGTCTTCAACAGGATCCCAGTTCGGGTCCAACGCAATGGCGGCGGCGATATGGCGCGCCGCGTCCTCCACCCGGCCCGAAAGCGCGAGCGCGGCCGCGAGGCGGGTTTCGCGCATCGGACCGCGCGGCCCGAGCCTGAGAAGGCTTTCGACCGAAAGATCGTAGTCCCCTGCCGTGAAGGCCGCGACCGCGAGGTCGAGGAAGTACCACATCGGGTGGAACGGGTTCAGCTCGATTGCCCGGTGGGAAAGCGCGAGCGCTTCCTGGCCGAGCCCCTTGTTCGAGAGAGCATAGCTCAGCTGCGCCATCGCATCCGTATCGTACGGGTTGAGTTCAAGCGCGCGCCGCGCGTGGAACTCTGCCGCGCCGTTCTCGCGGCGGAACTGGTGAACGAGGCCGAGCATGCGGTGACAGCGCGCCTCCTCCGGCGCGAGCGCCACCGCGCGGGACGCATTCGCCAGAGCGCGATCGAGCACGTCCCGCGGGGCGGAGCCGTAGCCGGCAACGATGACCTCCGCGAGCGCGAGATAGGCCAGCGCAATGGCGCAATCCGGGTCGATCCTAAGCGCCTCGCGCAGGTGGTCGACCGCAGCCTCGTTGACCCCCGGACCGACTTCCCTCAGAAGCCGCCGCGCGGTCACGAAATGGCGGAAGGCCTGAATGTCGGCGGGCCGTCCGGAAAGCGGCAGATCAGTCGCGGCTTCCTCGGCCGTGATCGCGACACGCTGGATGATCCGACGTGGCAGGGTTTCCTCGAGTGATAATATCTCGCTCTGGTCGAGCGTGAACGTCTCGCCCCAGAGCCGTCGCGCGCCGGCGGTCTCGGTGAGGTCGACCGAGATGCGATATCGCCCGCCCAAGCGACGGACGCGCCCGCGCACGACATAGTCGGCCTCAACGTCGTTCCGTCCCTCCGGCGACAGGCCGAGTGCCGAGTAAGGCGAGATCACGGCGAGCGTCCGATATCGGGCGAGGCCGTAGGTCACCTCCTCGGCGAGGTCGCGGAACAGCCGGTCATCCCCGTCCTCGCCCTCGACTTCGAAGGGGAGAACGGCGAGGCGAAGTTCGTAGATCGCCGGACCTTCGTGCGTCTCCGCCGCTGCGGGCGGCCCGAGGTCCAGCATGTATCCACGGCGCGGGAAGGTGCGGACGAGGCCCTGCGCAGCCGGCCCAAGTACACGGCGAAGATCCTTGATCGTCTGGGTCAGCGTATCGTCGCTGACGAAGAGACCCGGCCAGACCGCGGCCATCAGGTCTTCCTTCGCCACGACGGCGCCGCGATGCGTGGCCAAATGCGTTAGCAGGGCGAAGGTCTTGGCCCGGATCTCGACAGGCGCGCCGTCGCGTTCCAGAACGCCCCGACCGGGATCAAGCGTGAAGCCCGCGAGCCGGATCGGTTGCCTGGCCTCCTGCATGCTGGGCATCCATCTCCGATCCGACATTGGGATGCTTCATCGGATGCCAGTGCAGCATGGCTGTCAATGCCCTCCTGGCCAGCCGGCGCGCCGCCCGAAGGAGACTGGGCATCAATGGCGGCCAATCCGCGGCCAGAATTCGGGGATCGTCGGCATCGAGGATCGACAGGTAGTCCGGATGCGCGCCGATCAGTATTCCACCCGAGACGAACGAGGCCAGCTCCGCGCGTCTGTCGGAGGCCTCATGGCGCGCGTCCCGGTCTGGTTCGGTTGTCCAGCGGGCATCGGTTTCGCTGGCGACGGGGCGAATTGGGTGCAGCATGTCGGGTCTCCTCGGCGGTCCGTTCATGCTCCAAGGCTAGGCGCCGGGACGGCTTGCGTCCTGTCGGTCGGCTGAAATTTTCCTGAAATCGCGCGGGCTAGTTGCCGGCGTGGAAGAAGTCATAGACGGTCTGGGCGATCGCTTCCGAGATGCCCTCCACCGCCTTCAGATCATCGAGTCCGGCACGGCTGACCGCTTTCGCCGAGCCGAAATGCTGGAGGAGCGCGCGTTTCCGCGCGGCGCCAATGCCCGGAACCTCGTCAAGCGGGGAGGCACCCACGGCCTTCGCGCGCTTCGCCCTGTGGGCGCCGATGGCCCAGCGGTGCGCCTCGTCCCGGAGGCGCTGGACGAAGTAGAGGACGGGCGCGTTGTGCGGCAGGGCGAAGGGGCGTTTCCCGGGTCGGTGAAATTCCTCCTTCCCTGCATCGCGATCTATTCCCTTGGCGACGCCGATCATCGCGATGTCCTCGACGCCCATCTCCTCCATGATCGACGCCACGGCCGACACCTGCCCGGCGCCGCCGTCGATGAGCAGAAGGTCTGGCCAGGCGTCCGTCTCGCGGTCGGGATCTTCCTTGAGGAGCCGCTGGAAGCGCCGGGTCAGCACTTCTTTCATCATGCCGAAGTCGTCGCCCGGCGTCAGGTCGGTGCCCTTGATGTTGAACTTGCGGTATTGGCTTTTCACAAAGCCCTCCGGGCCTGCGACGATCATGCCGCCCACTGCGTTTGTCCCCATGATGTGGGAGTTGTCGTAAACCTCGATCCGGCGCGGGGGGCCGTCGAGGTCGAAGGCCTCGGCCAGCCCTTCGAGAAGCTTCGACTGCGCGGCGCTTTCGCTCATCCGCCGGGCGAGGCTTTCGCGGGCGTTGCGGGCGGCGTTCTCGACCAGTTCAGCCTTCTCGCCGCGCTGCGGGACGGCGATGTCCACCTTCCGTCCGGCGCGGTCGGAGAGAAGCTCGATCATCAGGTCTGCATCCTCGATAGGATGCGACAGCAGGATCAGGCGGGGCGGTTCCTTGTCGGCGTAGAACTGGCCAAGGAAGGCTTCCAGCACCTCGGGTTCCTCGGCGCCCGAGCCGGTCTTAGGGTAGAAGTCGCGATTGCCCCAGCTCTGGTTGGCGCGGATGAAGAAGACCTGAACGCAGGCCTGCCCACCCTCCATGTGGAGCGCGACGACATCGGCCTCGGCCACACCGCGCGGGTTGATGCCCTGCGCCGACTGCACCTGCGTCAGCGCCTTGATGCGGTCGCGCAGCGCGGCAGCGCGTTCGAATTCCAGCGCCTCGGAGGCGGCGGCCATATCCTCGGCGAGCTTGGCCTGCACCTGCGTGGACTTGCCCTGAAGGAACCGCTCCGCATCCGACACCAGCGCACCATAGCCCGCCTCGTCGATGTACCCCACACAAGGCGCGCTGCAACGCTTGATCTGGTAAAGCAGGCAAGGCCGCGTGCGGCTTGCGAACATCGCGTCCGAGCAGTTGCGCAGCAGGAACACCTTCTGAAGCTGGTTCAGCGTCCGGTTCACCGCGCCGGCGCTGGCGAAGGGGCCGTAATAGTTGCCCTTCTCCTTCTTCGCGCCGCGATGCTTCTTGATCTGCGGAAAGACGTGGTCCTTGGCGACAAGAATGTTCGGGAACGATTTATCGTCCCTGAGCAGCACGTTGAAATAGGGTTTCAGCTGCTTGATGAGGTTCTGTTCCAGAAGCAGCGCCTCGGTCTCCGTGCGCGTCGTCAGGAACATCATCGAGTGGGTAGCGTGGATCATCCGGGCGATCCGCGCCGAATGGCCCGAGGGACGGGCGTAGTTCGACACCCTGGCCTTGAGGTTCCGCGCCTTGCCGACATAAAGCACCCGAGCCTCGGCATCGAGCATGCGGTAGACGCCCGGCTGCGCGGTCAGCGTCTTCAGGTAGGACTGGATCAGGGCATGGCCCGAAAGCTTCCCCTGCGTCACCTCTGCCATCCTTCCCCGTCTTTCGCACCGGCCCTGCGATATCGGGCCGATTCCCTGCTCCGGCTGCACTCTTACGCGTCGTGGCGCAAGAGAAAACCTGTCCACGGAAAATGTGGATAACTCTGTCGAAAAGATTTGGGCACCCGGAAATTATCGTTGTTTTCGGCAGGCTTCATCGTATTGCCTAAATTTTAGGCGCTACCGCAAATATTTGAAAGTTAACAATTTTTTTTGTGATCTGCGCAAATCACTGAAAGTATTGAGAGAATCGTAACGGGTTTGTTACGGCAGCGTGACAAGTGGACAAGTCAAGCCCCGGGTGCCTAAAATCGCTCGTTCACACCCAAAATATCAGGGGTCTTCCAGCCGAGATGCTGACCGCCGTCGACGCAGAGAAGCTGCCCGGTGACGGCGGGAGCATCGAGGAAATATCCAAGCGCCGCGCAGACATCGTCGGGATTGGCGCCACGGCCCAGAATTGACCCCGCCCGTTGCGCGCGGAACTGCTCCTCGGTCTGCTTTGCGCCCTGCAGGGTGGAACCGGGCCCGATCGCGTTGACACGGACATCGGGGCCGAGGGCGCGGGCGGCCGTCTGGGTGAAGGCCCAAAGCCCCATCTTGGCGACGGTATAGGACATGAATTCCGGCGTCAGCTTCCTCACCCGCTGGTCGAGCATGTTGACGACAAGCGCCTGTGCCCGCATCTCGCCGCCTTCGCCGGCGGCCCTCGGGGCCTGGGCAGCGAAGTCCTGGGTCAGGACGATGGGCGCGCGCAGGTTGGATTCGATGTGACGATCCCAGCTGTCGCGGGTCATCGTGCGGACGTTGTCGTATTCGAAGATCGAGGCGTTGTTGATGAGGACCGTCAAGGGCCCACCCAGCGCGTCGGCGGCATGTCCGACGAGGGTGCGGGTTTCCGCCTCGACCAGAAGATCGGCGCGCAAGGTCGCGGCCCGGACGCCCAGCGCCCGCGCCTTCTCCGCCACACTTTCCGCCGCCTCGCGCGACGCCAAATAGTGGATCGCCACGTCGTGGCCTCGTGCTGCGAGGTAAAGCGCCATCGCCCGGCCAAGCCGGTGCGCCGCGCCGGTAACAAGCGCCCGTCCGGTCATCATTTGCCCCCGCAATCACAAGGCCCGGGGCCGATCCTGGGCCGCCCGCAATCGGGGCAGCGTTTGGCCGAAAGCCGCTTGGGTCCGCGGCGCGGAAACCGGAGCCGCCCGAACAGCGCGAGGACCGCCATGCCGATGAGGAAGAAGGTGAAGACCTTGACCATGTCAGAGCCCGTACCGCGCCCAAAGCGTGCGGTCCTCGATCTGCTCCAGGGCCTCGCCCAGAACGCGGGCGCCGAACCGCTGGAAGATGGATTTCTTCACGCCGAACGGCACGAGTTTCACCTTGTCGCCGTAGAGCGATTTCAGTTTCGGAACCATATGCGCGACACCGTCGGCCAACCCTTCGGCCACTGCGGCCTGGCCAACCCAGACATCGCCGGTGAAGAGGTCCGTATCGGCGAGCTTGCCGCCACGCCGACCGCTGACCTGCGCCTTGAATGCGTCGTGGATCGGGTCGAGGATCGCCCGCAGCCGGGCCACATCATCGGGGTTTTCCGGGCGGAACGGGTCAAGGAAGCTCTTGGATTTCCCGGCGGTGTGCACCCGCCGCTCGATCCCGTACCGCGACAGGAACTCGGGGAAACCAAAACCGGATGAGATCACGCCGATGGACCCGACGACGGAACTCGGATCGACCCAGATGTCATCGCCCGCAGTCGCCAACCAATAACCGCCGGAGGCCGCAACATCCTCCACGAAGGCATGAACGGGGATCTTCTTTTCGTCCGCCAGCCGGCGGATCCGCGCGGCGATCAACGCCGACTGCACCGGCGCGCCGCCGGGCGAGTTGATCACCAGCGCCACCGCCTTGGGCTTGCCGCGCGCGAAGGCCTTTTCGATCACCGGGGCGAGGCTGGCATCGTTCAATCCCGATCCCATGCGTCCGCCCGAAGAGATGACGCCCTGAAGGCGAATGACCGCGACCCGTGGCGGCGACTTTAGGAAGGGGATAAAGCGTCTCATGGTTTCCCATGTAGTCCGGGGGCGCTTTGCCGACAATAGCCGCCTTCCCCGCCCCCGCCGGGACCGCTACTGTCGGCCCATGATCGACAAGCTCGAAATGTTCATCGCCCTTGCCAACGAACGCCATTTCGGCCGCGCGGCCGAAGCGGTGGGGGTGACGCAACCGTCGCTGTCCTCGGCCCTTCGCCAGCTCGAAGATCAGCTGGGCGTTCAACTCGTCTTTCGCGGCTCCCGCTTTCAGGGGCTGACGCCCGAGGGGCAGCGGGTGCTTGACTGGGCTCTGCGCATTGTCGGCGACGCGCGGACCATGCGCGAGGAAATGCGGGCGCTGAAACAGGGCGTCTCGGGCAAGCTGAGGATCGGGGTGATCCCGACGGCCCTGCCGATGATCACGCGCCTGACCGTGCCCTTTCTCGAACGGAATCCGAGTGTCAGCATCACGATCCTGTCGCGAACCTCGGTCGAGATCCTCGACGGGATCGAACGGCTGGAGCTCGATGCCGGGATCACCTATCTCGACAACGAACCGCTGGGCCGGGTCACTCAGGTTCCGCTCGTGCGCGAAACCTACCGGCTTCTCGTCGGCGCCGCCTCGCCGATGGCCCGGCGGGCCTCGGTCACCTGGGCCGAGGCGGCGGAGTTGCCGCTCTGCCTCCTGACCGGCGACATGCAGAACCGCCGCATCGTCAACCAGCATCTTGCCGAGGCGGGGGCATCGCCCAAGGCGCCGATCGAATCCAATTCCATCATCGCGCTCATTTCCCATGTCGCAACGGGCCGCTGGGCCTCGATCGTGCCTGAAACGCTTGCCGGAATGCAGGGTCCGGGATCCGGGCTGAGGGCGATCCCGGTGGTGGCGCCGGAGGCCAGCCATATCGTCGGCCTCATCGCCGCCCATCGCGAACCGCACACGCCGGTCCTGAGCGCGCTTCTCGATCAGGCGCGCAAGGTGGCCGCGGTCTAGGGCGGCAGGACGGCGCGCTCTTCTTGGGACCGAGCCGTTTTCTCACCCGGCCCGTTCGAGGATTGCCCGAAGATCGGCGATGTCGAACGGAACCGGACTGGCCTTCATCGACGATGACGCAAGGGCCGCTTCCGCGACCACGGCATGGTCGCCGGACTGGAGGCCCAGCGCCGAGAGCCTCGGCAAACCCTGGCCGTGCGCCCAGTCCTCGAGAGCGCCGATCCCGCCGCCGTCGAACGCCGCGTCGATCCACCGCATGATCTCGCCCAGCCGCTCCGAGGGGGCGCGGGCCGATATCAGCCTGAGGACATGCGGCAGAAGCGCGCCGCAGATCGCGCCGTGGGCGGCACCGGTCATACCGCCGATCGGACCCGCCAACCCATGCACCGCGCCAAGCCCGGCATTCGCGAGAGCCAGCCCGCCGGACAGGCTGACCCAGGCCATTCCGTCGCGGGCCTCGCTGTCTTCCGCCGCCATCAACTGGCGAAGGGCGATCAGCCCTGTCGGGATGGCGGCCCGGCTCAGCGCATCGGTATAGGGATTTGCCCCAGCCGAAAGGTAAGGCTCGATCACCTGCACCACGGCATCTAGACCCGAGGCCAGCGTCACCAATTTCGGGCAGTGGTCGGTCAGCGACGGATCAACGATAGCAAGCCGCGCGATCATCCGGTCGTCGCGGAGCGAGACCTTGCGGCGATGCTCGGGCACGTCGATGACGGCGTTCTTGGTCACTTCGGCGCCGGTTCCGGCCGTAGTCGGAATGGCCACGAACGACAACGGGTCGGCCTCCAGCGGCCGCCCCCGGCCAACGACTTCGAGGTGGTCCATCGCCCCGCCCGGCGCCGGAACCAGCGCCGCTATAGCCTTGGCGAGATCAAGGGCCGAACCGCCGCCGAAACCGATCACCAGATCGGCGTCACGCGCCGCCTCAACCCCGGCGTCAAGCATGGCCAGCGTCGGTTCGCCGGGACAGGGATGCGCGGTCACGGCAAGCCTGGCTCCTTCGAGCGCGGCGACCAACGGAAGGGCCCGCTCTGCGGTCCGGCCATGAACAAGGAAGGCATGACGGCCGAGCGCGGCAATCTCGGGAACCGCCGCCAACGCCTCTCCCCGGCCGAACTGGATGCGGCGCGGCTGGGCGATCGAGAATGGCCTTGTCATACGGTCATCGTTGCCGCTACGGCGCGTTTCCAGCGGGCGTATTTTTCGTCGCGCAAAGTCTCGGCCATCCCCGGCTCGAACCGCCGGTTCAGGGCCCAGGCTTTTGCGAAGCCTTCTGCGTCCGGATAGACCCCGGCGCGCGATCCGGCGAGCCAGGCCGCGCCGAGCGCCGTCGTCTCCAGCACGTCCGGCCGGTCCACCGGGGCGCCGATGATGTCCGAAAGGAACTGCATCGCCCAGTCCGAGGCGGTCATTCCGCCGTCGACGCGCAGCACACCCTCGGCGGCGCCGTCCCAATCTGCCCGCATGGCCTCCAGAAGGTCGCGGGTCTGGTAACCGACGCTTTCGAGCGCCGCCTTCGCGAACTCCGCAGGGCCGGAATTGCGGGTGAGGCCGTAGATCGCACCGCGGCAATTCGCGTTCCAGTAGGGCGCGCCAAGGCCGACAAAGGCGGGAACCAGCACGACATCCTGCGCGGGATCGGCCGCTTCCGCGAGGGCCTTCGTCTCGGCCGCGTCGCGGATGATCTTCAGCCCGTCGCGCAGCCACTGCACCACGGCTCCGGCGATGAAGATGGAGCCTTCGAGTGCGTAGGTGGGCTTGCCATCGAACTGATACGCGATCGTGGTCAGAAGCCGGTTCTTCGACGCCACCGGCTTGGCCCCGGTGTTCAGAAGCGCGAAGCAGCCGGTACCGTAGGTCGATTTCATCATGCCGGGCGCGAAACAGGCCTGGCCGATGGTCGCCGCCTGCTGGTCGCCGGCGACGCCGTAGATCGGAATCTCGCGCCCGAAAAGGTCGGCGCGGGTCGTGCCGAAATCCGATGCGCAGTCCCTGACCTCTGGAAGCATCTCTTCCGGTATATTCAGGATTTTAAGAATATCCTTGTCCCATGCACCCTTATGGATGTTATAGATCAAGGTCCGCGCCGCATTCGTGGCGTCCGTCGCATGCACTTTCCCGCCGGTCAGCTTCCAGATCAGGAAGCAATCGACGGTTCCGAACAGCAGCTCCCCCGCCACGGCCCGCGCCCTTGCCCCCTCGACATTGTCGAGAAGCCAGGCGAGTTTGGTTCCCGAGAAGTAGGGGTCGAGCAGCAGCCCCGTCCGCTCCGAGATCATCGGCTCGTGCCCCTCGGCCTTCAGTCGTTGGCACATGTCGGAGGTCCGTCGGTCCTGCCAGACGATGGCGCGGTGAATGGGCTCTCCGGTCTTGCGGTCCCAGACCAGCGTCGTCTCGCGCTGGTTGGTGATGCCGATGGCCGCGATGTCCTTCGCGCCGACCTTCGCCTTTTCGATCACCGACCGCGTGGTCCCGGCGACGGAGGACCAGATGTCGCCCGGGTCATGCTCCACCCAGCCCGAGGCGGGGAAATGCTGGGGGAATTCTTCCTGCGCGATGGCCTTCACCTTCAGGCCCGCATCGAAAAGGATCGCCCGGCTCGACGTCGTGCCCTGGTCGATGGCGAGAATATAGGTCATGCCGTCCCCCTTTCGGCCATCCATGCGTCAAGCGCCGCGATCTCGTCGCCGGTCATCCTGAGACCGAGTTTGGTGCGGCGCCAGACCATGTCCTCGGCGGTCTTCGCGTATTCCTTCTCCATGAGCCAGCGGACCTCGGCCTCCGTCAAGCCCGCGCCGAAAGCGCGGCCGAGATCGGCGGCCGAACGCGCGGCGCCCAGGACCGCCGTCGCCTCGGTGCCGTAGGTGCGGATCAGGCGGCGGGCGGTGAAGGGGTCCAGAAACGGGTAGCGCGCAGCAAGATCCGCGATCAGCGTCGACACGCCCTCCACCGGGAAGTCGCCGCCCGGCAGCGGCACGCCGGCGGTCCAGTCGCCCCTCGTCACGCCGAGAAGCGGCGCGATCCTGGCCATCGCCGCTTCGGCCAGCTTGCGATAGGTGGTGATCTTGCCGCCGAACACATTGAGGACGGGCGCGCCGTCGGCATTGACGGTCAGGACGTAGTCGCGGGTCGCGGCGCTCGCCGAGCTTGCACCGTCATCGTAGAGCGGACGCACCCCGGAATAGGTCCAGACGACATCATCGCGCGTCACCGGGCGCAGGAAATACTGCGAGGCGAAGCCGCAGAGGTATTCCTGTTCCTCCTCGGTGCAGCGTGCCTCGGACGGGTCGCCCTGGTGGTCCTGATCGGTAGTGCCGATGAGGGTGAAATCCTCCTCATACGGGATCGCGAATATGATCCGGCCGTCGGTGCCCTGGAAAAAATAGGCGCGGTCATGGTCGAAGAGCCGCCTGGTGACGATGTGCGATCCACGGACAAGACGGATGCCGGCCTTCGGAACAAGATGGGCGGTATCGCGGATGACATGCTCCACCCACGGCCCGCCGGCATTGACGAGCATCCGGGCGCGGAAGCGCTTTTCACGGCCCCTGAGCGCGACCGTAACCTCCCACGCGTCGCCGGTCCGGTGGGCGTCGGTCACTTTGGCGCCGGTCATGATCTTCGCCCCGCGCGCCTCGGCGTCGCGGGCGTTCAGAACGACAAGCCGGGCATCCTGCACCCAGCAATCGGAATACTCGTAGGCTCGTTCGAACTTCGGGTCGAGGACCGCCCCCGCCGGGTCGTTCCGCAGGTCGAGCGTCGCGGTGCCGGGCAGGATCTTTCGCCCGCCGAGATGATCGTAAAGGAACAGCCCGAAGCGGATCAGCCAGGCCGGGCGGCGGCCCTTCATCCACGGCATGAAGATCGCGAGCAGCCGCGAGGTGGGCGTCGCGCTTTCGAAGCGCATGTCGCGGTGATAGGGCAGGACGAAGCGCATCGGCCAGCTGATATGCGGCATCGCGCGCAAGAGAACCTCGCGCTCGATCAGCGCCTTCCGGACGAGCCCGACCTCGAAATATTCGAGATAGCGCAGCCCGCCGTGGAACAGCTTGGTCGAGGCCGAGGAGGTGGCCTGCGCGAGATCCCCCATTTCGGCGAGGGCGACTGACATCCCCCGCCCCGCCGCATCGCGGGCGATGCCGACGCCGTTGATTCCGCCGCCGATGACGAACAGGTCGTAGGCCGGTTCGGGGATGTCTTCGGAAACCACTTCACCCTCCGGGAATGCCAGACCGTTATCACGTCGCCATGCGCGCTTTGTCAACTTTGTTGTTCGTAATTGTTCGTTTCTGGTGACATCCATGCGCGATTGCGGTAGCACTCCCCACCGAGGGACAGGAGGACCGCATGGCGCTGAGTTTCCGGCAAAGCGAGATTCTCGAGATCGCGCGGACCGAGGGGCGCGTCGCGGTCGACGACCTCGCCGAGCGTTTCGGGGTCACGCTCCAGACCATCCGCCGCGATCTTGGCGACCTGGCCGATGCCGGCAAGCTCGACCGCGTGCATGGCGGCGCCGTGCTCAGGGCCGGGGTCGTGAATATCGGCTACGAGGAACGCCGATTGATGAATGCCGAGGCGAAGGCCGCCATCGCACGGCGCTGCGCGGCGGCGATCCCGGACAATTCCTCGCTATTTCTCAACATCGGCACGACGACAGAGGCGGTGGCGCGCGCCTTGCTCAGACACCGCAACCTGACGGTGGTCACGAACAACATGAACGTCGCGAATATCCTTGTCGCCAACGAAAGCTGCGATGTCATCGTCGCGGGCGGCGTCCTGCGCCGCTCCGACGGCGGCCTTGTTGGCGACCTGACAACCGAGGCGATCGGGCATTTCAAGGTGGATTTCGCGATCATCGGCACCTCGGCGCTGGACGCCGACGGCGATCTTCTGGACTTCGACCCTCAGGAAGTCCGGGTAAGCCGGGCGATCCTGAAGCAGGCGCGCGAAAGCTGCCTTGTCGCCGATGCCTCGAAGCTCGACCGCAAAGCGCCGGTCCGCATCGCCTCGCTCTCGGAACTCGGCCGGATCTTCACCGACCGGCCGCTCCCCGCCCCCCTCGCCCGGCAATGCCGGGATTGGGGAACCACGGTCGTTCTGCCCGATCAGCCCGTGTAGTCGGCAAGGACCACGAAGCAAGCCCGGACGACGAGGATGTCCGACAGCTCGTGGAGAAGCAGATCGTCAAGAGCGGCGCGGCTTCGGATGCCGGCGTTCAAGATCGGCCGGGAATGGCGCATCCGTTCTAGCGAGCTTGCCCACCTCATGGGCCTCACATGACCTGTCGGAACGCCGGATCCGCTAAGAAGCTGATATGGCGTCTCTTTTCTGCTCATCGGGAACCCAGGACCATGAACTTCGGGTTCAAATTCACCGCCGCAGGTTCCCGAATTTCCGCTTCTGGCCACAGGCGTCTGCCCCTGAACCTCCTCCAGATTTTGGTAGGGTCTCGTTCTGGCATTCGGCGCGGTACGGCTTTCGGGTGGCCCTTGGGATGCTGCCGTTGACTTTCAACCGCGTTCAAGCCGAGGCCGCCGCATCTCGATCCAGCCATACTGTCCTTTCCTGGAGGAATTGAGGGGAAAACCGGCCTGCTGCCGGTTTTCTGGCATCGTGATGAGGTGTTCATGAAACTCTGGTTGAATGCCAGGATCGTTCCGAAGTCTTGAAATTTGCCCCGACATGTCCGCTATACGCGTCCCGGCCACAGCAAAGCCGCTGGAAACCATGAACTCGCTGTCTTTGCTGCTGGCGTCCCCAAAAGACCGTAACGGTTTCAAAAGTTCAGTTTGCACGGGCGGACGCAGAATGTCACGGGCCCGTCGATCCCCGCGATCTCGGCAAGGAAGCGATGCCGGGCGGGTGCGCGCGGGGGGTACGGAGGTTGTCGCCGATGCGCGCGAGACGGATCATCCTTCGTATCCCAAGAGACGCGGAAGAAAGAGAACAATCCCCGGAAACAGGATCATCGCAAGAAGCGCCACGACGAGAACGGCGAGGAACGGCCAGACTTCGGCGATGATCTCGCGCAGCGAAATGCCGGTCACCGCGTTGATCACGAAAAGGAGGATGCCGTAGGGCGGCGTGATCAGCCCGATCATGCAATTGACGACCGCGACGACGCCGAAATGCACGAGGTCGATACCAAGTTCCCGACACGTTGGCAGGAAGAGCGGGATGATGACGAGGATGATCGTCGTGGCGTCGAGAAAGCAACCGAGGACGAGGAGGAGGAGGTTCACCGCCAGAAGGAAGACGAGCGGCGATATGTCGATCGCGACGAGACTGCCCGCGAGGATCGAGGGGATATTCTCGGACGCGACGATGTAGTTCAGGATCAGCGCCCCGCCGATCACAAGCCCGACGGCCGCGGAGGACCGGGCGCTTTCCACGAAGATCGTGTAGAGGGCCCGGACGCTCAGCGCGCGGTAGAAGAGGCCGGCGAGGATCAGCGCGTAGAAGGCGGCGACGGCGGCGGCTTCGGTCGGCGTGGTGACACCGCCATAGATGCCGTAGAGCAGGATTGCCGGCATGAGAAGCGCCGGGAACGCATTGGCGGTCTTGCGCGGAAGATCGCGGAGCGGCACCGGCTCTTCCACCGCGAAGCCGCGCCGGTGCGACATCCAGGTGTTCATGCCCATCAGAACACCCCCCATGAAGAGACCTGGGATGATGCCGCCAAGGAAGAGGTATCCGATGGAGGCGTTGGACACGAGCGCATAGAGCACCATCGGTATGGACGGCGGGATGATCGGCCCGATCGTCGCCGACGCGGCGGTGATCGCGGCGGCATAGCCTGCCGGGTAGCGCCCGTCCTTGCGCATCATGTCGATGATGATCTTGCCGATCCCCGCGGCGTCGGCGACCGCCGAGCCCGACATGCCGGAAAAGATCAGCGACGCCATGACGTTGACATGCCCCATGCCGCCCTTGAACCGGCCCACAGTCGCGACGCAGAAGCTCAGGAGCCGGTCGGTGATCGTGCCCGCGTTCATGATGTTCGCGGCGACGATGAAGAGCGGCACCGCGAGCAGAAGGAAGCTTTGGTAGATGCCGTCGAGAAGGTTCTTGCCGACGATCCCGATGCCTTGCCCCGCAGCGCCGACATAGACCATCGAGGCGATCAGGATCGCATAGGCCACCGGCACGCCGATCCCCGCCAGAAGGAAGAGGGACCCCACGCAAAGAAGAAGCTCGACGCTCATTCGTCCGTCACTTCAAGATGGTGGTGGGACTCGTTCGGCAGACCGTTCCGCCAGACATCGACGGCGCGCCAGAGGTACCGGAGACCGACGATGGCGAGGAAAAGGAAATAGACGGAGTAGATCGGCAGCATCTTCACCGGCAGCGTCGCCGAGGACTTCAGCCGCAGGATGCGCATCTTCTCGTAACTCGGGCCGATGGACAGCAAGAGGCCAGCGGCGATCGCCAGGGCCCCGAGGATCGCGAACCATTTCCTCAGGCCGGGACGGACCCAGAAATAGACGATGTCGAAAGTCACGTGATCGCGGTCACGGACGATGAAGGCGTTGCCCCAGAACACGATCCAGAGCCACATGACCAGACAGAATTCCAGTGTCCAGCCGAAGCGCGATGCATCGACGACATGCCCGAGTCGCGCTGCAAACCATTCGGACCCGACGATGTAGCGGACCGCGATCTGGAGGATGAAGGTGGCGAACATGGCGGCCATCATCATGGCCGCCACGCCTTCGGTCAGGCGGGAGAGAGGTTTCAGGATACGCTCCATCGCCGCGCTCTCTCGCCGTCGGCTCAGTTGCCGAGCGCGTTGATCTTCTCGAGCACGCCTTCCGGCCAGTCCTTGGCGAAGTCCGAGCTGAGATAGGCCGACTGCACCGCCGAACGGAATGCCGCGACATCGGGCTCGTAGATCTCCAAGCCCTTTTCTTCGAGGAAGGAGACGAGGTCGGCCTCCTTCTGAAGCTGGTTCTGGCGGCCGAACTCGGACGCGGCGTCGGCCGCGGCCTGAACCGTGGCCTGTTGCTCGGGCGTCATCGCGTCCCAAGCCGCTTTCGACAGCGCGATGTAGTTCAGGTCCACGAGGTGCGAGGTCAGGACGATCTGTTTCGTCACCTCATAGAATTTCGCATCCACCACGGTCGGAAGCGGGTTGTCCTGACCGTCCACCGCGCCGGTCTGAAGCGCGGTATAGACCTCGGTGAACGCCATCGGCGTCGGGTTGGCGCCAAGCGCCTTGCCGAGGAACTGCCAGGCGTCGGTGCCCGGCATGCGCAGGTTCACCCCGGCCAGATCGGCCGGCGTCATGACCGTGCGTTCCGATTTCGGCATGCGCAGGTTCACCTGCCGACGGCCGAGATACATGACCGAAAGCAGCTTGACGCCAAGCTCATCCTCGACCTTCTGCTTGAACGGATCCATCAGCGGATCGTTGAAGACCTTGACCTGGTGCTCGGCGCTCTGGTGGACGTAGCCGGCCGTGAAGATGGAGAATTCGGGGAAGAAGGTCGCAAGTTCCTGCGCCGACGTGATCGACATTTCCAGATCGCCCGAGGCGATGGCCTCAAGCTCCGTCCCCTGCTGGAAGAGTGTGCCATTCCAGTGCGGTTCGAAATCGGCGAAGTCGGCGACCATCGGCCCGAATTTCTCGAGCATCGCGACGGAACGCTGATCCGTCTCGGACTGCACGGCCGAGAGCCTAAGCTTGATCTTGTCCTGAGCGGCCACCGGCCCGACACCGGCCACCAAGGCTGAAGCAGCCGTCATCGCCAGCACCGAGCGGCGCGTAAGAGATTCGAACATTCTTTCCTCCCATGAGTCCCGCCCGACCTCCGCGCGCGGTTAACCGTTTCCCAGAATACGTGGATTTGGACTCTTCTCAACCAATGAATCTAGTTTTGTTGTTGATTATCGGTTTCATCCAATATTCGCAGATAAATCGATTATTTTTTGCTTGTCGGTAGGATATGGATCCTGCGCATGAACTTCATTCCGCCGCGCTTCGCAGACTGTCGGCGACACCGCCTTCGATATGGGCGCGCAGGATCGTCTGCGCGCGCCCGGTGTCACGGTCCAGAGCGGCGTCAAGCAGCGCGCGGTGTTCCCTCGCCGCGGTCGCACCGCGGTAGGTCAAGCGCCGCATCTGATAGCGCAGGTACTTGTCGAAGACCGTTCCATGCGCCTCAAGCAGCGCCGTTGAGCCGCAGGCAAGGATCAACGCCTGATGGAACTCCCAGTCGTATTGCTTCCAGGTCTCGCGCACTGAAACGTCGCCGGCCGCCATCCGCTCTTCCATGCGATGCAGCTTGTGGTGGGCCGACACGATCGCGCCCTCCCACTCGGTGTCGCCGGCCCCGATCGATAGGGCGAGCGCGTGGCATTCCAACAGGATCCGCAGATCCGCGATCTCGCGCAGGTTCGCGTCCGACATCGGCGCCACCGAGAATCCGCGCTGCCCCTCCGCCTCGACCAATCCTTCGCTGGTCAGGCGGTTCAGTGCCTCGCGGATGGTCGAGACGCTGGCGCCATACTCCGCCTTCATGCGCTCCAGGCGAAGGCGCGTCCCCGCATCCAGGCGGCCGAAGATGATGTGACGGCGGATGGCTGCGTAAACCTCGTGGCCGACGAGCCCGGTATCGGTCTGCGGATGCATTGCCCTCTCCGTTGTGGTCCCGATACTGCATGCTCCGCATGATCAAGTCCATCATATCGTAGCATCTTGCATATAATCGATTAATTAATCTACCGTGCGACAAACGGAGATCAACCATGCCGCAGGCAGGACCAATCGAAAGGCCGGTCAAGGCGACGCGCGCGAGCCGCGTGGCCGAGGATCTGCGCCAGTCGATCCTGCGCGGCGACCTCGCCCCGGGAGAAAAGGTCAACCTCGACCGGCTGCGGACGCATTTCGGTATCTCTCTGAGCCCGCTGCGCGAGGCGGTCTCGCGTCTCGTGACAGTCGGGCTGGTCGAATCCGAGGATCAGCGCGGTTTCCGGATCGCGCCGGTTTCGGTTGACGATCTGGCAGAAGTGACACGGCTCAGGGCCGATTTTGAAAGCCTCGCCCTCGGCTACGCGGTCGAGCTGGCCGAGATCGACTGGGAAAGCGCCGTTCTCGGCGCGCTGCACAGGCTCAATCGGGCGTCGCGCGATCCCTCGGCTACGGACAGCGCGCGGGAGGCGGCCCATTCGGCGTTCCACCTCGCTCTGATCGAGGGCTGCGGGATGCCGATACTGGTCGGATTCTGCCGGAACCTCCACGATCTCAACCTGCGCTATCGGCGGCTGTTCGGCGCCGGGCTCGACGAAAACCGCGACATGTCCGCCGAACATGTGGCGATTGCCGAGGCTGCGGCCGTGCGCCGCGACGCGGATGCGGCCTGCGTGCTTTTGCGCCGCCATGTCGAACGCACCGGGCTGGACCTGTCCACCCGGATCAGCCGGCCACCGGACCAAAGGCCGGAATAGCCATGCCGCCTCTTTCCCGCACACCTCTTTCCCGCCACTTCGAGGATCCCAGATGACCAAGCTGATCTACATCCTGAACGGACCAAACCTGAACCTGCTCGGCAAGCGCCAGCCGGAAATCTACGGCCACGACACATTGGCCGATGTCGAGGCGCGCTGCGCCGCCGTCGCGGCCGAGCACGGCATGACGTCGAAGCTGATGCAGTCGAACCATGAGGGCCAGATCGTCGACTGGATCCACGAGGCGCGCGAAGCGGCGGCGGGGATCGTCATCAATCCGGCGGCGCTTTCACATACCTCCGTCGCCATCCTCGACGCGCTCAACACTTTCGACGGGCCGGTGATCGAGGTCCACATCTCGAACATCCACAAGCGCGAGGCCTTCCGCCATCATTCCTATGTCTCGGCGCGCGCGGACGGCGTGATCGCCGGATGCGGGGTCGAGGGCTACACGCTGGCGGTGCGGCGCATGGCGACGCTCCTGGCATGACGGTGCGGATCGCGCTCGTCGGCGCGGGTCTCATCGGCCAGCGTCATGCCGAGGCGATCGCAGCGGTTCCCGGCGTCGTGCTGTCCGCCGTCGCCGACCCCGCCGAGGCCGGGCGAGAGGTGGCGGCGGCACAGGGCGCCCGGCATTTCCCCACGCTCGGCGAGATGATCGCGGCGGACCGGCCGGACGGCGTCATCCTCGCCACACCGAACCGGCATCATGTCGACGGCGCGCTCGACTGCATCGCGGCCGGGCTGCCGGTTCTCGTGGAAAAGCCGCTCGCGACGGATCTGGCGGGTGCGGAACGCATCGTCGCGGCGGCCGAACGCGCCGGAGTGCCTGTCGCCGTCGGCCATCACCGCCGGCACAATCCGCTGATCGCGCGAGCGAAGGCGGAGATCGCGGAGGGGCGCCTTGGCCAGATCACCGCGGTGCAGGCTACGACCTGGTTCATGAAGCCGGACGAATACTTCGAGGTCGGCTGGCGGCGCGAGACGGGCGCAGGGCCGGTCCATCTGAACCTCATCCACGACATCGACCTGCTGCGCCATCTTTGCGGCGAGGTGGCATCGGTCCACGCGATGGAATCGAATGCCGTCCGCAAAAATGCTGTGGAGGATACGACCGTCATCCTCCTGCGGTTCGAAAGCGGTGCGCTCGGCACCGTGAATCTGTCCGACACCATCGTCGCCCCGTGGTCGTGGGAACTGACGGCGCGCGAGAATGCCGCCTATCCCGCGACGGGCGAAAGCTGCTACTGGATCGGCGGCACGCACGGGTCGCTGGCGCTGCCCAACCTCGCGCTCTGGTCCAATCCGGGCAAGCGGAGCTGGTGGGAACCGATCAGCGCGACCAGGTTGCCATTCGGCCTTGACGATCCGCTGGTCCGGCAGATCCGCCAGTTCGCGGCGGTGATCCGGGGCGAGGAACCGCCACTGGTCCCCGCCTCCGAGGGATTGAGGAACCAGCGCGTGATCGAGGCCGTGAAAAACTCGGCCGTCACGGGCGGGACAATCCGGTTGAACTGAGCGCGCAGGACGCTTGCGCTTCGTCGCGGCGAAGGACAGTGTGTGGCCAATAGGCGAAAGGCAGCGAGACATGAAGAACCCCGTGAACCGCTTCAAGGCCGCGCTGAAGGCGGGCCGGCACCAGCTTGGCATCTGGAACTCCATCGGCGGCAACACCGTACCGGAACTGCTCGCCGGGTGCGGTTTCGACTGGGTGCTGGTCGATACCGAGCACAGCCCCGTCGACGTCAACGACGTACTCCTCGCCCTTCAGGCCATCGCCGGCTATCCGGAGACGAGCGCCATCGTGCGGCCTGCTTTCAACGATCCGGTGCTGATCAAGCGCATTCTCGATCACGGCGCCCAGACCCTGCTCCTGCCCTATATCCAGTCTCAGGAGGAGGCGGAGGCGGCGGTCCGGGCGGTACGCTATCCCCCCGCCGGGATCCGCGGCGTCGCGGGCCTGACGCGGGCGAGCCGCTACGGGGCAGTGGATCGCTACACCCAGACCGCAAGCGACGAGATCTGCCTGCTTCTGCAAGTGGAGACTGCCCATGCGATGCGGTCGCTTGAAGCAATCGCGTCCGTCGACGGCGTTGACGGCATCTTCATCGGCCCGTCGGACCTTGCCGCCAGCATGGGACATCCGGGCAATCCCGGCCATCCGGACGTGGTCGCCGCCATCGAAACGGCGATCACGAAGCTGAACGCGATGGGCAAGCCCGCCGGCATCCTGACCCTCGATGAAAGCTTCGCCCGGCGCTGCATGGATCTCGGCACGCTCTTCACGGCGGTGGCCGTCGATCTCGGTATCCTCGTCAAAGGCGTGCGTGATCTCCGCGCGCGGTTCTGAGGGCGATTGGATCTAACGCCAGAAACAGAACCGGCGGGCGCAGACGCGCCCGCCGTCGCTCTGTTCTGCGGCTGACCTCAGGCCGGCTGTTCCGGCCGCGTCCCGAGCGTGACCACGGTATCGACCGGCTTGCCCGCGCGCAGCAGCCCGAGTTTCACCTCCGTACCGGGCGCGTCCGTCGCGATCATCCGCGTCAGCTCGCGCGGATCATTGATCTCGGTGCCATTGACGCTGAGCACGATGTCGCCCCGGGTCAGCCCAGCCTTGGCGGCCGGCGTATCGGCGTTGACATCGGCAATCAGCACGCCCTTGGCCTTGTCGAAGCCGAGCGCTGCGGCAATATCCTCGGTCACCGGCTGGATCTGCACGCCAAGCCAGCCGCGTTCGACCGTGCCGCCATTGCCGAGATCGGCGACAACCGATTTCGCGGTCTCGGACGGCACCGCAAAGCCGATCCCGACCGATCCGCCGGAAGGCGAGAAGATCGCTGTGTTGATGCCCACGACCTCGCCATCGGCATTAAAGAGCGGGCCGCCGGAATTGCCCTTGTTGATTGCTGCATCGGTCTGGATGTAGTTGTCGAAGGGGCCGGAATTGATGTCACGGCCCAGCGCCGAAACGATCCCCGACGTCACCGAATTACCCAGGCCAAAGGGATTGCCGATCGCCACGACGTCCTGACCGACCTTGAGCTGCGTGGAATCGCCAAACGCGACGGTGGGCAGATCCTTGCCCGCCTCGACCTTGATCAGCGCAATATCCGTCGCCGGATCGGCGCCAAGGACCTTGCCCTCGACCTTGCGGCCATCGGCGAGCGTGACCATCACGCTGTCGGCACCGTCAACGACATGGGCGTTGGTGACGATCTGGCCGTCAGCCGAGATGATAAAGCCGGTGCCGACACCGTGCATCTCGGGCGCGCCGCCGAAGGGGGTGCCCGGCATTCCCGGCTGGCCCGGCATCGGCATCCCGAAGCGCTGCATGAACTGGTCGAAGGGGAAGCCCTGCGGCATACTCTCCGAGTTGAAATCGGCGGGCGCCGCCGCCTTGGTCACTTCGATATAGACGACGGCCGGCGCCACCTTGGCGACAAGGTCGACATAGCCCCCTTGAGGCGCAGCAAAGGCATAGGCGGGCTGCGGCATGAAGGCAGGGGCAGCGGCGGTCAGCGCCGTGGCGCCCATCAGGGCGCCCACGACAAGCGCGGGCACCCGGCCGCGAAGGAAACCGCGAGACATCTGCATGGTTCAACTCCTTGGTAACGGTCCGGAATATTCCGGATGATGATCCGTTCTCGCGCATCGAGTTTGCAGACCTTCGTCAGAAAGGTTGCAGATATGTGAGGAACCTCACGACTTCGTCAAAGGGAGAATACGAGCCGTTCTTACAGGTTTGTAATCCCGCGCGCAGAGTCGCGCAGAAACCTTCCGGCATGCTTGCGGCACGAAGACCCGCACCGACGCACTTTCGCATGGGCGGCCGCGCGACTAGATTGCGGTTGGACAATCCCCGACGGACGCCATGAAGCTCCTGCTGATCGAAGACGACCCGACAACCGCCGCCTACATCCTGAAGGGGCTGCGCGAGGAAGGCCATGTCGTCGATCACCTGAGCGACGGGCGCGACGGGTTGATGCAGGCGATGTCGGGCGGGTACGACGTTGCGATCGTCGACCGGATGTTGCCCGGCCTCGACGGGATCTCCCTGGTCCGGGCGCTGCGGTCGGCCAAGATCACCGTGCCGGTGATCTTCCTCACGGCGATCGGCGGCGTCGATGACCGGATCGAGGGGCTGCAGGCGGGCGCCGACGACTACCTCGTCAAACCCTTCGCCTTCGGTGAACTCTCGGCGCGGATCGCCGTTCTGGCCCGTCGCGCCGCCTTGCCGGTGGCCGAGACGGTGCTGACCGCGGGCGACCTGAAGATGGACCTGATCGCGCGCACCGTCACCCGGTCCGGCCAACCCATCGACCTTCTCCCCCGCGAATTCGCGCTCCTTGAACACCTTCTGCGCCGCAAGGGCAGGGTTCAGACCCGGACGATGCTTCTGGAAGGAGTGTGGGATCTCAACTTCGATCCGCAGACGAATGTCGTGGAAACCCATGTGAGCCGGCTGCGGGCCAAGGTCGACAAACCGTTCGAGCGCGAATTGATCCACACGGTGCGCGGCGCCGGCTACAAGATCGAGGGCTGAAGGGTGTCCTCCGGCCTCCGCCGCGCCCTCGCCCGCAGTGCCGGGTCCACCCCGATGCGCCAGGCGATCGGGCTCGTTGCCGTGGTCGCGGTGGTGAACCTCGTGACGTTGGGTCTCGCCTATCTCAAGCTGCGCGGCGGGGTCGAGGACGCGCTTCGCGCCAACCTCTCCCAGCACATGGCCGGATTCCAGGTCGCGGCCTCTCCGACCGCGCTCGAAATCCTCGTCGCGGCCGAGGCCGACGTCGCGGATCCGGCCCAGCGTGTTTTCGTCTATATTGCCCCTGATGGCCGCGTCACCGGCAATGCCGATGCGTTCCTGACCGGCGACGGCGTGGAGATCCGCCGCAAACCTGACGGCAGACCACTCGGGAGCGACGGGTACTTTCCCAGGGTCGAACGGATGGCGGGCGGCATCCTCGTCGTCGGCGAAAGCCGCGCGCCGCTCAGCGAGCTGCGCGAAACCTTCCTTGTCCTCCTGCTTCTCAGTCTTGCCCCGACTGTTCTCATCTCGCTCGGTGCTGGCGCGATGATCGCCGCGCGAGCGCGCCGCCGCGTCGATCAGATCGAGGCGACGCTCGCCCGGCTCTCGGAAGGCGCGCTCGACGCGCGGATACCGACCCAACCGGGGCGCGAGGACGACCTCGCCCGCATCGGCGCGCGGATCAACCGCATGGCCGCCGCGCAGGAAGCCTCGACCGAAGCGCTGCGGCAGGTTTCGGCCGACATCGCCCACGACCTCAAGACGCCCTTGCAGCGAATGACCGTGCTTTTGCACGATCTACGCGACAGCCTGCCCGACGACGGTGCCGAAGCCGCCCTAGCCGACCGCGCCATCGCCGAGGCCGAAGGCGCCGTCGGGGTATTCCACTCGCTCCTGCAGATCGCCCAGATCGAAGGCGGCGGCGTCCGGGCACGGTTCGAGCCCGTCGATCTGGCCCGCGTCGCCGCCGAGATCGCAGAACTCTATACGCCGTCGGCGGAAGAAAGCGGCCATCGCATCGCCCTTAATCTGCCGAACGCTCCGATTACGATCTCCGGCAACAGGGGCCTGATCGGCCAGGCGCTTGCCAATCTTATCGAAAACGCACTCCGTCACACCCCTTCCGGAACCGAGATCAGCATTTCGGTCGGTCGGATCGGCGGCAGACCAGAGCTTGAAGTCGCCGATCACGGCCCCGGCATCCCCGAAGCGGAACGCGGCAATGTCCTCCGTCGGCTTTACCGGCTGGAACAGAGCCGGACCACACCGGGCAACGGCCTTGGTCTGGCGCTCGTCGCGGCCACGGCGGCAGCGCATGGGGCCGAACTCATCCTCGGCGACAACGCACCTGGCTTGCGCATCCGGCTGCTATTTCCCGCGCCGCCCGACGCACCTTCACACCCCGCATGAGCACTCTTGACCGCGCCAGAAGCTGCGACCAGCATGGCGCCATGCGAAGCGATCCTGCCATGCCCCACCTGCCCGAAGACATACACGCTGTTGGCCGGCTTCTCGCCGACGAGAATTATGTTGCCGACCGGGCGCTGGCCACGGTCGTCTTTCTCGCGCTGAAACTCGGCCGGCCACTCTTTCTCGAAGGCGAGGCCGGCACCGGCAAAACCGAGATCGCGAAGGCCATCGCCGCCGCCCTCGGCCGCCGCCTGATCCGGCTCCAGTGCTACGAGGGGCTCGACGCGGCCTCCGCCGTCTGCGACTGGAACTTCGCCGCCCAGATGATCGCGATCCGCACCGCCGAGGCCGGCGGCACTGCCGATCGCGACGCGCTCCGGGCCGAGCTCTTCACCGAGGATTACCTCATCGAGCGCCCGCTCCTTGCCGCGATGCGGCCGCAGCCCGGCGGCGCACCGGTTCTCCTGATCGACGAACTCGACCGCACCGACGAGCCTTTCGAGGCGTTTCTCCTCGAAGCCCTTTCGGATTTCCAGGTGACGATTCCGGAACTCGGCACGATACGCGCGCCCGAGCCGCCCATCGTGATCCTCACCTCGAACCGGACGCGCGAGGTTCACGACGCGCTCAAACGGCGCTGCCTTTACCACTGGGTCGACTACCCGACCTTCGACCGCGAGATGGCGATCCTCCATGCCCGCGCCCCCGAGGCGACCGAAAGCCTCAGCCGCGAGATCGTCGCCTTCGTCCAGAAACTCCGGACCGAAGACCTCTTCAAGAAACCCGGCGTCGCCGAAACCATCGACTGGGCCAAGTGTCTCCTCGCCCTCGATGTCATCGCGCTCTCTCCCGAGGTCATCGCCGACACGCTCGGCGCGATCCTGAAATACCAGGACGATATCGCGAAGATCACCGGATCGCCGGCCAAGAAACTCCTCGACGAGGTCCGCGCCGATCTCGCGCCGGCATGACACAGGGTCTCTTCACCCATTCCCTTCATCTTGCCTCAGATATCCCGGGGGTGCGGGGGCAGCGCCCCCGCGCGTGCCACGATGGCTGACCTCGCCCCCCTCGACATCCCCGAGGACGGCAAGCTCACCGCCAATATCACCCATTTCGCCCGGGCGCTCCGCAAGGCCGGACTCAGGATCGGCCCGGGCCGGGTTCTCGACGCGATCCGCGCGGTGGAGGCGGCGGGGTTCTCCGAGAAGCGCGATTTCTACTGGGTCCTCCACGCCGTCTTCGTCTCCCGTCCCGAGGAGCGCGCCGTCTTCGCCCAGATCTTCCGGCTCTACTGGCGCGATCCGCGCTATCTCGAACACATGATGAGCCTGATGCTGCCGGCAGTGCGCGGCGTGCAGGAGGACCGCCGTGCGGCGGCGGCGGAAAAGCGCGCGGCCGAGGCGCTCTTGGACGGCGTCGCCCGCGACACGCCCGAAATGGGCGAAGGCGAGAACGACGAGGTGCAGATCGAGGCCGATGCGACCGCGACAATCTCGGCCGAGGAGCGGCTGCGCACGCTCGATTTCGAGCAGATGTCGGTCGCCGAGATCGCCGAGGCGAAGCGCATGATCGCGAAGCTGGAGCTGCCCGTCCGCCCGCTCGCCTCGCGCCGGACCCGGACCGATCCGGCCGGCCGCGTCGCCGACTGGCGGGCGACGATGCGGCAGGCGATGCGGCGCGGCGGCGAGATGCAGGCCCTCGTGACCCGAAGGCGCCGCGAACGCTGGCCGAACCTCGTCGTTCTGTGCGACATCTCGGGTTCGATGTCGCAATACAGCCGGATGGTGCTGCACTTCGTCCACGCGGTGGCCAACCGCAAGGGCGCGGGCTGGGCCAAGGTCCATGCCTTCACCTTCGGCACGAGGCTGACCAACATCACCCGCCACCTCGCGCATCGGGACGTCGACGCCGCGCTTGCCGCCGCCGGGGCGGAGGCACAGGACTGGCAAGGCGGCACGAGGATCGGCAGCTGCCTCCACGCCTTCAACCGCGACTGGTCTCGGCGGGTGATGGGGCAAGGCGCCGTCGTCATTCTCATCTCCGACGGCCTCGACCGCGACCCGGCCGCCGACCTGTCGCGCGAGATGGAGCGGCTTCACCTTTCCGCGCGCCGTCTCATCTGGATCAATCCGCTCTTGCGCTGGGACGGGTTCGTGCCAAAGGCGCGCGGCATCGCGGCCATGTTGCCGCATGTCGACAGTTTCCGTGCCGGTCACTCCATCGCCTCGCTCGACGACCTCGGCCGCGCCATCGGCGCCGCAAGGGATTCAGGCGAGAAGGATCGGCTGATGCGGTTGATCGGCGTTTGATGTGACGACCGCGCGGCGGGGAGGAATTCGGGGCATCAACGAAGCGGGTATGGAGGAACTTCCATCTGTCGCGGATTTGTGCCCCCCCTGTCCGGTCAGTCCGGTCCCCGGAAAAACTCCGAAACGGAGAGATGACAACACCGACCAAGGTCAGATAGCCTCGCGTCAGGTGAGTCCGCACCCTTAACCCGGTCGAAGCAACATTGCGTAGGAAGATCATGCAGCTCACCGACAGCCGAGACATCAAGGCCAGCCCCGACGCCATATGGGCGGCGATCCTCGATCCTGCCATTCTGATGGCCTCGATTCCCGGCTGCGAAAGCCTCACCGGTTCACCCGAGGAGGGGTACGAGGCGGTGGTCGTGCAGAAGGTCGGACCGGTCAAGGCGCGCTTCACCGGTGTCGTCACGCTCTCCGATATCCAGCCCGGCCGCGCGGTGACCATCACCGGCGAGGGCAAGGGCGGACCCGCCGGATTCGCCAAGGGCGGCGCCAGGGTGACGCTCGCGCCCGAGGGCGAAGGCACCCGGCTGTCCTACGACGTCGAGGCGATGGTGGGCGGCAAGCTCGCCCAACTCGGCAGCCGGATCATCGACGGCTTCGCAAAGAAGCTCGCTGACCAGTTTTTCGAACGGCTCCAGGAGACGATCGAGGGGCCGGCGGACCCGCAAGTGCCAGAACCCGAAGGGGACGGTGAAAAGAAAGGTTGGCTCAAGCGCACATTCGGCGGCTGAGCCGGGGGAATACAGGGAGGAGAACAAAATGAAAGTTTCACTGACCGTGAACGGCAAAGCCGTTTCCGGCGAGGCGGAGGGGCGCACGCTGTTGTCGTCGTTCCTGCGCGAGGGGCTCGGCCTGACTGGCACCCATGTCGGCTGCGACACATCGCAGTGCGGCGCCTGTGTTGTCCATGTGGATGGAAAGGCGGTGAAAAGCTGCACAATCTTCGCGGCCGATGCCGACGGCGCCAACGTCACGACGATCGAGGGCATGGCCAATCCCGACGGCACGCTCGGCCGGATTCAGCAGGCGTTCCAGGATCATCACGGGCTCCAGTGCGGCTTCTGTACGCCCGGCATGGTGATGTCGGCGGCTGCCCTTCTGTCTGAGAACCCGCAGCCGACCGAGGCCGACGTGCGGCACTACCTCGAAGGCAACATCTGCCGCTGCACCGGTTACCACAACATCGTCAAGGCGGTCCTCGCCGCGTCCGGACAGGACGTGTCGAAGATCGCGGCCGAGTGAGGGAGGGGAACATGCCGAAAGATCACGGTATTGGCGCCAGCAGCAAGCGGCGCGAGGATGTGCGGTTCCTGACCGGCAAGGGCCGCTACACAGATGACATCAACCTGCGCGGACATGCACATGCGGTCTTCGTCCGCTCCCAGGTCGCGCATGGCAAGATCCGCAAGATCGACACCAGCGATGCCGAGGCGATGCCCGGCGTGCTCAAGGTCTTCACCGCCGCAGACTTCGACGGCAAGGGCGGTGTGCCCTGTGGCTGGCAGATCCATGACCGCGCCGGCAACCCGATGCTGGAGCCAAAGCACCCGATCCTCGCCGAGGGCAAGGTGCGCTACGTCGGTGACGCCATCGCCTGCGTGGTGGCCGAGACGCTGGAAGAGGCGCGCGACGCGGCCGAGGCGGTCGTCGTCGACATCGACGAACTGCCCGCCGTCGTGGACATGAAGGCCGCCGTTCAGGGCGGCCCGCTCGTTCATGACGAGGTGGGGTCCAACCTCTGCTACGACTGGGGATTCATCGAGGACAACAAGGCCGCGACCGACGAGGCGTTCAAGAAGGCGCATCACGTCACGACGCTGGAACTGGTCAACAACCGGCTGGTGCCGAACGCGATGGAACCGCGCGTCGCCATTGGCGACTATTCCCAGGCGGGCGACGACTACACGCTCTACACCACGAGCCAGAACCCGCATGTGATCCGGCTTCTGATGGGGGCCTTCGTGCTTTCCATCCCGGAACACAAGCTGCGGGTCGTTGCGCCGGACGTGGGCGGCGGCTTCGGATCGAAGATCTTCCACTATGTCGAGGAAGCCTTCGTCACCCATGCCGCAAAGGTCGTCGGGCGTCCGGTCAAATGGACCTGCTCGCGCTCGGAGAGTTTCCTGACCGACGCGCATGGCCGCGACCATGTGACGAAGATCGAACTCGCGCTCGACAAGGATGGCATGTTCCAGGCGATCCGGACCGAGACCTACGCGAATATGGGCGCCTATCTTTCCACCTTCGCGCCTTCCGTGCCGACCTACTTGCACGGCACGCTGATGGCCGGGAACTACAAGACCCCGCATATCTACGTGAACGTGAAGGCGGTCTTTACCAACACCGTTCCCGTCGACGCCTATCGCGGCGCCGGCCGGCCGGAGGCGACCTTCCAGCTTGAACGTGTCATCGACAAGGCGGCGCGCGAAATGGGGATCGACCCGATAGAGATCCGGCGGAGAAACTTTGTCGGAAAGGACGAGTTCCCCTATCAGACCCCGGTCGCAGTACAGTACGACACCGGCAACTATCAAGCGACGATGGACAAGCTTGAAGAGATCGCTGACCTCGCCGGGTTCGAGAAGCGCCGGACTGAAAGCGCGAAGAAGGGCCTGCTGCGCGGTCTCGGCGTGAACTGCTACATCGAGGCCTGCGGCATTGCCCCCAGTAACCTCGTCGGACAGCTCGGCGCCCGGGCGGGCCTTTACGAAAGCGCGACCGTGCGGGTGAACGCCACCGGCGGGCTTGTCGTGATGACCGGCAGCCACAGCCACGGACAGGGCCACGAGACGGCGTTCCCGCAGGTGATCTCCGAGATGATTGGCATTCCCGAGAACATGATCGAGGTCGTGCACGGCGACACCGCCAACACGCCGATGGGGATGGGCACGTACGGCTCACGCTCTCTCGCGGTCGGCGGATCGGCGATGGTCAAGGCGACGAACAAGATCATCGCCAAGGCCAAGAAGATTGCGGCCCACCTGATGGAGGCCGCCGAGGGCGATATCGAACTGAAGGACGGCAAGTTTTCCGTCGCCGGCACCGACAAGTCGGTGGACTGGGGCGCGGTCTGCCTTGCCGCCTACGTTCCGCACAACTACCCGCTCGAAGATCTCGAGCCGGGGCTGGAGGAAACCGCCTTCTACGATCCGTCGAACTTCACCTATCCCGCCGGCGCCTATGCCTGCGAGGTGGAGGTCGATCCGGAAACCGGGAAGGTCACGGTCTGCTCGTTCGCGGCGGCCGACGATTTCGGCAACGTCATCAATCCGATGATCGTCTCGGGTCAGGTCCATGGCGGGCTGGCGCAGGGGATCGGGCAGGCGCTTCTGGAAGCGGCGGCCTATGACGAGAACGGCCAGCTCCTGTCGGGCAGCTACATGGACTATGCCATGCCGCGCGCCGACGATGTGCCGTTCTACAAGGTCGACCATTCCTGCCAGACGCCCTGCACCCACAATCCGCTGGGTGTGAAGGGCTGCGGCGAGGCCGGGGCAATCGGGTCGCCGCCGGCGGTCGTCAACGCGGTGATCGACGCGCTCCAGCGCGGCGGGCACAAACACGTCACCCATATCGACATGCCGGTCTCGCCCTCGCGCGTCTGGTCGGCGATCAACGGCTGAGGGGGAAGCAGATGTACAATTTCGAATTCGTGAAACCGGCCTCCCTCGCCGAAGCCGGGAAGGCGATGGGGCAGGAAGACGCGCAGGCGCTCGGTGGCGGGCAGACTTTGATCCCGACGCTGAAGCAGCGGTTGGCCTCACCGGCCGTTCTTGTCAGCCTCTCGGGCATTGCCGAGTTGAAGGGCGTTTGCACCGGCGATGACGGCGCGTTCTGCATCGGTGGCGCGACCACCCATGCGACCGTTGCCAAGGAGGCGGCGAGCAAGTTCCCCGCTCTCGCTGCCCTTGCCGGCGGGATCGGCGACCCGGCAGTGCGGAATCGGGGAACGATCGGCGGTTCGCTCGCCAACAACGACCCCTCGGCCTGCTACCCGTCAGCCGTTCTCGCGACCGGGGCCACCATCGTCACCAACACCCGGAAGATCGCGGCGGATGACTTCTTCGAGGGTCTTTTCACCACGGCGCTTGAGCCTGGCGAGATCATCACAGAGGTCCGCTTTCCGATTCCGGAACGCGCCGCCTACGCGAAGTTCCAGCAGCCGGCCTCGCGGTTCGCGCTGACGGGTGCCTTCGTGGCGAAATACGGCGCGGGCGTACGGATCGCGATCACCGGCGCGTCGGAGGACGGCGTGTTCCGCTGGACAGACGCCGAAGCGGCATTGTCCGCGAACTTCTCGCCCGCAGTGATCGACGGTCTGTCCATCGCCGCCGACGGCATGATCGGCGATCTGCACGGGACGCCGGCCTACCGGGCGAACCTCGTGAAGGTGATGACCAAACGCGCGGTCGCTGCCGCCTGATAGGCCGATAATTCGTAAGGACGATACCCCCGCTGCGGCGGGGGTATTCATTGGGAACAGGTCGAACCGGCCTTGATCGGGGCCGACACCGAATCTCGTGGAGAGATGGGACGGCATTGACCACTGCGACAGCGCAAATCGCAGATCCCGTTCCGGAAAGCCTCATGAAGTATCGGGAAAATTGGTCGGAGCGAGAGGATTCGAACCTCCGACCCCCTGCTCCCGAAGCAGGTGCGCTACCAGGCTGCGCTACGCTCCGACCTTTGCCGGGCGGGGTTACCGATTCCCGTGAGCTTTGGCAAGGGGGATCGGACCGGCGATCTTACGAAGTCGGGTCGGTCCGTCCACGGAGCACCCGTTGCAAGACGCTCGACCGGGGCGTGGTCACGGTTTCGGTCCGGCCGCGCGTCTCGATCACGGGCTGGTGCCCGGAGGCACCGATCCTGCTTTCACGGAAGACGATGTAGAGGCCGGAGGCGATGATCACGCCCGCGCCGATCCCGGTCGCCATGTCGGGCCGTTCATTGAAGAGAAAGTAGCCATAGGCCGTCGCCCAGAGGATCTGCGAATACTGCATCGGCGCGACGATCACCGCCTCGCCCGCCCGATAGGCGAGGATGACGAGAAACGACCCGATAAGGCCGAGAACCGCAATCACCCCCATCATCCCTAGATGCTCGACCGGCATCGCCCGGTAAACGAACGGCAGTGCAAGCCCCATGGCGAGGAAATTCCCGACCATTGGGAAAAGCAGCAGGACGACCGAGCGTTCATCGGACCCGATCCGGCGCACGATGACCGAAGCGGTCGCCCCGCAGACCGCCGCGACGAACGCCGCCAGATGTCCGACCGACAGCGCCGACTGTCCCGGCCGCATGACGATCAGCACGCCGATCAACCCGACGATCACCGCCGCCCAGCGCCGCGCCCTGACCCGCTCGCCCAAGATGGGAATCGCAAGGATGGTGATAAGGAGCGGCGAGGAAAAGAGGATCACGTAGACTTGCGCCAGCGGCAGGGTGGAGAACGCGTAGAAGGCCGAGACGCCGGTGATCACGGTGCAGACCGTGCGCAAAAGCACCCACCAGGGATGGCGTGGGCGCAGGCTCGCCTCGCTCGCATCGTTCAGAAGGATCACGGAGACGATCGGAAAGCTCAGAAGGGCGGCGAAGAAGACGATCTGGACCGCAGAGTAATGCACGCCCAGGGCCTTCACCACCACGTCATGGGTCGCGAAGACCCCCATCGCCACCAGCGCGAGGATAGCACCGCGAAGATTGTGAGCGCCCGTCATCGCCGGCGGTCCCGTTTTGTTACCGCTCGCACCATTGAACCGGCGCGGCGACGGGTGCAAGCCCCCCGCCCCCGATTTCAGGCCGCCGTGCCAGCGCGGCAGGCCCCGGAGACCCCGCACTGACCAATGAAAAGGGGCGCCGAAGCGCCCCAGCTCGTTCCTGTCTGCGTGCCCTCAGAGGCTCGCGTCAAGTGCCTTGACGATGACGTCGCCCATCTCGGACGTGGAGATCAGCTTGCCGCCTTCCGGGCCCATCAGATCGGCCGTGCGGGCGCCGTCGGCGAGCACCTTCTCCACCGCTTGTTCCAGCCGCGTCGCCTCGTCACCCTGATCGAACGAATACCGCAGCGCCATCGCGAAGGAGAGGATGCAGGCGATCGGGTTGGCCTTGCCCTGCCCGGCGATGTCGGGCGCAGAGCCGTGGACCGGCTCATAGAGCGCCTTCGGCCGGCCATTCGCCATCGGCGCGCCGAGCGAGGCCGAAGGCAGCATTCCGAGCGACCCGGTCAGCATCGCGGCGCAGTCGGAGAGAAGATCGCCGAAGAGGTTGTCGGTGACGATCACGTCGAACTGCTTAGGCCAGCGGACAAGCTGCATCGCGCCCGCGTCGGCATACATGTGGGACAGCTCGACATCCGGATATTCGTTGTCGTGTACCCACTGCACTTCCTCGCGCCAGAGGATGCCCGATTCCATCACGTTGGCCTTCTCCATCGAGCAGACCTTGTTGTTCCGGCGGCGCGCCAGTTCGAAGGCGGAGCGCGCGACGCGGCGGATCTCGTCGGTCGTGTAGCGCTGGGTGTTGATGCCGACGCGGCCGCCCTCGTTATCCGGGAAGATGCCGCGCGGTTCGCCAAAATAGACGCCCGAGGTCAGTTCGCGCACGATCATGATGTCGAGGCCCGCGACGATGTCCTTTTTCAGCGACGAGAAATCGGCGAGCGCGTCAAAGCATTGCGCCGGGCGGAGGTTGGAGAAAAGGTCCATCTCCTTCCGCAGCCGCAGAAGCCCCCGCTCCGGCTTCACGCTGAAGTCGAGATTGTCGTATTTCGGCCCGCCGACGGCGCCGAGCAGGACCGCGTCTACCGCCTGCGCCTTGGCCATCGTCTCGTCGGTCAGCGGCACGCCATGCGCGTCATAGGCGGAACCGCCGACGAGATCCTCGCTGACATTGAACTCGAGGCCACGCTTGTCGCCGAACCAGGCGATGATCTTACGGACCTCGGCCATGACTTCGGGGCCGATCCCGTCACCGGGCAGGATGAGAATGGACGGATTTGCCACGGGCTTCGCTCCTCAGGGCTTGCGGAATAACGTTCCTGCCCGCCTAGCCAAAGCCCGGCGCCGGGTCAAGCGCGGGGCAGGGATTCGAAACCTGCCTTGCGGAAACGAAGGTGCGGCCCGTGCCACAGAAGCGCGGCACTGCGCCGGATTATCCTTTGCGGCAGGAGATGATGCGAGACGATTCCGCCCGCCGTGATCCGCAGGGTGCCGGCGGCCTGAGCGTGGTTGCCTTCCCCATCCGAATCCGCAGGATGGCGCGGGACGAAAGGACGGACATGAACATACTCGATCTTGGCGACCTGCACCTCCACTGGCGCGAAGACGGCGAGCCTTCCGGGCGGCCGGTGGTCTTCGCCAACTCGCTCGGCACCGATTTCCGGATGTGGGACAAGCTGATCCCTAGGCTGCCTCAGGGGCTGCGGCTGATCCGCTACGACTTGCGCGGGCACGGGCTGTCCGCTTGCCCGACCGGACCCTATTCGATGGGCGCGCTGATCCGCGATGCGGAGCGGCTGCTCGACGCGCTGAAGGTCCGCGATTGCGTCTTCGTCGGTCTCTCGATCGGCGGGCTGATCGCGCAAGGCCTGGCGGTGAAGCGGCTAGATCTCGTGCGGGCGATGGTGCTATCGAATACCGCCGCCAAGATTGGCACGGCCCAGATGTGGTCCGACCGGATCGCCGCGATCCGGGCGGGCGGGATCGAGGCCATCGGCGACGCGATGATGGAGCGGTGGTTCTCCAAGACCTTCCGCGCAACTCCCGAGATGCGGGCTTACCGCAACATGCTGACCCGTCAGCCGGTCGAGGGCTATGCCGGTTGCGCCGCCGCGATCTCCGGCACCGATTTCATCACGCCCACCTCCGGCCTGACCCTGCCCACCCTCGCCATCGCCGGTTCCGAAGACGGCGCGACACCTCCCGATCTCGTGCGCGAGACCTCTGACCTGATCCGGGGGGCGCGGTTTCACCTGATCCGAGGCGCGGGCCACCTGCCACCGGTCGACAAGCCCGCCGACTACGCGGCGGTCCTGACCGGGTTCCTGACCGCGATCGGCCATGTCTGAGACGGTGCGGTTTCTTCTCGTCCATGGCTCGTGCCACGGCGCCTGGTGCTGGCGCGACGTGATCCCGGCGCTTGAGGCTCTGGGGCACGAAGCGACGGCCATCGACCTGCCCTCGCATGGCGAGGATCGGACCCCGGCGGCCGACGCGACACTTGATCTCTATGCCGAGGCGATCCTCGACGCCATCGACGCGCCGGTGACGCTCGTCGGCCATTCCGCTGCGGGCTATCCGATTACCCTTGCCGCCGAGCGGGCACCGGGCAAGGTGAGGCGGCTTGCCTATCTCTGCGCCTATGTACCGGCGCGGGGGATGTCGATGATCGACATGCGCAAGGCCGGACCCCGGCAGCTTCTGCAAGGCGCGGTGCGGGCGGCGCCGGACGGTGTCACCTATTCGGTCGACCCGGCAATGGCGCCCGGCACCTTCTACCACGACTGCCCGGAAGAGGCCGTGGCCGACGCCCTGCCCCGGCTCTGCCCGGAGCCGATCCTGCCGCAGTCGACGGCTTTGCCACTGCTGCGCAACTGGCCCGCTATCGAAAAGCACTACATCGTCTGCGAGGACGACCACACGATCCCGCCGGAATATCAAGCGACGATGGCCGCCGCCTTTCCGCCCGGTCACGTGACGTCGCTTGCAACGGGCCATTCGCCCTTCTTCACCGCACCGGGCGCCCTTGCCCGGCGCCTATCGGAAATCGTCGGGACCGCCGACGCGTAAGCCGGGATTTCGCCGCCGGCAAGCGTGGGCCAGAACGGACGCTACCGGCATCCCTCTTCCCTTCGGCCCGCGTCTTGGCTAGCCTGCCCCGGCCCGGCGGCATTTCCGCGCCGGCCGGGAATTCCATGCAGAATCGCCTCGCGCTTATCTTCATCCTGACCACGGTGATGATCGACTCCATCGGGATCGGCATCATCTTCCCAGTCATGCCCGAACTGATGCGCGAGGTGACGGGCGCAGACCTCTCCACCGCCTCGCTCTGGGGCGGTGTGCTCGCCACCTCGTTTGCCGTGATGCAGTTCCTTTGCGGCCCGGTGGTCGGCAACCTTTCCGACCGCTACGGGCGGCGGCCGGTGATGCTGATCGCGCTCGCGGTGATGGCAGTGGACTACCTGATCATGGCGGTCGCCGGGACAGTCTGGCTCCTCCTCGTCGGGCGCATCGTCGCGGGCGCTGCCGCCGCGACCTACTCGACCGCGAACGCCTATGTCGCCGATATTTCCGCCCCCGACCAGCGCGCGAAGAATTTCGGGTTCATCGGTGCCGCCTTCGGGCTCGGCTTCATCGCCGGGCCGCTTCTTGGCGGGATCGCCGCCGAATGGGGAACGCGGGCGCCGTTCTGGGCCGCCGCTGCCATCGCCGCGCTGAACGCCCTATTCGGACTTGTCGCCCTTCCCGAGAGCCTGCGGACCGAGAAACGCCGGCCCTTCAGCCTGGCCCGCGCCAATCCCTTCGGTTCGTTCCGCGCCATCGGCCACCTGCCGGGCCTGAAACGGCTTCTTGCGATCATGTTCCTCTACACGGTGGCCTTCCAGTCCTACCCCTCGATCTGGGCCTTCTTCGGCACCGAGCGCTTCGGATGGGATGCCTGGTGGAACGGCCTGTCACTTGCGCTTTTCGGCGGCTGCATGGTGGTGGTGCAGGGCTTCCTCGTCGCCCCGGCGATCCGGATCTGGGGCGACCGCAGCACCGCCGCCTACGGCATGTCGCTGGAAGTCGTGACCTTCGGCTTTTACGGATTTGTCACGTCGGGCTTCTGGGCGCTCGTCTTCACCCCGATCGCCTCGGTGGCCGGCATCGCCGGGCCGGCGCTCTCCGGCATCATGGCCAATGCGACTCCCGACGACCAGCAGGGAGAGTTGCAGGGCGTCATCGCCTCGGTCTCGGCCATCGCCATGGGGCTCGCGCCGATGGTGATGACGTCGGTCTTCTGGGCCTTCACCCATGAGGGCGCGACGCACTATCTCCCCGGTGCGCCGTTCCTCCTCTCTGGCCTTTTGATGGTCGCTTCCGTCATAGTCCTGGTCGTGCCCGCACGCGAAAGGGCCGCCGCCTGACCTCAGCCTTCCCCCGGGAGGAGACGCCATGACCGAGATCCGCGCCGCCGTCTGTCACGAATTCGGCCAACCGCTCTGTATCGAGACAGTCCATCTCCGCGCCCCCGGACCGGGCGAGGTCGAGGTGACGCTCGACGCCTGCGCGATCTGCTTTTCGGATATCTCCTATATCGACGGCGGTTGGGGCGGGACGCTTCCGGCGGTCTACGGGCACGAGGCATCGGGGCACGTCTCCGCGACCGGTTCCGGCGTGACCGGTTACGCCATCGGCGACCCGGTTCTCGTCACGCTCATCCGCTCCTGCGGGCAGTGCCCGACCTGCGCCGCAGGCCGGCCCGTTCTGTGCGCCACGCCGCCAGGCCCCGGGAGCCCGTTGACAACCACGGGCGGTGGCGCTCTCGAACAGGGCCTCGACTGCGGCGCCTTCGCCGAACGCGTTGTGGTGCAGACAAGCCAGATTGCCCCCCTGCCGCCCGGCATCCCGATGGAGGCGGCCGCCCTCATCTCCTGCGGGGTGATCACCGGGCTCGGCGCGGCGGTCAACACCGCCCGGGTCCGGCCTGGAGATGTCGTGGTGGTGATCGGGGCCGGGGGTGTCGGGCTCAACGCGATCCAGGGCGCGCGGCTTGCCGGGGCCGCGCGGATCATCGCCGTCGACATGCTGTCCGAAAAGCTCGAAATCGCGAAGGAATTCGGCGCGACCGACGGCATCCTCGCCACCACGCCGAAACCCTGGGCGGAGGCGAAGCGCATCGCGGGTCGTGGCGCCGACGTGGTGCTGGTCGCCGTCGGCGCCATCCCCGCCTACGACACTGCAACCCGGTATCTCGCGAATGGCGGCCGCATGGTCGCGGTCGGCATGCCGCATTCCGGCGCCAAATCTCAGTGGGAACCGGTGATCTTCACCTATACCGGAAACGCGATGATCGGCTCCAACATGGGCGACACGGTGCTACCCCGAGATATTCCGTGGATCACCGATCTCTACCTTCAGGGCCGGCTTAAACTTGACGAGCTAATCTCGGGCCGCTGGACCCTCGACCAGATCAACGAGGCGATCGCCGACACAAGGACCGGCGCCGCCCGTCGCAACGTCATCGTCTTCTGACGGGTCTTCCCCTTTCATCTTGGCCGAAATACCTTCGGGGGGGTCCGGGGGGCAGACAGCCCCCCGGTGGCATCGGGAGGGACCATGCGCCTCAAGGACCTCGAGATCTTCACGGTCGCGCCTCCGGCCCCCGGCTGGGGCGGGCGTTACTGGCTTTTCGTCAAGCTCACGACAGATGACGGCGTCACCGGTTACGGGGAATGCTATGCCTCCTCTGTCGGGCCGAAGGCGATGGAGGCGGTGATCGCCGATGTCTTCAACCGCCACATGGCCGGGGAGAGCCCCGAGAGCATCGAGCTGATGTTCCGCCGCGCCTATTCCTCGGGCTTCACGCAGCGGCCCGACCTCACCGTGATGGGCGCGTTCTCGGGGCTGGAGATCGCTTGCTGGGACATTCTCGGCAAGGCGCGCAACCGCCCGGTCTGGGCGCTTCTCGGCGGCAAGATGAACGAACGCTTGAGAAGCTACACCTATCTTTACCCCGAGCCCGGCAAGGAAAGCGCGGAATTCTGGGTCAGCCCCGACATGGCCGCCGAGGCCGCCCGGCGCTTCGTCGGCATGGGGTTCACCGCCGTGAAGTTCGATCCGGCCGGCCCTTACACGATCCGGGGCGGGCACGATCCCTCCGGCTCCGACATCACCCGCTCCGCCGCCTTTTGCCGCGCGATCCGCGAGGCGGTCGGTGACCGGGCCGACCTGCTTTTCGGCACCCACGGGCAGTTCAACGTCGCCGGCGCCCAGCGCCTCGCCCAAGCCATCGAGCCTTACGGACCGCTCTGGTACGAAGAGCCGATCCCGCCCGACAACCTCCTCGACTTCGCCGAGGTCGCCCGCGCCACCCGCATCCCCATCGCCACCGGCGAACGCTTCACCACCAAGGCCGAATTCGCCACCGTCCTCAGAACCGGGGGCGCCCGGATCCTGCAACCCGCACTTGGCCGCGCAGGCGGGATCTGGGAAGCGAAGAAGATCGCCGCCATCGCGGAAGTCTTCACCGCCCAGATGGCACCGCATCTCTATGCCGGCCCGGTCGAATGGGCGGCGAACATCCATCTTGGTGCCTCGATCCCCAATCTCCTGATGGTCGAGACGATCGAGACCGGCGGCGCCTTCCACCTGAGGCTCATCAAGAACTCGATCCGGTGGGAGGATGGCTATGTCATCGTCCCCGACGCCCCCGGCCTCGGCATCGAGTTCGACGAGGACGTCGCCCGCGCCCATCCCTATGATGGCGCGCGGCTCCATCTGGAGATGCAGGAGGCGCCCTGCGACTACGCCAAACCGAACTGGTTCGAAGGCGGTGCGCCGTCGACGGCGAAGACCTGACCGGCACGCGCTTCGGGCGACTGGCTCTCCACCATCGTGGGTCACATCGATTTGGCGCTCCTGCGCTCACCGATGAAATCGGCGCACCGGCTTGGTCATCCCGATCACCGCGGCCTTGGTCACGGCATGGAGGAAGCGGTTCGGAACGGCGATCACCTCGGCACCCTCGGCCGCGGAGGCCTGCGCCGTCGCCGTCACGAAGGCTTTCCTTCGCTTCAGCCGCTTCGCCACCCCCTTACATCACCGCGCCGATCTGCCAGGGCACGAATTCCGCGCCGCCGAAGCCGAGCGCCTCGCTCTTCGTCCGGTCGCCCGAGGCGATGCGGATCAGATCCTCGAAGATCTCGCGGCCCTTTTCCTCGACGCTCACGCCCTCGCTGACGATGTCGCCGCAATTGATGTCCATATCCTCGGCCATCCGCGCGTGCATCTCGGAATTCGTGGCAAGCTTGTAGCACGGCACCGGCTTGTAGCCCGAGACCGAGCCGCGCCCGGTGGTGAAGGCGATGAGATTGGCGCCCGACGCGATCTGCCCGGTGACGGAGCAAGGATCGTAGCCGGGGCTGTCCATGTAGACGAAGCCCTTCGTGTCAATCGGTTCGGCGAACTTGTAGACACCTGCGAGCGGCGCGGTGCCGCCCTTGGCAACCGCGCCCAGCGATTTCTCCAGAATGGTGGTCAATCCGCCGCGCTTGTTGCCGGGCGAGGGGTTGTTATCCATCTCGCCGTCATTGCGGGCGGTGTAATCCTCCCACCAGCGGATGCGTTCGATGAGCTTTTCGCCGACGGCACGGCTGACGGCGCGCCGGGTCAGAAGATGCTCCGCCCCGTAGATCTCCGGCGTCTCCGACAGGACCGTCGTGCCGCCATGGCGGACGAGAAGATCGGACGCGGCGCCGAGCGCGGGGTTCGCGGTGATCCCCGAATAGCCGTCCGAGCCGCCGCATTGCAGGCCGATCGTCAGTTCAGAAAGGGGCGCCGGTTCACGCCGCGCCGCATTCGCTTCAGTTCCCATCTCGCGCAGCATCGCAAGCCCGGCGTCGATGGTCGCGCGGGTTCCGCCGGTCTGCTGGATCGTCAGGTAGCGGAAGTTTCCGCCCTCACGCAGCCGACCCTGCCCGACGAGGTCGGCGACCTGCATCACCTCGCAGCCGAGCCCGACCAGAAGGATGCCGCCGAAATTCGGATTGCGGGCATAGCCCTGGAGCGTGCGGAAGAGAGTCCGGTACCCCTCGTTCACGCCTGACATGCCGCAGCCGGTGCCGTGGACGATGGGCACGACGCCATCGACATGCGCGAGGTCGGCAAGCCACGGCGTCCTCTCCGCCGCCTCCGCGATGAACCGGGCCACACTGCCCGAGCAGTTCACGGACGTCAGAATCCCAACGTAGTTGCGGGTTCCGACCCGGCCATCCGCGCGCCGGTAGCCGAGGAAGGTCCTCTCCCCGTCAACCGGCGGCAGCGGCGTGTTGGCCGACGCATGGGCATAGTCCTCGCTGTGCCCGCTCATGCCAAGGTTGTGACTGTGGACATGCGCTCCCGCCGCAATATCCTCGGTCGCGGCGCCGATGATCTGACCGTAACGCAGGACGGGCTCCCCTTGCGCAATCGGACGGATCGCGACCTTGTGACCGCGCGGGACCGGACGGCGCAGCGGCACCGTAATGCCCGGCACAACGACGCCTGCCGCAAGGTCGGTAAGGGCAATGTCGACATTGTCGCCCGGATGCAGGCGGATGGTTCTTGCGGCAGGATCGGGCATCTTGCATCTCCGCCAGGCAACGGGACCGAGGCGCTTGACAGTCCCCGGACGTCCACTAACATGCTAACATGTTACATAGGCCCGATGTGGAACCGCAAGAGAGAACTCCCTCCCTCCACCGTCTCGGCAAGCTTGACAATTTCTCAGGCTCTCTCGCCGCGCGCACCTACCAATCGCTCCGCGAGGCCATACTGCACTTGGCCTACCGACCCGGTGAACTGCTGCGCAAGGGCGACGCCTGCGACGAGCTTGGCGTCTCCCGCTCTCCTGTCTCGGAGGCCATCGCGCGGCTCGCCGCCGAGGGTCTCGTCGACGTGGTCCCGCAGTCCGGAACCTTCGTCGCACGATTCTCGATGGCCGAGATCCGCGAAGGCGCTTTCCTTCGCGAGGCGATCGAGCTGGCCGCGATCGAGATGATCGCGCCCGCAATCACCGAGGATCAACTGGTGCAGGTTCGCCGCAATATCCGCGTGCAGCAGGCGCTCGTCGAGGACGGCGATTTCGCAGGTTTCTGCGCGCTCGACGCCGAAATGCATGCGATGCTGCTTTCGTTCACCGGCTACCGCAAGCTGGGCCAGGTCGCGGAATCCGCCTGGGTCCACGTCAACCGCGCCCGTCAGCTGGTCCTGCCGCTGCCCGGCCGCGTCGCCGCGACGCTGAAGGAGCATCAGGCGATCCTCGAAGCGCTCGAGGCGCGCGATCCCGACCGCGCGCGCGAAGAACTGCGCGGGCACCTCCGACAACTCATGACAGTCCTCGTGCCGCTCGAACGCGAACGACCGGACCTGTTCGATCCCGATTGACGCCATCCGGCGGAAGGAAACGCGATGCAGACAACGCCCTGTTCTCGAACGATGAACTGCGGGGCGGCCCGATACCCGATCTAAACGGCGCGATGCGGGGTGATCTGGTAGAACTCCGTCGCGGTACCGCCGAAAATCCGGGCCCGGTCCACCTCGGCCAGACCCGAAAGGAGCGATTCCGCCGCCCGCCTCCAGTCCGCGTATTCGCCGCGCAGCCGGCACACGGGCCAGTCCGACCCCCACATGATCCGGGTCGGCCCGAAAGCGGCAATGACATGATCCGCATAGGGGCGCAAATCCTCCACCGTCCAGTCCTCCCGCGCCTCGGTCACGAGGCCCGAGAGCTTGAGGCAGGCGTGGGTCTCAGTGGCCAGCCTGCTCATGCCATCCGCCCAGGGACCGAATACGCCTGGCGAATGCCCACGAATCTCCGGTTTCATGCAATGGTCGAGCACAATTCGGAGGTCGGGATATAGTTTCGATATTTTCAGAAAATTAGAAAGATGAATCGACAACCCCAGCGCATCAAATGTAAGCCCCAGATCGGAAAGCGCCCGAAACCCCCATTGCACATCCTCCCGCAACATCCAGTCCACATCCGGAATGTCCTGGATCATTGGCCGCACACCGAGGAACTTCGGGTGGCCCGCCAACCGTCGAAGCACGGCGAGATCTTCGGGCCGCTCGAAATCCACCCACCCCACGACCCCCGCCACCGTCGGCGTCGCGTCGGCGATCCCCAGCATATACTCCGTCTCAGCCACTGTCGCAGCCGCCTGAACGAGGATTGTCCGTCCGATTCCGTACGCGGCCAGTTCGGGCGCAAGGTCCGCGGGACCGTAGGTCCGGGCGAGAACCGGATTGTCGTTCGGCATCCAGTCGTAATCCCCGCGTGCAGGGTTCCAGTAGTGCTGATGCGCGTCGATCTGTTCCATCGGCCTCACCCCACGGGCGCGTCTGGCCGCATCAGGCCTTCCGCTTTGAGGTCCGACCACAGGACCGCTGGGATCCCGGCCGTCGCGGCCCGGAGATTTTCCTCCATCTCCGCCACACCCTGACCGCCCGGAATGACCGAGACCACCGCGGGATGGCAGAGCGGGAACTGGAACGCCGCGTCGACCATCCGCACGCCGTGGCGCGCGCAGACCGCCTCGATCCGTGCCACGCGGTCGAGGATCGCCTGCGGGGCGGGATCGTAATTGTAAAAGGCGCCGGGCTTCGGCCCGGTGGCGAGGATACCGGAATTGTAGGGGCCGCCGATAACGATCCCGATCCCGCGCGCCTCGCAGAGTGGAAGGAAGGTGTCCAATGCCTCCTGCTCCAGCAGCGTGTAGCGCCCCGCGAGGAGGAAGAGGTCGAAATCCCCACGCTCGGCCATCCACTGGCAGGGTTGCCATTCGTTGATCCCCGCGCCGAACGCCCGGATCACTCCCTGATCGCGCAATTCGACCAAGGCCCGGTATCCCCCCGCCATGAACTCGGCGAGCCGCGCGTCGAGCGTGGCTTGCGAGCCGTGATTGAAGACATCGAGATCATGGGCATAGAGGATGTCCACCCTATCCAGCCCAAGCCGCTCCAGCGAGAATTCCATTGAGCGGAAGACAGCGTCATAGCCATAATCATAGACCTCCGCCCGCGACGGCACATCGAACCACTTGCCGGTTCCGTCGCGTTGCTCCTGCGGCACCGCGCGCAAGAGCCGGCCGACCTTGGTCGAAATGACGTAGTCATCCCGCGTCTTGCCGCGCAGGAACCGGTTGAGCCGCGTCTCGGACAGTCCGAAGCCATAGAGGGGCGCCGTATCGAAATACCGCACTCCAGACGCCCAGGCTGCCTCCAGCAGCGCCTCCGCCTCCGCGTCCGAGATCGACCGGTATAGATTGCCAAGCGGCGCCGACCCGAAACCGAGCTCGGTGAAATCGAGCCCACCGTTTCCGAGCCTGTCCCAGTGGCGTATCGCAAGCTCCATGAATGCCTCCGTATGTCCGCTCACATGCTAGCATGAATCGTTTGTGGGCCAATCCTTCCACCTTGCGGCCGAGCCTCACCACCTTCACCTTGTCGACTGCGCACTCGGCATCAGGATCAACCAGGATGACACTCACGGTTCTCGCTTACGGAGACAGCAACACCCACGGCACGGCGCCTATGGCGACCGCCACCGAGAAGGTCCGCTTCGACCCCGAAATCCGCTGGACCGGCCACGCCCGCGGCCTGCTGCCCGCCGATACGATCCTGATCGAGGAAGGCCATCCCGGCCGAACCACCGTCCACGACGACCCGATCGAGGGCGCCCATCGCAATGGGCTGGCGATTCTGCCGGCCATCCTGGAATCCCACCGTCCGCTCGATGCCGTCATCCTCATGCTCGGCACAAACGACATGAAGGCGCGGTTTTCCGTAACCGCCGAGGATGTGGCCGCCTCGCTCGACCGGCTGATCCGGACGATCCGTGCCGCCGAGGCCGGGCCGGATCTTGGGGAACCAAAGGTTCTCCTCGTATGTCCGCCGCCAGTTGCCGAAACCGGATGCCTTGAAGGAATGTTCCGGGGAGGCGCCGCCAAGTCCGCCGCCCTCACACCGCTTGCTGCGCGTGTGGCGGAGGCGCAGGGCGCGGGTTTCCTCGACGCAGGCGCCCACATCGCCGTTTCCCCTGTCGACGGGGTCCATTTCGACGCCGAGGCCCACGCGGTGCTCGGCCGCGCCATCGGCGCAGCCGTCGCGGAGATGATGGGATGAACGCACCGATTGCCCGACAATCGGCGCACCGGTAAGCTCTCACCAAGGGAGGACGAGGATGCTGAAAGGGATCGACAACCGGCTAAACGCCGATGTGCTCTACGTCCTGCGTTCCATGGGCCACGGCGACGCGCTGGTGATCGCCGACACCAATTTCCCGTCCGATTCCGTTGCCCGCGACACCGTCTATGGCGCGTTGCTGAGGATGGAGAACCTGACCTCGGCGGAGGCAGTGAATGCAATCCTCTCGGTCATGCCCCTCGACACGTTCGTCGACGACTTCGCCGGTCGGATGGAGATCGTCGGCAGCCCCGACGAGGTGCCGCCGGTGCAAGCCGAGGTTCAGGCAGAGATCGACCGCGCCGAAGGAAAGCCGCGTCCGATGATCAGTATCGAGCGCTTCGACTTCTATGATCGCGCCCGCGAAAGCTATGCCGTGATCCAGACCGGCGAGCGGCGGTTCTACGGCTGCTTCCTGTTTCGCAAGGGTGTGATCGCGCCAGAGGCCTGAGGAAAACCATGTCGAACAAGATCGTTATCCTCGGCGTGTTCGTCGCCGATACCGCCTACCGCGCCGATCGTCAGCCGAAGATGGGCGAGACGATCCTGGGCCGGAGCTTCGTCCTCGGCCCCGGCGGCAAGGGTTCGAACCAGTCGGTCGCCGCCGCGATGGTGGGCGGCGAGGTTCATTTCATCACCCGCCTCGGCCGCGATCCCTTCGCCGACATAGCCCACGCGACCTGGTCGAAGGCAGGCGTGGTGCCCGAGGTGACGGAGGATCCGGAAAGCTACACGGGTGCAGCCTACATCTTCATCGAGGACGCGACCGGCAACAACGCCATCATCATCTCGCCCGGCGCGGCAGGTCGGATTTCTGTCGCGGACGTGGAGGCGCGGGCCAACCTCATCTCTGGCGCCGCCGTGTTCGTGACCCAGCTGGAACAACCGATGCCGGCCGCTCACCGCGCGCTTGAGATCGCACGGGCGGGCGGGGCGAAGACCATCCTCAACCCCGCGCCGGCCGCCACCATTGCGCCCGAGATGCTGGCGCTCTGCGACTATGTTACCCCGAACGAATCCGAGACCGAGGGGATCACCGGCCTGCCCGTCACATCCGCCGCCGAGGCGAAGACCGCTGCCGAGAAGCTTCTGTCGCAAGGCGCCGGCGCGGCGATCATCACCCTTGGCGAAAACGGCGCGCTCTATCATGACCGTCATCAGACCGTCCATGTTCCCGCCGTCAGCGCCGGCCCGGTGGTGGAGACGACGGGCGCCGGCGACGCCTTCAACGGCGGCTTCGCGGCCGCCCTTGCGCGCGGCGCCGATCCGATCGCCGCGGTCCGCTTCGGCTGTGCGACCGCCGGCATCTCCGTCACCCGCCCCGGCACCGCCCCCTCCATGCCGACATTGGCCGAGGTCGAAGCGTTGTTGGCCGGCATGGCAGGCTCATGAAACGCGGCAGGGGCAAAGGTCTGGCGATCCCGGGCGGACTCGACCCCCAACATCCTGATTAAAAGGTCGCTGTTCTACATCCCTAATCGCTTGTAACGTAAGCTGCTTTGATCGCATTTTTCGTCACTATGCAATTGCGATGCAATTGACTCACGGCGCGACCCGCCGAGGACTCGAACCCCGAACCTAGTGCTTAGAAGGCACTTGCTCTATCCCGTTGAGCTAGCGGGTCAGACGCGCGACATGACGTTTAAACGATTGGCGACCTTGGCACAATCAGGCATAACTCGGTTATGGTACGGCAACCGACCATCGAACAGATGCCCTGGTAGCCTGACGCACTGAAGTGCTTCGAGCAGTTGGCTGCCGAGGGTCAGAACGCCTACCGCGCGGCTCGCGCCATCGCCCATGAGCTCGGTGTAAGTCATCTGACAGCATTCAACTCGATACAACGCGGGTCCGTCCCGAGCTACCCGTCGAACGATCCTGCACGGACAGAAGCCTTCCAATCGGGCAAGTCGCGCTACACGGGCAAGCCTTGCAAGAAGCATGGCTCTATCGAGCGCAGGTCGGACGACGGCAGTTGCGCTCAGTGCGTCACCGAGCATGACCTCGCCCACCGTGCGAATAAGGAAGGCCGGATCAGTTAAGCATTTCACCTGCCCAAGGCAGCCCTCGGGCCGGTCCGTCGGGCGCCGCGAGAGACGAAGCCGGCGAGGCAAGCATCGTGTGTCTAGCGGTTAGCCCCTATCGGCGTGTCTGCGGTCGCCAAACCACCTACTGCGCGTCTGCGCAGTGACCTCGCTCTACCTGCAAGTTCCGGGGAGGGCGATCTCACCGGTGGCGGCAAGGTGACAGCGAAGTATGTCAGCGGGTCCATGATTGGCTCATTTCAGGAGATTGACGGCAGACAATGTTCGTGAGTTCGCAGCGCTCCCGGGTATCGCACCTGTCACGGTTGCAACGAACTGATAGGTTTGCGGTCCAGTCGCTGGCGACGTATCAATCGCCATTACGCCGAGCGTGGCGGACGCCGGAACGCCATCGGTCGCACCGATGCTCTGAGCCTCTGTGATCATGCCGCCCGCCTTCGTGATGTGTAGCGAGATCGCACCGCTGCCCGTCGTATCCGGAACGACACTTGCGTAGCCGTAAATGGGCATGGGATCCGACCTGCCCTTATTGACCACAAGCGTCTGAATGACAGTCGCCCCCTCGGCAGGCTGATACTACCAGCGGTCGTGGCGCTGCTGACCGTCGAGATCGCATTCCCAGCGACGTTGAGCGTGTCGACGGCGAGATTGGCGATCTTCGCATCGGTAGTCAGGCCATCGCCGATTTGCGCGATCTGGGTGATGATGCCCGAGGACGCGATCAGGCCGCCGGTGATCGCGTTCGCGGCGATGTAGTTGCCATAGATCGTCCCGTCGACGATCAGCTCGCCGCCGTTCGCCCGGTAGCGGTAGATGTCGTCCCAGTAGATCGCGCCGGCGGAGTGGCTGTTGACGATAAGCTCGACGCGGCCTCTGACCGCCCCGGCAGGAGCGGTCGCCACCCCGGAGGCGGGTGCTGGCAGACTAATTCGAACCCGTCTCAGCTTGGACAGTGAGGCTGTCCCTTATGCCGCGCAGAGACCGCGCCACTCGGCAAGAGCGGCGGCTCGGTTGGCCTTGAAACTTTGTCGTGAATTGAGGCTGCGGTCCTGGTTGAAGTGGTTCGAGACGGAGGCGTGAACGGAGGCGAACTTCTGCAGCGTTCGCATTCGCCGGAAGCGGAGCATCGCCCGCTCCCGTCTTCGGAATGGCAGGTGTGAATTCTCCGCCCGGTTATTCATCCACCGGCCAGTCTGCTGGCGCCCGCGGATGCCGAGCTCTCCCAAGGCGGCGCCATAGGATCGCAGACAGTCAGTGACGAATCCATCGGCCGCGCCGTGCCGCTTCAGTGATTTCCTCAAGAATTTAAGGGCGGCTTTCTTGTCGCGTTTCTTCGTCACGAAGCTCTCGAGCACCTCCCCTTCGTGATCGACCGCCCGCCACAGGTAATGGCGTTCGCCGTTGATCTTCACGAACACCTCGTCCAAATGCCAGCGCCAGCGGCTGGACCGCATGCATTCGACGCGGCGTTTCCTGATCTCCGCCGCAAACGTCGGTCCGAACCGGTGCCACCAGAACCGCACCGTCTCATGGCAGATATCGACGCCCCGCTCGTGCAGAAGGTCCTCAACGTTCCGCAGGGACAGGGGGAAGCGCACATACATCATCACCGCAAGGCGGATGATCTCGGGCGACGCCTTGAAATAGCGGAAAGGCGAAGGCTGGGTCATGGCCGGAGCCTACCCCCGCCCCACGCCCCGGCTCAAGTCAAGTTCCTCTGACAGTGCCCCCGCGAATGCCGAGCTCTCCCAAGGCGGCGCCATAGGATCGCAGACAGTCAGTGACGAATCCATCGGCCGCGCCGTGCCGCTTCAGTGATTTCCTCAAGAATTTAAGGGCGGCTTTCTTGTCGCGTTTCTTCGTCACGAAGCTCTCGAGCACCTCCCCTTCGTGATCGACCGCCCGCCACAGGTAATGGCGTTCGCCGTTGATCTTCACGAACACCTCGTCCAAATGCCAGCGCCAGCGGCTGGACCGCATGCATTCGACGCGGCGTTTCCTGATCTCCGCCGCAAACGTCGGTCCGAACCGGTGCCACCAGAACCGCACCGTCTCATGGCAGATATCGACGCCCCGCTCGTGCAGAAGGTCCTCAACGTTCCGCAGGGACAGGGGGAAGCGCACATACATCATCACCGCAAGGCGGATGATCTCGGGCGACGTCTTGAAATAGCGGAAAGGCGAAGGCTGGGTCATGGCCGGAGCCTACCCCCGCCCCACGCCCCGGCTCAAGTCAAGTCCCTCTGACAGTGCCTACGCAGACGAACTACCAGCCTCAAGCCGGTTTCTTTTGACAGAGCCCCTCGCTCGGTGCTGCCAGACGGATTCGAACCGGTCTCACCAAGGACAGTGACGCTGTCCCTTATCCCGCGCAGAGACCACGCCACTCGGCGAGAGCGGCGGCCCGGTTGGCCTTGAAGAGGCGTCGGCTTGAAAGGCTGCGTTCCTGATTGAAGTGGTTCGAGACGGAGGCATGGACGGCGGCGAACTTCTGAAGACTTCGCATACGCCGGAACCGAAGCATCGCCCGCTCCCGTCGTCGGAATGCAAGGTGTGAATTCTCGACCCCGTTGTTCAACCAACGGCCTGTTTCCTGTCGGGCATCAGCACCAAGCTCCTTCAGTGCAGCACGATAGGACCGCAGCTTGTCCGTCACGATGACCTCAGGCTGACCGTGCGTGCGCATTGCTTTCTTGAGGAATTTCAATGCGGCCTTCTTATTACGGGTCTTTGTGACGAAGCTTTCGAGCACCTCGCCTTCATGATCGACGGCCCGCCAGAGGTAATGCCGCTCACCGTTGATCTTCACGAAGATCTCGTCGAGGTGCCACTGCCAGCGGCTCGATTTCATCCCTTCGATCCGGTGCTTCCGGATCTCCGCGGCAAACATTGGACCAAAACGATGCCACCAGTACCGCACGGTCTCGTGGCTGATCTCCACACCTCGTTCGTGAAGTAGATCTTCGACATTCCGGAGCGAGAGTGGGAAGCGGACGTACAGCATCACCGCCAGGCGGATGATTTCCGGGCTGCTGTGAAAGCCCTTGAACGGGTCAGGTTTGGTCATGTTCCGACGCTACGAGGCCGCCCTGCCCGCCTCAACAGGAATCCTTCTGACAAGACCAGCCAGACGATTCACCAACGAACCTGCCAAGAAATAAACACAGTTTCGCAACATTGTCGCTCGTCTTTGTGTACATGGCGTTAACGAGAATGCAATCAAGGGTTGATAAGATGCTCGGATACATCATCATTGGATCGTTCGCTGGTTTTGCCGCGTGTGTGGCCACGCTGGTCCTCGGTGGATCGTTCGTGCTCGCAATCGCCCTCTACAGCATGGTCGGTTCCGCCGCCGTGATCCTCGTGCCTATTTTGCATGTCGCCATCAATGCGGTCGCCGCCCGTAGTAGCCGACTCAAGAGCTCATCCATTTCAGGCAAATCGAGCAGTCAACTTGCTAGTGACCTGATTTTCGACCATCCGCGCCCCCTTGCTGAAGCACATCATCGGCCAATGAGGATCCTCGCAGTCGACGATGACCCCTTCATTCTCGGGCTGATCCCGGGAATTGCTGCCAAGGCAAGGTATTCCGAAGTTACCTGCGCCGCCTCCGCAAAGCTGGCGTTAGCAACACTGGCGAACACCGAGGCTCAGTTCGACTGCCTGTTGTTCGATATCAACATGCCGGAGATGGACGGAATTGAACTGTGCCGGCACGTTCGCAGAATTGCCGCCTATCGACGCACACCGATTATAATGCTCACCGGGAAGAGGGACATGAAGAGCATGGAGCAAGCATTCCTGGCGGGTGCGACCGAATATGCGACAAAACCTTTTGACGTCGATAAGCTTGGAGCGCGGCTTGTCGCGACTTATCAAACCCACGGCGACCAGAGCGACGAGATCAGATCGGACAATGCGGATGTGGTCGATACTTTGCGCGAGGAACAGTACATTAACGGACCGGAGTCTCGCGAGGTCCTTCCTGGTGGTGCGACGAAACTAGTGTCGTCCAAGGCGTTGGAAAACTATGTGACGCAAGTGTCTGGCAAGGAGCTTTCCGACACTCAAGTATTCGCCGTGAAAGTCGACTGGAAGGATCTTGCCCATACGCGTACCTCCTATCTTCCGTTTGTATCGGTCCTGGAAGATGTCGCTGCCGCAATAGAAGATGTCCTCCGCTCCGATCAGTGCATGATGGCGGACGCCGGCGAGGGAACTGTGCTGGTCGTCACCAGCGGCAAGATGCTGCCGACATCCATTCAACTGGAGGCCGAGATCAACCAATCTCTAGAAACAAATCGGGCTGCCAGCGTCTATGGCGAAAGTCTGGCGATCAGCGTTTCGGTGGGCAGGCCGATAACGCCGGAGGGGACCAAGGTGCGCCGTGCGGGCATCACCTTCGGTCGGGCGATAGGCTCCGCTAAGAACAGAGCCTTTGAGAAGCTCGGTTTGGAGCGGAACTCATCCCTCCGCTTGGTCGGCTAAAGTTGGAGTGCTAATCCGTCCGACGACAGGTCAACCTGACCCCGCATAATTCAGCACGACGTGGCGAACCGCTGTTCTCGCTGACGCTCATCAAGCGGAACCCAGCGTCCTCCGTCAGAACCCACGGGGCCAGTCGAGTTGGAGGATTTTTGACCTGCTGTGAGCATCAAGCAATATGGATGAGGCAGAAACTCGACACTGCGAAACCTTTACGCGAAGCCGTTGTGACGGACAGCGGCCTCTAAGGCACCAGCCAGGGCATGTTTGACTGGCCGGAGCGAACCGGCGCGCCGCTTTCCTCCTTCAAGCCAAGAAGGACCGTCATGAAGCCTTCATTGAGTCCGCCAGCAGCAGACTCCGGGACGAGCGGCTCAACCCGCACTGGCACAGGTCACTGAAGTCGAACGCGACGAGATCGCTCGCTTGCTGGTTCACCGCAACACCGTACACCCGACTCCGGGATCGGATACCCCTCAGGGATGGATTTCCTGGCGACCGCCGTGCGCTTGTGTACGAGACTCCTGTAGCCTCAGTGGTGCCGCTCGACGCCGCAACTCGCCCGGGAAATTCCAGATCAGTCTGACCCCGAGTCAGGGCGAAGGCCAAACTGGCATCGTGCGCCAATCCCTCACCGAGATTCAAATTTCCGCGGATTTGCCGTGTTTGATCTACAATCCGCCCCATTACCGCCAAATAATGCAACTAAAAGATGAAATTAGGCCCTTCAACCGCTACAGGCTGCCATGCAACATATACGCGATTTCTCCCCCTACGGCGCGTCGACATCAGCTTTGGCGACCGTCTCAGGCCAAACGGAGCTTGTAGATGTACTCGACCACGACACGAACACCAATCTGCTCGTTCCGTTGACGTCCCTGGTGGTCACTTGTGGGGCCGCCCAAGGGGAGACGCCGAAAGTTCCCGACGACCTCATACTAGGAGATGTGATCCAGATAGCACCTAGCGCAGTGACCTTCCCCGTCTCTGGCAAGGCAGGCCGCTCAGACCAAGTGGACATCACCCTCTCCCGAGTTGATATCGGAACGCGCACCCTTCGTGGGGCCATGATCGGGACTCTTTGTCTGCGCCGCGCAGACGGGAGGTATTTCACCAGAAGAGATTTTGTCAGATGTTCGATCTGGCATTCGGAGCTTTGCGTTTTTCCTACCTTCAGACCCGATGAAGACAATTTCACTGGATTTCGGTCACCTTCAATCGAACGAACTCTTTTCTGCCGATCGCCGCACCGGTCTGTTGCTAAGAGCAATCGAAAGTGCAGATAATGCGTCAAAACAACAGGAGTGGAGCGCTGCAAACGCGCTCGCGGGGAAGCCAGCACATGCTACGGCTAGCTGGTTGCAGAGGTGGATCGGAATCTGAAATGGTTAAACTTACGCATCATGAGCACTCCACTGGCGACTTGGACAGCGCACTCGCGCGTATCCGCGATGACTTCATCCAACGTCTTAGCGCCCAGATAATCCAACTCAGAGCCATTCAGGAGCGTATGACGTCAAATGTCGATGTTGACGATTTGAAGGTGATCGAATTTTTGGCTCACCAGATTTGCGGTCTTGCAAGAACACTAGGGTACCCCACCTTGGGTGATGCATCACAGCGGCTCGAGCTTGCCGTCAATCTTCAAATCTCACATGTTGGGGCGCCTGTGGATACTGATATTCCAGCTCTACTTGAATTCCTATTGTGGGAAATGGGCACAGCATCGGTCCCGGCGAGCGTTTAAGGATTAGAGGCATGGTGCTCAATAGAATTCTCCATGTGGACGATGACGAGGACATTCGCACGGTGACACGAATTGCGCTGGAGGTTGTAGGCGGTTTTACCGTTCTGCAGTGTAACTCCGGTCAAGAGGCACTCGCGCGGGCTGAAGCATTCGCACCGGATCTGATCCTTCTCGACGTAATGATGCCGGGAATAGATGGGGAGCAAACCTTCCAGGAACTTAGGACGATACCCACCTTGGCGGATTTACCGATCGTATTCGCCACGGCGAAGGTCCACGAGCAATCCATGACACAGCTTTTCGCCATCGGCGCCGCCGGCGTCGTGGCAAAGCCCTTCAATCCGCTTGAATTGCCTAACACTCTGCGATCGATCTGGAATCGGGCCCGGCCAAACTTGCGACAAGAAACATGAATCCTGTCTTGTCTTGGTTGATACAAAAGTGGCGGTCAACACGCCCGTCGAGGTCGCGGCCGAACCCTGAGATGGTCACATATCTAAAGGATTATGTGGATGGGGGCCTGAGACTCTTTTGGCAGCGCCAAGCGATGTACTTGGGTGCATTTACACTCGCCTCCGCATATTATGACATCTACATTGCAGTCCTATGTTACTTGAGCGTACTTCTCACGGAGTTCTTTGACCATGTCGTGGCAAAGCGTATTTCGACCTGGGATGGCTTCAGCGACCGAGCATCCGACTTGTTCTATCGAATGATCCTACTCGGAACTATTCTGAACGCCCTTGCCATAGGGTCATTCATCGTGCTTGCAACTGTTATGGAGGGTACTTCGGCACATTTTACACCGCTTTTATTCTTGTTTGCCGCAGCGCTGTTTGCGGCGATGAATACCCATCAAGTTCTTAGCGCCCTGGCGCTCCGCCTATCCATCTATTCTGGTCTTTTTCTTTTTGTTGCGTTGTTTAATATCGTCAGGGAGCGGCCGCAACTCTCTTCCGTGCACTGGCTTCAGTTCTTCACGGTTGTATTTGTTCTTTACTTCATAGTTGATTGTTCAATCGCATTTCTGCGACTCTATCGCCGCAATTTGAGTCAAATTGAGGATCTCAGAAAAGAGCATGAAAGGGCGCTGGCGGCATACAGGGCGAAGTCTGAGTTTCTTTCCGTGGTTAGCCATGAGCTAAGAACTCCAATCACATCGATCAAAGGACCTCTCAACCTCATCTGCAGTGGAGTACTTGGCCAGGTACCCAAGAATGTTCAGCAAATGCTTGCTGTGGCAAACAAGAACAGCGACCGGCTTGCGATGCTGATTGACGATCTTCTGGATCTACAGGCGCTCGATACAGGCAAGATGGCGATGAACCCCAAACCTATGGATCTCTCCATACTTATTAAAGACGCAATCGAGGCGACGGCCGGCTATCTACGCGACAAAAATGTTTCTCTGGTTCTTGTGGGATCTCACCCATCGGTGATCGTCAATGGCGACGAAAAAAGATTGATGCAGGTGATGGCGAACGTTTTCTCGAACGCAATAAAATTTTCGAAGGACGGTGGCATCGTGCAAGTTGACCTTAAGGTCCATGAAGACCTTGCCACAGTATCCGTAAGGGACAATGGCCGGGGGATCCCGCCAGGTAATGAGCAAACGGTTTTCGGGGAGTTCTCGCAATTAGACTCCTCAGATGTTCGTTCGGTTGGAGGTAGCGGCCTTGGCATGAGCATCTCGCGACGCATTCTTCAGCTTCACAAGGGAACGATCAGCTACGAAAGCGAGCTCGGGGTCGGAACGAACTTCATCATCACGTTGCCAGTTTTTTTTCAGCACCGCACGTGGCTCAAGGTCAAGGGCAAGCTGGAAGTCGAAGTGCTGCCGGAGCTGTCGGAACTGTGCCAATCTGACGAATGGGCCGCAAACTGCGTTGCGACGGGAACTGATGGAGTGAACTGTCCCAAGTCTTCCTAAGATCGATTTCGGTTGGCGGCGCAGCTAGGCCGATCAGTCCGCCTCTTTGGTCGTCGGCCCCTCCTTCTTCGGCCTCAGTCTGATCGCCGTTTGGTGCGCCTTGAGGTAAGTTGCGGGTCACCGCCAACTCATCTGGAGTGTCTTTGCCGGGGCACGCTCCTTCGGGGCGTCCCTCGGCCAGTCTCATTGCGAAGGCACGTCACACAGCGGGTGTGAGAGCAATAGCACGTGATCCTAATGGCACGTCAGCAAGCCTTATGCGCTAACGGCAGTGTAAACCAGCATGTACTCCCGGATTTCGAATTTCGTTCAAACCCGAATTCTCCTCCCATGATATCGAAGACACTCTTACTGATCGCAAGCCCCAACCCGGTTCCCCCTGCATGCCGCGTAGATGTCCACCTCAAGCACAGTTACTTTGACACTTGCCCAGATATTGCTCTGGAGTTTCATCTAATAGTAGAATAATAAACAGATAACTCTCCTTCTGGAGACGACACCCATCGGTTTGCTGAATCGCTGGTCGCAATGATGCCTGAAAGGCAATGCCTATGAAGATTCTAGCTGTCGATGACGACGACTTCATCCTCGAACTGGTGCCGATGTATCTTGCAGTAGCGGGGTATCAGGACGTTTCGGTCGCGGCGTCGGGTCGTGCAGCGTTGGATTTGATTGCTGCAGCGATCCCGCCTTATGATTGTCTGCTAATCGACATCAATATGCCGGAGATGAACGGGGTCGAGCTGTGTACGCGAGTGCGGCAGATTCCGGCGTACAGAAGAACACCCATCATCATGCTGACCGCGATGACCGAGCGTCATTCCGTCGATACCGCCTTTGCAGCAGGCGCGACGGACTACGTTACGAAACCTTTTGAGACAATGGAACTCGGCGTTCGCGTCAGAAATGCAGAAGAGCTGGTCATGACACGGCTCAAAACTGCCGACGCCATCACATCTACGACGCCGGCCTCGATGTTGACACCCGGCGACAAACCCACCTTTTCGGAGATACAGATCGATGGCATCAAGGAGCTCACCGATCATCCGGCTCTGAAGAACTACCTGAAGCAACTATCGCGCGCGGGGCTACTGGGCTCGCAGATCATTGCGGTCAAACTTGAAAACATTCATAGTATTCATTTTCGTGCAACGCCCGACGAACTAACCTACGCCCATACTGAGGTCGCGGACTCAATTGCTAATGTGCTCGGCACTAAAGGATTGCTGATGGCAAACACCGGCAATGGTCTGTTTGTGTGCGCCTCAAATGCTCCGAATCTACTAGACCCCATTGACCTTGAAGCTGAAATTCAATGCCTCTTGGATGATAAGGAAACAACCTACGATGATGGCACACCGATGGACATCGAGGTGTCGGTCGGAAAGCCGATCCGACCTGCGTCGTATAGTGCGGCTGATCCAGATGTAGTTCTGGATCGCGCTATTGCACGCGCCGAAAGCCGTTCTCAGGAAAAGAAAAAATCACGTGTACGACTCAATATACGCCTTGGCAGTGGCCAGAAGCGATCGTGGTAATCCGGGTCGCCGGCATCCGATCCGGGAGGTCAGGGATTGGACGGTCATTCGGAAATTCAAACAGCCCTGTCGTACAGGTAACCTGAGGGGATTTCTCTCCTGTGTCTGAGGTGCCCCTAGTTTCCTAGACACCTGCCTTGTTCAGATTGAGCTGTCTGATTTCGAAGTCAACGGGCGACAGCATGCCGTTTTTCGTGTGCTTGCGCTTCGGGTTGTAGAATAGCTCGATGTATTCGAACACGTCCTGTCTGGCGGCATCGCGGGTCGGATAGGTCCGACGGCGGATGCGTTCGCGCTTCAACAGCTGGAAGAAGCTTTCTGCGACGGCATTGTCATGACAGTTTCCGCGCCGGCTCATGCTCGGTTCCAGATTGTGCTGATGTAGGAACATCTGCCACTCCCGGCTGGTGAACTGAGAGCCTTGGTCTGAATGCACCGTGACCCGGTCCGTCGGCTTGCGTCGCCAGACGGCCATCAGCAGGGCCTGCAGGGCCAAGTCCGTGGTCATTCGGGACTGGGCGGACCAGCCAACAACACGCCGCGAGAACAAGTCGATAACGACACACAGAAACATCCAGCCTTCGTGGGTCTTGATGTAGGTGATGTCGGTCACCCAGACCTGATCGGGAGCGGATGCCTCGAACCGCTGCTCCAATCTATTCTCGGCAACCACGGCGGTCTTGCCGCCATATCGGCCGGGACGGCGCTTGTAGCCCACCTGTGCGGCGATCCCGGCCAGCGACGCCAGCCGGGCAACCCGGTTCTCCGAGATGCGTTCGCCCTGGTCGCGCAGATCGTCGGTCAGCTTGCGGTAGCCATAGACCTTGCCGCTTTCAGTCCAGGCCTGCCGGATCAGCTCGGTCTGACGTGCATCCTCTTGCGCACGGTGGCTTAATGGTTCCTTAAACCATGCGTAGAAGCCGGAGAAATGGACCCGAAGCACTCGGCACATGGCCCGGACGCCGAATTCCTCGCGATGCGCCCGGATGAACGCGTACTTCATTGGGACTCTCGCGCGAAGTACGCCGTTGCCTTTTTTAGAATGTCGCGCTCCTCGGTCACCCTGGCCAGCTCGCGCTTCAGCCGCCGGTTCTCGGCTTCATGATCCACGCCGGGCTTTGGAACCGGCTCCGCGAACAACTTCAGCCACTTGTAAAGAGAATGCGTGCTGACGCCCAAACGCTGCGACACCTCCCGCACCGGATACCCGCGCACCGTGATCTGGTGCACCGCATCCCGCTTGAACTCGTCGCTGTAGTTGCTTGTCCCCATGTCGGCCTCCTCGCCTCAAAGTTAGGGGGCAATGCGTCTACAAATCTAGGGGCACCTCAGTCCAGCGTAATAGCTAGATGGTTTGAGCAGCCCCACAGCCCCGCCTACAATCCCAGGAACTTGCCGACCTTTAGTGAAACACTCAAGCGCCCACGCCGGCCAACGATTTGGTTCGATCTCGCGATGATTTGGCAGGCGGCGCCGAGCGGCAAACACGTCCGACGATCCGATTACAGTGGTTCGGCGTTTTAGGCCTGTTTTCAATAGGGTAAGACCCTCGGCGGTAGATCTTTAATGCTGGCGAGGCGAACCCTACTCAATGCGTGCTTTTTAGGTTCTTCTGTGAGACGGTAAACAGCCGGCAGATGGATTTCTGAACAAGCGCGGAGTGCTTGCCGGCATAATCACGGGGTATGGTATTCGGCACGGAGGTGTGACGATGGCCAAGTGGTTTGATCGCGAGTCCGAACGGTTGGCAACCGTAGTGCGTCTGTCAGAGGCTACGCGGGAAGTAAGATTGAAGCTCATTGATGAGTATCGTATGCGCTCGGAAGCCGCCTTTGCGCCCGAAACTCTTCGCAACTACCGCTTGATCATCAGACTGTTCGCGGACTGGTGTGCCGGCGAAGGCTACAGCGCCGAACCTCCGGTCGATCCGGCGACCATTGCGGCATATGTCGATCACCTCGGAGGTCGCCTTCGAAGCACGACCATCGAAACACGCCTCTGGGCGATATCCGAGCTGCACAGGGCGGCGTTCATGCCAAATCCGTGTCGCCATCGGCTCGTCGAACTTGCGGTGAAGGGCGTGAAGCGGAAGTTCGGCGCGAGCATTCGCCAAGCGAACCCACTGGGCAAGAAGGACATCCTCGAGGTCATCCGCTCACTCGGATCAAGCCGTCTGGAACTACGCGACAAGGCAACGCTGTGGATTGCAACGGACAGTTGGTGCAGAGCGTCGGAGATCGTCGCCTTGCGTGTCCATGATCTCCTTCGTCAGGATGATGGATCGAGCCTGCTATTCTTGGCCCGGTCAAAGACCGATCCTTTTGGTGAGGGCGCCTACGCCTACCTGTCCGAAGCCGGAACGGAAGCAGTTCTGAGATGGATTGAGATTGCTGGTCTGAAGGAAGCAGATCCGATTCTTACCAAGCATCAGCGCAACGCACATGTCGGCCCGTTGGATCCTGCAACCATCTCAAGGATCATCAAGCGCTGTACCGGCCGCGAAGATGTGTCTGCGCACAGCACACGTATCGGTGGCGTTCATGACGCCTTCAGGATTGGCTGCGACCTATCGTCAATCATGATCGCTGGACGCTGGACCTCGCCCGAGATGCCCGCACGTTATGGGCGGCGTATTCTGGCGAGCCAATCCGCGGCAGCAAAGGTTTCCGCAGCGTTTGCCCACACAGACAAATCCAATAAGTGCTCGGAAGCAGACCCTTTGCACCGTGAGCCCTGACTTCGTTGGGTTCGGCTGGTCGGGCAAACGCCGCAAATGCCTGAAGACTTTTTTTTCGACAGATTCCGATATGTTGAAGCAGCCCTAAGAACGCCGGGCCATGCTCATCAAACTCGAATACGCCTGGGCGCATCGCGTCGGTCGCCGTCACCATCGCGGTCAGCGTCAATACCGACGTGCGTCGCGAGGTGCTGGGCATGGCCATCAGCGCCTCGGAGGCCGAGCCGTTCTGGACAGAGTTCTTCCGCGACCTCGTGCGCCGCGGCCTGAGCGGCGTGAAGCTGGCCATCAGCGAAGCGCACCAGGGCATATCCTCGACCGCACCCACGAGTACAAGATCAAAATACTCGACGAACTGCTCACGTGGAACTGGTCCTCGCATTGTCAGGCGACGGTATCAACCGGCCGGTTAAATCCACTTAACGATTTGTTAACTTATTGTCGCAAGACTGACTTCATGAACGCTGATGCAGATGCCCACTTCCCTCTTGAAGTCATTCTCTCCTTTCCGGACTGCGAAAGAAAAGTCCTGGTTGAAAGCTCCAACGAACTCAGGAACTCACTTGTCCCCGGCCAGATACGATCCTTGCGGATCGTTAATCTGGCTCGGGAGGTTTCGTCCCGACTCGAGGTCCTTTCGCGCGACGTGCTGGTGCGCACGTTGATCGAGGCTCAGTTGGGCCCCGCCCTAAACAGCCATCTCACCCCGTGCTGCGGGGAATTTCATCTCTTCATGGAGTTTGACTCGCAGTTGCTCTCTGCTGCTGTGACCCCCGAAAGCTCCTCCATCTGATGCTAGAGTCCGGCCCAACGAAAGGACCGGACAGTGAAGCGATCGAGATACACGGACGAGCAGGTTATCGGCATTTTGCGCGAGCATGAGGCCGGGGCGAAGACGGCGGAGCTGTGCCGCAAGCACGGCATGTCGGAGGCCACCTTCTACGCCTGGAAGGCCAAGTTCGGCGGGTTTGATGTCACCGACTCTAAGCGGCTGAAAGCGCTGGAGGACGAGAACGCGAAGCTGAAGCGGCTCCTGGCCGAGGCGATGCTGGATCAGGCGGCGCTGAAAGACCTTCTGTCGTGAAAGTGGTGACGCCCGCTGTCACGCGAGAAGCCGTCGCGCATCTGGCGAAGACCCATCGGAAGGGCGGTCAGACCGAATGCTTACCATTGAACGAAGCGCTCGATCGGCTCAAAAAGGCAGGCCGGCCCGAAACTCAAATTCGGGACAGATGCAAAGAGTTGCTTGAGGAAGCCGTTGATAAGTAATCAGGCGCCAGATTACCGCATCGGGAGGAACCCAATGTGCCGAGTTACGCGGGCACGCCGTGCCCGCGATATAAGTCATATGCTTATTGCCCTGATCAGGTCGGCAATCATAGCGGCCAATGCCTTGCTTCCCTTGATGGAAGGGTGGATTCGATCGATGGAATGGAACGACAAGTCACCCTCGGGAACTACGTCCGAGGCACCAAGGTAATAGAAATCGTCGGTCCTGGCGGCGAGATTTGCCACCCTTCGTTCGAATTCGATGTCGTAAGACTTGCAGTGGTCGATGATGGAATATGCGCCAGGGCTGTGTAGATACCCTACATAGACCACTTTCGCATCTTCATGCCGGATCTTCGATACCAGCGCGGGAATCTTTCCAGTCTGCCCGTCTGACGAGATCAGGCGTTCGATTGTCTGCTCGCAGGCCATGCAGCCGCATCCGAACCAAAGGTCGTTGCCCCCTCCATTGATCACGACCCAGTCCCAGTCACCCGAACGGTATTGCTTGGAGATGTTGAGCCCCGCAGCGCCCGAAATGGACAGACCGTAGAGATATCTTGCTCCAATGACCGAACGATCAACAACCTCTTCGCCCAAGTTGGATTCAAGTACGTCGGGGACCGCGTTATTTGACAGCTTGTTCCACGCGAACATCGAGTCGCCCAGTGCAAGGATTCGGGCATCGCTGTTGTGCGTAACGGCTTCACCGCACCCCGCGAGGCTGATCGCGGAAATAGCCATCATAGACGCGAACTTCCTCATGATCCGAACGCCTTCTTAAGACTGAAAACGTTAGGATTGGCAATTTGAGCGACACCCCTCGGCGTTATGCTTCGTCCGTGATCGGCCCGGTCGACCGCGAACAGGCAAGTCCGGTCGCCGCCGGGCCAAAGCGCCGCGCATGGCGGGTTTCGTGTCGCCATCAGCGTTGGCTGGGCATTGGAGGCGCTGGGCATGATGAATCCTGGAAGGCGACATGCCAGTACAACCCCATGGCTCCATCGGTGCTGTGCCAACCGTAGCCCATTGGAGGAAAGGCCGCGACGTAGCGAGCCATTCCCTCTGCCACCTCATTGCGCCATTCCCCGTCTGCGGGTAGCCGCGCCAGTTTTCTCGAGACGAGTTCACGTTGCACAGCCATGCGGCAGGCAGCCTGAAGGGAAATGAACGCTGTCTGCATTGACTGCGAATTCGAAACGCTCGGCGGTTCAGGCAGCCGCCATGGCATGCCGTTACCGTCACGTTCGGCACGCGCCGCCAAAGGCGACGATAACAAAAAGGCAGCCGCCGCAACCCCTGACACATGCGTTCGGAAGATGCCGTAGTCCATCGATTTACTTCCCAGTCCGTTGCCCAAGAATCCGTCACAGGTTAATCGTAAGCAGGATCGCGCTACACGCCAAGGTCGATTAAGGATAAGAATAACAATTTTTGGCTGAGCGACATATCAGGCTGGAAAAGCCTGCGTCGTAGCGCGGAAATGAGGACGAGGGCCTCGTGTGCCGTCAGAGTCTCACTGTTTACATTGGCATAATGGCTCTTGATCTGCACAATCTTGAAGCGGCCGGCGCGCATGATCTGAGCAAGGCCGCAGGCCTCATGCCGGTCGGTCTTGCCCTCGGCTGTCTGCACTTCGGCGATATCCATATGAAAGAAGCCGATGGGGTAGCACTTGAACCGCTGACGCTTCGGCTTGTCCCCTTCGACTTCGGGCAGGCGCGAGATGCCATGCCGCTGCAAGCACCGGTGCAGCGCAGAGCGGGTCAGATGCGGGATCGTCGGCTGCAGGGCATAGAGACAGTCGTCGAGCGGCAGCAGCGTGTGCCGGCGGAACGCGACGATCATCGCGTCCTCCTCCTCGCTGAGAACGCTGGAGCGCGGTTCCTTCGGTCCGGTCTTGCGATCCTCGACAGTTTTGCGCTTGCGCCACTTCGCAACCGCCTTCGGGTTGATGCCGAGTTCCCGGCTCAACGCCGCGGTCGAAGCTTGAGATCGCTGTATCGCTGCTCGGACAGCGTGCGTGGTCGTGGCGCTGCCGTGACGAACTTGTCCCATAGTGCTTCCTTCCATTCCGACAAATGGATCGCACCATCAAACCGTGGGATCAAGCAACTAGGCCGCTGATGTCGCGGGTGATCCGAGCGCCCCCAATTGCCTTCCAGTTAGAGCGCACTCTTTCGGAGCCTCTCGGCGCACCGTCGTAACATCGACATTCCGCGCTCACCGGATGAAAGTGTTGTCTCGCCGCCATCGGAGACACCTCTGAGAGCTACGCGGTGCCGCGACACCTATGGCCGACAAGGGAATGACCTACCGGTCGCCCGAAACTCTCGCGTGGCGCGACTTTCGGGCCATTAGATCGCGGGCCAACCGCCGATGCATTCGTTCAATTTCTAGCAAAAATTGCACAATTAATCACCTTTGGGTTGTGGGCGCCCGGCGAAGCTGGCAGTCCGCACGTATTGACGGAGATGTGCTATGAAAGAGCCCAACGTCTTTCAGACTCGTATCACACTTCACAAGGATATGGGAACCGGCAATGAACGTTCTGTAGCGTTCCTAGTTCTGTTGTCTATTCCGCTACTTGCATTCTGCGGCATCTGTGACGGCTGCCATTGGATCCCGTCTCGGGCCAGGCATATCTTTCGGAAGCGAAACGCCGCGCGCGACCAGGAAATCGCGGCCTTGAGGGAGCACGCTGCCTTCCTCAACCGCCAACGTGCCACAAAGTCAAAGCCAGATCGACCCCGCGCTGATGGAGGCCACACTTCCGCCAAGCCGACACGGTGGCTAGCATCGTCATTGCAGCTATAGATTGTATTTCTTTCAGAAACACTGCGTCTCTGCATCTGGCCGTAGGATCGCCATACTGCCGCCGGCTCGACACATTTTTGTCGAATACTAGAGCAAAAACACAACTGCTGATTGAGTTTCGGTTAGAAAGGCCAGACCATGACGATTGCCAGCGGCATCATCCGGAAAACCGGATTCACCGACACGGTCGTTCGCGACCCCTTCTCAAATCGCGTCGGGAACCTGGCAGGCATCACGGTCGGCGCTCGGACCGTGGTCCCGGTTGCACTGTTCCGGGCCGAAGCTCGTCATCGGCGCAACCTCTTCGCAAGGTAACATCACCCGTCGTTTGCGACCTGATCTGCGCTCGCATGCAGCTACACACCGCGCCGATCTCACCGTCGTGAATCGCTGGTCATCGCTCCGGTTCGCAACCCTCTCTCCGTTGGAGCGCAAGGACAACACCAGCTCGCATTTCGAGTCACCTTTGTACCCGCTCTGGGAGACCGGCGCGGGCTTTTCCTATCTGCGCATTGACCACGAAAATCCAGGTCAAGGCGATGACGGGTTGGCAAACAAAACCGAATATACATCATGACAGCCAGGCGGATGATCTCTGGCGACGTTTTGATGGCGTGGATGCCCTCCCGACGGCATCGTAGTGTGCCAATGTGATGTTCTGCAATTACATCACAGAAAGTGAGGACATCCATGCCAGAGGTTACCATCATCGGCGTCGACATCGCAAAGCGTGTATTTCAGTTGCACGGGGTCAGGCGGACGGCTCCACCGCCTTCCGGAAGAGGCTTTCCTCGGCCCCTCGCGATCGGGCGAAGTCGTCGATGGTGACGCGCTGTGCTTCCAGCCCCAGCCCCGACTGCCCCTGCCTGGCGGTCGAGACCCGTTCGTAGGCGATGAACCGGGGCGGTGGCGTGGACATGGGCCGCGTGCACAAAACTGCCTAACGTTCGTTGCGCAGATGTGTACCCTGGGATTACCGCTTTTCGTAGGGATTTATGATGGCTGTCAGCACCGCATTAAGGATTAGTCATTGGGTTTGCTCTACGATGCCCGTTTGCTCTGGCCTTTCACCCCAGAATGGAACAGTTTACATACTACTCGCCGACATATCTGCGGAATCGACTGGTAGGATGGGGTTTCCTCGGGAAGAAATTGAAGGGCAATATCCATGAAAATCCTTGCCGTCGATGACGACGCGTTCATCCGCGAGTTGCTGCCGATGGTTCTCGCAAGCAAAGGCTTCCAGGACATCACAGTCGCGGCTTCAGGTGTTGCCGCGTTGGAATTGATAGGTGTCGCGGAGCCGGCTTTTGACTGTTTGCTTCTCGACATCCATATGCCGGAGATGGACGGGATCGAACTCTGTACGCGCGTGCGACAGCTCTCGGCGTATAGAAGAACGCCGATCATCATGCTGACCGCTATGACCGAACGACGTTTCGTCGACGCTGCATTTGCGGCGGGAGCGACGGACTACGTGACGAAACCCTTTGAAACCATGGAACTCGGCATTCGCGTCAGAAACGCAGAAGAACTGATCACGGCACGGCGCGCCGCGAGCGAAACCACGACATCTGCGCCGTTGGCCGCGAAACTGATGTCCGCCGCCAATAAACCTGACTTATCAGAGGTGCAGATCGAAGGCGTTTCGGGCCTGGTCGATTATCCATCTCTCAGGAACTATTTGAAGCAGCTCTCGCGCTCAGGGCTGCTGGGATCGCAGATCGTCGCCATCAAAGTGGAGAACATCGAGAAGATTCATGGTCGGGCGAGTGCCGAAGAACTCACCTATGCCCTCACTGACATCGCAGAGGCTATCGCCGACACCCTACGTGGTCAGGGGCTGCTCATCGCCAATGCTGGGGGCGGACTTTTCATCTGTGTCTCGAGCGCCCCGCACATGGTTGATCCTTCTAATCTTGAATCCGAGATACAGTCGCTTCTGGATGAGAAGCAATCCGCCTACGATGACGGAACCCCGATGGATATTGACGTCTCCGTCGGGATTCCGATCCGGCCCGGTTCGCATACATCAAGTGACCCAGACGAAGTCCTCGATCGTGCAATTGCGCGTGCCGAGAGTCGCGCACAAGTAAAGCAGAAGCCCTGTCTTCGCCTCAATATTCGGCGACCCGGCGGTCTCCCCTGACGGGTTGCGCCTGAGTATCCGCGACGCGAACGGTAGCAGTCAGGCTGCTCATTGGAACAGTGAACCAGAAAGTGCTTCCGGATTGCGGCGTGCTTTCAAAGCCGATCCCACCACCCATCAGCTCGACTAGGTTCTTACTGATTGCAAGCCCAAGGCCCGTCCCTCCGGCACGTCGAGTCGAAGAGCTGTCCGCCTGCTCGAATAGCCCAAAAATCTTACCAGCGATGTCATCGGATATTCCGCAGCCGGTATCGTGGACCTGAAACAGCACCTTGTCACCTTCGCACGACGCCTCCACGCGGATAGTTCCCGTTTCGGTAAACTTCACAGCATTCGACAGCAGGTTTGTCAGGATTTGCCTGAGGCGTATCGGGTCGGCCCAAACGCGCGCCGCAGTTCCTGCCACCTCAAATTTCAGGCCCTTTGCCTCGATCGAATCCCGGAACAGGTTTTCCACCTCGTGGAGTGGCTTTGCCACTTCCAGATCCGTTATATCGAATCGCATCTTACCTGCCTCCAGCTTCGAGAAATCAAGCAGGTCATTTATCAAAGACAGCAGATGTTTCGCGGATTGTTGGGCTTTCGAGGCCATATCTTCGATTGTGGAGATCAGCCTATCCAGCTGCCTATCGGCATAGGGGTCGGTGCCTAAAGCCAATGACTTTCGCAAATCACCAACAGCGGGAAGATATCCGATGGAGGTCATCAAGTCGGTGTATCCGATCACGATGGTTAGCGGCGTCCGCAATTCGTGACTAAGGACACTGATGAAGTTCGATTTTGCTCGTTCGGCAGCCTGCGCAGCCTCTGTGGCCAGCTTTAGCTCCGTGATATCGACGCGAAAGCCGACAATGCCACCATCCCTAGTTCGCCGTTCCGCGACCCTTATCCACCTCCCGTTGTCAAGTTGCTGTTCAATCACGCTTTCGCCCAAGAGATGGGAAGCCAGTCTCTTCCTTATCCACGCATCCTCTTGCCCTGTCGCATCGGGATATTGGCCGCGCGCCAAGCCACCACGGATGATCTCTTCAAATGTTGCACCGCGCACCAGCAGGTCTTCAGACGTTTTGTAGAGTTCATGATAGCGGCGGTTCCACAGCGTGAGTTTGTCCTCTGCATCGAATAGAGCGAAGCCGTCATCCAGTGCCTCGATTGCGGCGGCCAATTGATCCTCTGCCTGTCTTTGCTTACGCAGAAGCCGAAAGATGAACCACAAGACCCCAAGCACCACAAACATGCGTAGTAGGATCATACCTGCGATCATAGGTGCTCTGGAAGAAAATGACGGCCATCCCGAGATGGGCGCCGACGCAACCTGCCAACTGCTCGAAGGCGTCTTCAGGTTGTTGATGATTGGCTGCTCATTCAGGACCGACGGATCGCCGTAAATTGCTGCTCCATCCTCGCCACGAGACACCACTGTGTTGAACCCGGCGGCCGCCGCTTCGCGGTCGATCACGTCAAAGAACCTGTCCGAATCAACCACTATTGAGATCATTTCCCTACGTTTCGAAAGTTGCTCGTCCGATGAGCCGGCAGAAAAGGCCAAGCGCATGATGAATCCGCGACCTCCCTGCATCAAGTCAAACGGCCCGACGAGGGTCGGTTTACCCGTAAAATTAGCGGTCTCGATACCATCAGCGTGGTCTGGCAAATCGCGGAGATTTGTCCCAAGCAGCGCGGAATTCCGTTCCAGGGGAAAGACCCGTCGGACGACATTATCGGTTGTAAGGGCTATGTTCAGCAGGGTTGCCGTATCTTCGCCAAGACGTGCGGCAGCCGCACCGAACTCGCTTTGGTTAATGTCCGGTTTCAGAGCCACAGCCGCTGCTATGCCGTTTGCCCAAGCTACCAACTGGGAGATTGCGGCTTCAAGCCGAAGGGCGAAGTATTGGTTCTTGTCGGCGATTTCCGCTGCAAGCGTCTGTGTTTGCAGACGATAATCGAAACGCTCGCTCATCACCCCGACTGCTACGCTTACCGCAACGACAATGCCGTAGAGGCCGAGCTCCAACTTTCTGTACAGCAACTTGACCTCCAAGAGCTGGCTTGCATCTTCGATGGGCATCAATACCGGGTATGATGAGCATTGGTTGGTTGCAATGCCCAATTTTCTCGCCGCTGAATTACGCAGTCGTCGGAGGAGACCGCATTCATCGCTGGATGGGCAGACGCCCGATCAGGTATATCCTCACCCAGCCACGGCCAATCCCGGTCGCGGCGTAAACGTGCGGGAAATCCACTTAGGAAACGGCTCGAAATTGTTCAAACGAATCGAGCCATCTCTGTCGGTCCCCGGGGTTCAAACGCTACAAAGGCACTACCCGATCCCGTATCACGCTGCAGCCCAGGAGAGTGCCGGATCTTCCGCCGAACACGGGCGAAGGTCTGCGATCGTGACGTAGCTTCCTCGCATCGCCACACCCTTGCTGTCGAGGCGCTTGACCGCACCCCGCAAAAGATCATTGTCCGCTCAAATCAACCCTTGCGCAAACGGAGCCAATGGTATGGACCCCGCCGCCCTTGAGGGGCGAGTCATCGAGCATCGATCGGACTGAAGGAGGCATGCCATGGAGATCGTGCGGATAGCATTGGATCTGGCGAAGAACGTATTCGAGGTTTGTGGTGTCGATATTGATGATAGGGTGGTCCTGCAAAAGACGCTGCGGCGGGATACGGTGGCGCAGTTCTTCTCGGAGTTGCCCTCGTCCCTCGTGGGAATGGAAGCCTGCGGCGGCGCGCCCTACTGGGCCAGGGTGCTGTCCGATCTCGGACACGAGGTGCGACTGATCTCGCCGCAGTTCGTCACCCCCTATACGTCCACACATGACAGCACCCACCGTCAATCAAACAGAGTGCGTCGTCCACATTGAAGGCTCCTCCCGCGAAGCCCCATCATGCGGCGGCCTACTGTCGACTGCGGAGACAACCATGCATCCGGCAGGCACGCACTCGGACGTTCAGAGTTGACGCGACAAGAGCGATTAGACAACACCATCATCATCACCGCCAGACGGATGATCTCGGGGCTGCTGTGGAAATACTTGAATGGGTCTTGTTTCGTCACCCAACACGCTACGAGACCACCATGCCCGTCTCAACCAGATTCCTTCTGACAGCGCCAGCGGAAGGGGTTCGGCGTGCTCATTCCGGGAAGGTACGATCCACCCCAGGCAGGCTCAAGCTGGATTCCTTTGACAGGGCCTATTTACGACTGGCCAAATACGCATGTTGCAGGCAGGATAGCTAATCGAATCGTGTGAATTTTCTGTCGTTAGGCTGAACAGAATTTTGACAAATTGAGAGGTGAGAATCAGTGGCGACTATTACATCATATTATGGGTTTGATATCTACAGCATCGACTTAAACTGGTTTTCTCGTAACTTTTGGGACTACTATTTTGGAAATGATACTTACTATAATTTCAATGGAATTACCTACCAAGATGTGTATGCGGTAAACGGTTGGGACGGCGTCGATGACCTTGTTCTAGGGTTTTTCGGCAGTGGATTTGTTGTAAATTCATCCGGCGCGGTCATGGGAGGAACGGTTACTGCCATCGGTGAAGAATTCTACAGCGGGGGCACTATCTGGTACGCCCACGGTCTCTCAATTTCTGCGGCCGCACTATACCAAGCCGCGCTAACCTCTAGTAACGCCGATGATATTCAGATTGTAACTACTGCACTTTCGGGGAATGACGTATTTAATCTTTCTTCCTATGCCGACCGTATGAGCGGATTTGACGGAAACGACATAATTCATGGCAACTCCGGAGGAGATACTCTTTATGGCGGCAATGGGAATGATAAACTCTACGGAGATCAAGGAAACGATCTGATTTTTGGAGACTTGGGTAACGACACTATTTTGGGCGGCAGCGGCAACGACACGATCAACGGCGGCGGCGGGGCGGGCCTGCTGAATGGCGAGGGCGGTAACGACTCGCTGATCGGCGGTCTCGGGTTTGACACGATCTATGGTGGTTCCGGCTACGACACGCTGGTGGGCGGTGACGGCAATGACCGGGTCTATGGTGGCGACGGCCGCGACCGGGCGCTCTTGGGGAACGGCAACGACCTCTACACCGACAACGCCCAGAACGACATCAACGGGCGCGACACGGTGTTCGGCGGCGCGGGCAATGACACGATCAAGGGCGGCGGCGGCAACGATGTCTTCAACGGCGACGATGGCAACGACTGGATCGCGGGCGGGATCGGCAACGACACGATCAACGGCGGCAACCAGCACGACACGATCTATGCCGGCGGCGGCAACGACGTCGTCAACGGCGGCATGGGCCGGGACAAGGCCTGGCTCGGGGACGGCAACGACCGCTACACGGACGCGGTGCAGTTCGGCTTCAACGCCCATGACGAGGTCTTCGGCATGGCGGGCGATGACACGATCAACGGCGGCGGCGGCGATGACTGGCTGAACGGCGGCACCGACGATGACGTGCTGACCGGCGGGCTCGGCGCGGACAGCTTCGTGTTCCTCGCGGGCTACGGCCAGGACCGGGTGACCGACTTTGCCGACAATGTCGACACGCTGGTTCTCGACGACGCGCTCTGGGGCGGCGGCAAGACCGTGGCGCAGGTCATCGCCGACCATGCCAGTGTCGTCGGTTCCGATGTCGTATTCGACTTCGGCGGCCACAGCCTGACCGTCGCAGGGGTGACGAACTTGGGCGTGTTCAGCGACGATATCATGGTCGTATAGAGGCACTGGCCACCGGACTTCGGAAGCTTGATGCGCATCATCAGGATGGGTGCGGGAAGACGGATGTGAACCAGTCATTTGCGGTGCTGCAACGCTCCCGCCTGTGATGCGCGACGACCGCGCCCCGCTGCAAGAAGTCGTGGTTTGATTCCGTTCGAAAAGGACGCGGGAGGTGAGGCCACATGCCTCGTTGAAGTACGTCGCAATAACGTTGGACGGCGGAACATCATCGGAAAGCCGGCAATTCTCCTTGATCACCCGGCCCGGCTCAGGCGCGACAGCAAGTTCCTCACATTTAAAGCTTGCCACTTGAGAACGGACACCAATCTTGGGCGCCCGCAGCGAGAATCCGGATCCCGCCGTTTTTCACGCTTTCATGTGTCCATCATCCGCCTACTCTCTGACCTCCCACCAGTCGGGCCAGCGGACCTTGTGCGGGGTTCGCGTGGCACGGAAGACGGTTTCCTGTTCTGCGCGGCTCAGGTGCCGGTCCCCGAGCCGGGCCAGGGCGGCCGCCACGATCCAGGGCTCAAGCAGCATTCGTGCAGTCGGGCGATAGGGATCGCGTTTCCTGCCCATCCTGAGCGGTTCGAGCGCCGAGGTCACGCTTCCAGGCGCCACACAACACAGGATGATTTCGCGCGGCCAGGCCGCGGACACCGCCTGGGCGGCACTGGCCTGCGCGATCGCGGCCATGGCGGCCCGGGCCGCCGCGCCGTCACCTTCAAGTCCGCGCTTGGCAAGGTGCAGGAGGAACGCCTCCGCCGCCGTCACCCGGCGCGCGACGCCACCGTCACGGATCGTCACCTCCTGCCCGAGTACCGCATCATACGGCGCCTCGCGATGCCGCCCCCGCGGGCGGCCCCGGGGATTGCCGCTCTGGCCCTTCTTGAACCGTGTCGATCGCGGCGGATGCCGGTAGCCAGGGCCGGCATCGTCTTCGGGGCCGTCCCCCGCCATGTCTGAAGGAGTACTCATCCGCGTGCCCTCCGTGGCCAGCGCAGCTGGTCAGGATCCCGGGTGCAGCGCCGGATCTCGGCGACGTCGTTCTCGGAGAGTGGCGACGCACCGCGGCGCCGGCTGAGGGCTGCCTGCACCGCCCAGGGCTCGAGCTTGAGCCGGACCCGGTCGGGGTCGCTCTCGGCATGGGTCATGTCCCGGCGCGCGATGCCGAGGATCTGCAGCGCGCCGTTGGCATTGTCCGGATCATGCGAGATCCCGCGCATCACCACGCCGGGTGCGGTCTTCGTCGTCTGCTTCGCAAGCCAGGCCTCCCGCTTCTCGATCCATTTCAGGACCTCGCGGATCGCAAGGCGTTTTCCGGCAATCGCATCCTGGTAGGTGCGGTGCTGCAACGCCTCCTCCATCGTGATCTCGCGCGGCACCCCGTTGCGCGTCACCGTCAGGGTCTTGTCGATCACCACGTCGGGTGCTGCCAGACGAATGCGAACCCGTTCCCACAAGGACAGCAGACCTGTCCCTTATGCCACGCAAAGGCCGCGCCACTCAGCGAGAGCGGCGGCGCGGTTCCGCTTGAAGAGGTGTCGACTGGCGAGGCTGCGTTCCGTGTTGAAGAGGTTATAGACTGAGGCGTGGACGGTGGCGAACTTCTGCAGACTTCGCATCTGGCGGAAGCGGAGCATCGCCCGTTCGCGTCGTCGGAATGCCAGGTGGGAGTTCTCCGCCCGGTTGTTCTCCCACCGGCCCGTTTCCTGGCGATCGACCGCACCGAGATCCCTCAGTGCGGCGCCATAGGACCGAAGCTTGTCCGTCACGAAGATATCGGCCCGTCCATGCCTCTTCATTGTTTTCCTGAGGAATTTCAGGGCGGCCTTCTTGTCCCGCGTCTTTGTGACGAAGCTTTCAAGAACCTCGCCTTCGTGATCGACGGCACGCCACAGGTAGTGTTGCTCACCATTGATCTTCACGAACATCTCATCCAGATGCCAACGCCAATGGCTGGACCGCATGCCCTCGATCCGCCGTTTCCGGATCTCGGATGCAAACATCGGACCGAACCGATGCCACCAGAACCGGACCGCCTCATGGCTGACGTCGATGCCGCGCTCGTGTAGCAGATCCTCGACGTTCCGAAGCGAAAGCGGGAAACGAACGTACAGCATCACCGCCAGGCGGATGATCTCCTCGCTCGTCTTGAAGTACTTGAACGGGTCACATTTCTTCATCCACGAACGGTACCCAGCTCCCTCCCCCGCCTCAAGCTGAGTTGCTCTGACAGCACCCAAGCGGCGCTACAAACGGCGCAACCGCATCGAGATCATGTTAGGGCGCCTCAACGACTGGCGGCGCGTCGCCACACGATACGACCGGTGCCCGGAAACGTTCTTCTCTGCGATCATGCTCGCTGCAACCGTCTTGTTCTGGCTGTGAAATCTAATGAGTCTGGACCCTACGGAGCGCCCCTGCCCCGCTCAAGGTTTTTCTTTCTGACAGGACCGCCGCAAGGGTATCGGGTTCGGATCGGTCGGGCGGCGTTCTTCCAATCCGGCCCAGATCGCCGAAATCCGACCCACGCTCCTCATCGCGAAAATTCTGCCGCCACCGCATCGGCGATTTGCTCGTCCTGCTCGACTGTGCCGCCCGATACGCCGACGGCGCCGATCGACCGATCCTGCAACATGATGGGAACGCCCCCACCGAAAATTACAAGCGCCCCGTCGCCCGACACGTCGAGACCATAAAGCGGCTGGCCCGGCTGGCTGACGCCCGCCAATACACTGGTCTTCATACGGAAAGACGCCGCTGTATACGCCTTGTTCCTCGCCAGTTCGATCGTGCCCAGGCTGGCCTCGTTACCACGCGCGAAGGCCAGCAGGTTGCGACCAGAATCGAGGACGGCGATACTGCACCGCACGTCCATGGCACGGGCGACCTTCAGGCCGACAGCAATAGCGTCAAGTGTGGGCTGAAGCTGAAGTTCCGGCATGCTGTAAGTCCTTTCATGCTACGTTACGGCGGCTCAGTTGTAGACGCCGCCGTCGATGGTGATCGCCTGTGCCGTCATGTAAGAGGATTCGTCCGACGCCAGGTAAACGAAGAGCGGCGCCATTTCCGATGGATGTGCCTGCCGTCCCAGCGGCACCGTGCGTGCGACGATGTCGTCCTGATTGCCGCGTCCACCCATGAAGTCGATCGCGGGTTTGTTGAAGGGCGTGTCCACCCATCCGGGACAAATCGTGTTGACCCGGATATTGTCCGGGGCCAATTCTATCGCCAGGGCGGTGGAAAATGCGATAACCGCCCCCTTGGTGGCCGAATAGGCGGTCATCCCGCCACCGCCGCGCTGTCCCGCCAGGGACGAGGTGTTGACGATGGCGCCCTTGCCCGCCTTGCGCAAATGCGGTACCGCGTATTTCGCGCCGAAGAAATGCGCCCGCGCGTTGACCCGGAACAGCATGTCCCAGTCCTCGGCCGCGAATTCCGTGACCTTGCCCGAACGCTGCGCCCCGGCATTCTGACACAGGACGTCGAGCCCGCCCAGGGTTTCGACGCCCGCCTCGATCATCCGGCGGACGCTGTCCTCGTCGGTCACGTCGACATGCACGAAATTGACGCCGTCGCCCAGAGCCTCCGCCAGTGCCCTGCCGGCGTCCCGGTCAATATCCGCCACGACCATGCGTGCCCCCTCGGCTTGGAACAGCTCGACCACTTCGCGCCCGATATTGGTGACGCCACCGGTGAAGATGACGCGCTTTCCCTGCAAACGTCTGGTCATGATCGATCTCCTGTCTCTTTGTGGAAGGGAGTCTATTTCCTGCGCCCGAAGAACGCCGCGATCCTGCGCAAGAGGGCAGACCAGAAGGCGGATCCGGCGTTGAATTCATCCGCTGGAGCACGCCGCCCGTCTGTCGCCGGGGCGCGGGCCCCTTGCGATTTCGCCGTCGGCCCGTCCGTGGCTACCGGTGCTGCATCGCTGTCCGTGGCCGCATCGCCGACTGGGGATGCATCGCCCGTGGAGCCCGCGCCGCTGTTGAGACGCTCTTCCAGGTTCGCGGCGAACTGCGCCGTCAGCTGATCGGCGATATCCTGAACGATGCCGGTCCGGCCCACCTGCGCCAGCGGGCCGCTCAACTGCACATCGGCATCGATCGAAACCTGGGTTCCCCCCGAGACGGGCGCGATTGCATATTGCAGCTTGCCCGTCGCCCGCGAGCCGCCGCGGCGGTCCACGCCCTTGCCCTCGACCAGGCCAATGCGCTTCTGCTCGTCCAGGTTCAGCATGCCCTGTCCGGCCAGCGTCGCCGACATCGGGCCGACACGCAGCTTGAACTGGCCGTCATAGACCCCGGGCGAGACCTCCTCCTTGAGTTCGAATCCCGGGATGCACTCGGCCACAGCCGAGACATCCGACAATAGCGGCCAGACCTGATCAGGTGACGCCCTAACCTGAAATTTTTTCTCGATCTTCATTTTCCGCCGCCCTTCCGCTCGTCCTGTTCGATGGTCACGACCAAAACCGTCGTGTCGGACGCACCCTCGTTCAACGTGCCATGCGGATCCATCGGCTCCAGAAGCACGCTCTGACCGGTCTTCAATTCGAACGTCTCGTCGCCGACTGTGAAGGTCAGCTGACCGCCCACGATATAGAAAATCTGGTCCAGAGTTTCATGATGATGGGAGTGGCCTCCGCCGCCGGGCGGTACGATCGCCATTTGAACGGCATAGTTGCGACCGGCAAACGGCACGATATCGGTCGACTTCAGCCCGCCGAAATGGCCGGCAGGTTCCGTCATGGGGGGGGATTCGTTTTTCCAGATTTTCATGAGCGTTTCCTATTTAGAAACCGCAGCCATGTACGGGCTCAGAGCGGATTTCACCGGGATATGCACGATCGCAGGCTTGCCCGAGGCGATGGCATCGGAAATGGCTGTACGGATTTCCTCGACGGTTGCGGCAAAATATCCCGTGCCGCCAAGAACCTTGGCGACGGCGGGCCAGTCCCGTCTGGGCAGCTCCATCTCGAACTCGTCGCCATAGCGCATCTTCTGTGGCAGAGCGATCGCACTCCATTTTTGATCGTCGAGCACGACGATGATGACCGGGCGATCATAGCGTGCCGCCGTATCGATCTCGGTGACATGATATCCGACACCGCCGTCGCCGACGAAAACGATGGCCGGGCGTCCGGGGTTGGCAAAGCGCGCGCCGATGCCGAAGCAGACCTCGGCCCCGAGTGCGCCACCCTGACCGGCGCGCAGGTATAGGTCGCTGGCCATCACCCGGATCCGCCCGTCGGCCCAGAAATCTATGTTGCCATGCGAGGTGACGAAGACCGCATCCAGGGGCGCACCCTCGACCACGGCGTCGATCGCGGCGACGGGATGTAGCGAGCCTGACGAATCATTGTCGTCAGCCTGGGCTTTGCGTTCATCCCGCCAGGCATCGGTCCGGAGAGCGACCCAGTCGCGGTCCAGTCCCGGACACTCGGCCCCAGCCAGCGCCTCGATAACCGCGGAAGCGCCGGCCACGGCCGCCAGATCGGCATTGCGGTTTCGGTGCAGCATCGCCGCGTCGCTGGAAAACTGCACCACCTTTGCCTGCGGTCCGACCGTGCAGCCGAAGCCGATGTCGAATTCAAAATGATGACCAATCATCATGATCAGATCCGCCTCGTCCAGAGTGGTCTGGAGGCTTTCGTTCAGCGGCAGATAGCCCGGTCCGGCGCACAAGGCGTGGCGTTCGTCGACGATGCCTCTGGCCAGCCGCATGGTGACGAAGGGCGCGCCGATCCGTTCGACTGTGGAGGTCAAAGCGTTGGGGGCGTCCCAGTGCAACTCGTCGCCCAGAATAAACAGCGGACGTCTCGCCTTGCGGACCAATTCGGAGAGGCCGTCGCGGGCCTCGACGGTCATGCCGGCGCGGCTGCGTGTGAACCGGGCCGGCTCGGCGGGCTGTGCGGGTGCCGACAGCAAATCCGTCGGGATCTCCAGAAAGACCGGGCCCGGGGTGCCCGACCACATGTGGCGCCAGGCCATTTCCAGATATTCGGGGATCTGCTGGGTGGTCGGAACGCGGGCCGCCCATTTCACCACCGGCTGCATGATCGACAGATGATCGGCCGCCATGGCCACGCCGCGATCCACGACCGACAACGGCGCCTGCGCCCCGATTATCAGCAACGGCGTTCCGGCCATCTTGGCCACCAGTGCCGGCGTCGTCATGTTGGTCACACCCGGCCCCAGCGTCACTAGCGCGACCCCCGGGATTCGCGATATGCGCGCGGTGGCATCGGCCATGAAGCCGGCGGCGGATTCGTGGCGCGAGTGGATCAGGGGCAACTGATAGCGCGCCGCCGCCCGGTAGACCGAATTGAGCGGCCCGCCCGACACCGAGAATATCTGTTTCACGCCGAGCGCCCGCAGGGATTCGACGACCAGATCGCCGCCTTCGTAGTCCTGTGTCATGTCTTTCATCCTTCGAACTTCGCCGTCAGTAGGCGCGTGATTTCCCGCCATCGACCGCCAACGCGGCGCCCGTTACGTAAGAGGCGGCGTCCGAGGCCAGCACGGCCACCAGGTCGCCGAATTGCTCGGGGCTGCCAGCACGCCGCAGCGGCACCTCGTCCAGCCAGATCGCCTCGGCTCCGTCGCGGTCCAAGCCCTGCCGCTTCTGCGTTGCATCGATCAGTTGCAGGTAGCGGTCCGTCGCGATGGGGCCGGGGCACAAGCTGTTGACCAGAATGTTGTCGCCGGCATGTTCGACTGACAGCGATTTCGCCAGGCCGGTCACCGCCAGCCGCGTCGCATCCGACAGCACCATGTCTGGCTGAACCATCTTCACGCCCACGGTGGTGACGAAGATCAGTCGACCGCCCCCTGCCGCCTGAAGATGCGGAATGACCACGCGCGACAGATCGGCAAGCGCGTGCACCGTCATCTCGAAGGCGTCGCGCCACGCGGCCGCCGTAATACCCATGAACGGTCCCGATGCGGGCCCGGGGGTGTTGGCGACCACGATGTCCAGCCCGCCCAGCATTCGCGCGGCCTCTTCGACACCGCCCGCGATGGTCCCGGGGTTGGAGAAATCCAGATCCACGGCCACGGCCTGTCCGCCTGCTTGGGCGATCTGTGCGACCACACTATCGCGTACCTCTGACGCGCGCCCGGCCACGGCCACCACGGCCCCCTCGCGCGCCAGCGAGACAGCCGCCGCCCGGCCTAGCCCGCGCGACGCCGCCGTCACCAGCGCGCGCTTTCCCTTCAGTCCAAGATCCATTTTGCGTTCCGTCCTTTTTCATCTTCCGTCCCTCGCATCACGCCGGGTCCGTCTCGCCCGAGGCCATCATCTGCAGAATGAGGTTCGGCGTGATCGGGGTCTGCATCACGGGTTTGCCCAAGGCATCCGTCGCCGCGTTGGCGATGGCTGCGGCCGCGCCGATTGCACCGCCCTCGCCCATGCCCTTCATGCCCAGTTCGGTCAGGGGCGAGGGCGATTCCAGGTGCTCGATATGGATGTCGGGGATTTCCGGCGCCATCGGCATCAGGTAATCGGCGAAATTGGTAGTCAACGGCTGGCCGTCCTCGTCATAGACGAATTCCTCCAGCAGCGCCGAGCCGATGGCCTGGGTGATGCCGCCGCGCGCCTGGCCCTCGACGATCATCGGGTTGATGACGGTGCCGCAATCCTCGACCGAATAGAACCGACGGAGCTTCAGGATGCCTGTCAGCGTGTCGATCTCGACTACCGCGGCATGCACCGCGTTGGAGTAGGTGCCATCGGCCGGCCCGTCCAGCGTGACGGATTCGCTCAACCCCGGCTCCATACCGACGGGCAGCTTGTCGACCTGCCGCGTGGCCCAGCGGGCCAGCGTGGCGATGGGGATCGTGCGCTCGGGGTCGTTGCCCGCGCGCGCCACGCCATTGATCAGCACGATATCCTCCGCCCTGGTCTGGAACGCATGCGCCGCAATCCGGCACAGCTTTCCGCGCAGCCGGCCCGCGGCGCGATGAACGCCGCCGCCACCTAGCACCGCGCCGCGGCTGCCCCAAGTGCCGACCGAATAGGGACTGCCTGCGGTGTCGCCGTGGCGCAGGACCACATCGCCGGGCGAGATGCCGAGCTGATCGGCGGCGACCTGCGCGAACGTCGTCTCGTGCCCCTGGCCGTGATTCTGCATGCCGGTCTGGATCACCACCTTGCCGTCCGGCTCCATCTCGACGCGGACGCTTTCGTAGCCTGTCTCGATCGGCACGCTGCGACGGGTGAAATCCGGGGTGCCGTGGGCCGTCTGCTCGACATAGCAGGAGATCCCCACGCCGATCCGTGTCGTTGCGTCGCGCGTCCGCGCGGCCTCGGCGCGATCGGCTTCCAGCAACTCGCGCATGCGCTCCAGGGACTCGGCGTAGGAGCCCGAGTCGTAGGTGAAGCCCAGCACGTTGCGATAGGGAAACTCTCGCACGACGTTGCGCAGACGGAATTCGATCGGATCAAGGCCGAATTCATGCGCCATGTCATCCACTAGCCGCTCCAGCGTGAACACCGCCGAGGGGCGCGCGACACCGCGATAGGTGCCCAGCGGGCATTTGTTGGTCGCGACCGAGCGGTACTTCGCACGATAGGCGGTGATGTCGTAAGGGCCGGGCAGCACCTTGGCGGCCATGCCCGGCTCGCCGCCGCCGGTCCAGGGCCAGACCGGATAGGCGCCGGAATCGACGGTGATGTCCGCCTCCAGCCCGACAAAGCGGAAATAGTCATCCAGATAGGCGGTCAGGGTATGTTCGTGATCGCGCGCATGGATGCTGGCCAGCAGATGCTCGCGGCGGTCCTCGACCCATTTCACGGGGCAGTCCAGTTCGGTCGCCAGCCAGGCCACGACGATCTCCTCGACAAAGATCTGTGCCTTGACGCCGAAGCCGCCGCCCACATCGGGGGCCACGACGCGCAGGCGGTTCTCGGGCCAGTCCAGTTCGGTCGCCAGGTAGCTGCGCAGCAGATGCGGCATCTGCGTCGACGACCAGACCGTCAGATCGGCGCCGCTGGCGTCAAGCGCGGCCAGCACCCCGCGGCACTCCATCGGCACGCCGACCTGACGCTGCGTGCGGTAGGTCCGGGTAAAGACATGGCGCGCCGCCTTCCGGGCCGCGTCTATGTCGCCGCCGGCCATCTCGCGTTCGACATAGCAATTGTTGGCCCAGTCCCCGAACATCGGCCGGGCGTCGGGGGCCAGGGCCGCCTCGCGCGAGGTGATGACCGGCAGCGGATCGTAGACGATATCGACCAACTCGGCAGCATCCTCGGCGATATAGGGATCATCGGCCACCACCACGGCCACCGGTTCGCCGACGAAGCGCACGACGTCGCGCGCCAGCACCGGCTGATCGGCATGTTGCGCGCCGCAGACATCCTGCCGGGGGCGCAGGGCCAGATCGGGCAGATTCGCGGCCGTGAAGACCTGCACGCCGGGAAATTCCGACAGGGCGAAATCTGCCGATATGCTCTCGATCCGGGCATGCGCCATCTGCGAGCGGACAAAGCGCACATGCCGCATGCCGGGCAGTTCCAGATCCTCCAGATAACGCCCCCGCCCCGAGACATAGCGCGGATCCTCCAGCCGCGTGACGCGTACGCCCAAGAATTTAGGGCTTTCGCTTTTCGTCATGCTGCCCCCCTTTCGGCATCGCGCAACTCGATGGCGAGGCGCACGGCGGCCACGATGCTCTGGTATCCGGTGCAGCGGCACATGTTGCCCGACATGGCATCGCGGATTTCCGCATCGCTGGGGTCGCCGGCCTTATCCACGAAAGGCGCCAGCGCCATGATGAATCCCGGTGTGCAGAACCCGCATTGCAGCGCGTGTTCGGCCATGAAGGCGCGTTGCAGGTAGTGCGCGCGCGTTTTGTCGCCCAGACCCTCGATAGTCTGGATCTCGGCGCCGTCGCATTGCGCGGCGAAGGTCAGGCAGGACAGCCGGCTTTCGCCGTCCACGCTGACGGTGCAGCAGCCACAGGCGCCCTGTGCACAGCCGATATGAACACCATAGGCGCCGAATTCGGTCCGCAGCACATCGGCCAGCAGGCGACGCGGTTCGGCGTCGACTTCCTTGCTGCGACCGTTCACGGTCAGATTCAGTTTCACGATCTTCCCTCCCCGGCCCTAGCGAATGCCGTGACTAGCGTGGTCTCGACCAGCCGTGCTAGAATCCGCCGGCGGTTCTCGGCGCTGGCGCGGATGTCGGAATAGCAGGCAAAGGCGCCCTGCACCTGCTGCCCCGCGGCCCGGGCGAGCGCGTCCGAGGGGGTCTCGCCGTTCAGCATGTCCTCCAGCGCGGTGGCCCGCACAGAGAAGGTATCGGCGCCAGAAACGGCGATGCGGCACCCGGTCAGCCGGTCATCCTTCAGCCGGACCGCGACCGCGACGCTGGCCACCGCGTAGTCGCCATGCCGCTGGGAGACTTCGTCGAACGCCCCGCCCCAGCCGCCGGCCGGCAGGTTCAGGCGTAGCGCGGTGACCAGTTCGGTGGGCTCTGCCGCCGTGGAGAAGGCACCACGAAAGAACTCGGCGGCGTGAAGCTGTCGCTCGCTGTCCTTCGATGACAGTGTGATCTCTCCGTCCAGCAGCATCAGCAAAGTCGGCAACTCGGCCGTTGGGTCGGCGTAGGCGATGCTGCCGCCGGCCGTGCCGCGCCGCCGGATGACCGGGTGCGCCAGATAGCCGTAGGCCTCGCGCAGAATGGGTGCACGGCGGTGGATATCGTCGCTGGACATGACCAGGTGATGCCGGCAAAGCCCGCCTAGCGTGATCGCGCGCTCGGCCACCTCGATACCCGCGCAGCCGACATTGTTGATATCCACCAGAATCTCCGGCCGCGCCAGCCGCAGGTTCATCATCGGTACCAGGCTCTGTCCGCCGGCAAGCGGCGAGGCATCGTCGCCGAACTCGTGCAGAAGATCCAGCGCATGGCAGAGATCCTCGGCACGGTGATACTCGAAACTCGCCGGTCGCATTACGGTGTCATCCTTTTGTTGCGCGTGGAAAGGGCGCTGGCATGCCCTGCCAGCCGGCCGGCCCGACGCGTCACAGCATTATGCTGGGCAGCCACAGCACGATCGCCGGAAAGGCGATGATGATGCCCATCACGACCAGATTGATCGCCACGAAGGGCAGCACAGCCAGGTAGATGTCCATCATCGTAGTGTCGCGCGATACGATTCCCTTCATCACGAACAGGCTGAGGCCGAAGGGCGGTGACAGCGTCGCCAGTTCCAGATTCAGCAGCATGATCGCCCCGAACCACACCGGCTCCCAGCCCATGGCGGCGACGATGGGCATAAAGATTGGAACCGTCACCATCACGATCGAGGTCTGTTCCAGGAACATGCCCAGCACGAAGACCACGGCCTGCATGAGGATCAGCAGGATCACCGGATGAACGTCGAGGCCAAGCGCCAGCCGCGTGATCCCGGACGTAACCCCCGAGAAGGCCAGCAACTGGCTGAACGCCGCGGAGCCGCTGAGGATGATCAGCACCATCGCGGAAATCAGCGTGGCCGAGCCGACGGCCTTTTTCGTGACCGACCAGGTCAGCTTGCCATAGACGGCCGCCAGGACGAAGGTCATCAGTGCGCCTATGGCGGCTGCCTCAGTCGGTGTCGCCATGCCCGCGAAGATCGAGCCGATCACCACCACGATCACCGACATCATCGGCACGACGTACAGCAGCGTATCCGTGATCCGGCGGCCCATCGGCACCGGCTCCGGCGCGTAGGCGGGCGCCAGAGAGGGCTGCATCAGGCACCGCACGAAGATGTAGATCCCGTAGGACAGCGCCAGCAGAAGCCCCGGTAGCAGGATGCCCACCAGCATGCCGCCGACCGAGATCCTGCCCAGGCTGGCCAGGATCACCGCCAGCGCGCTTGGCGGAATCATAATCGCGAGGCTGCCGCTGGCCAGCACAGGCCCCAGCGACATGGATTTCGAATAGCCGCGCTTTTCCATCTCGGGCACCAGGGTCGAGCCCAGCATCGCCACGCTGCCCATCGCCACGCCGGTCACGGTGGCCAGCATCGCCCCCGCGCCCACGGCCAGAATCGACAGGCGACCGCGCAACCGGCCAAGCCAGGCGTCCAGAACGTCAATTAGCCGCCCGGCGACGCCGGAATGGAACATCATCGTACCCATCAGTATGAACATTGGCACCGGCACCAGGATAAAAGTGGCGATTGAGCTGTCGATGCTCAGCACGAGTTGGTGGATCCCTGCCGTGCCGCCCCAGAAGAAATAGATCGCCACAACGTTCAGCAGCAGAAACGCGAAGGCGACGGGCAGACCGCCCAGCAGCAGGACGACCAGCCCGCCGAAAAACATCAGTGCATAGATCGGCCAGTCCCACATGTCTCAACCCGCCTCTTTCCCGAAGGAACCTTCGATCACACCGCCACGTGCGCGCCGGAGAAACTGAAGGAACAGCAGAAAACAGCCCAGCGGTATTACCGCCAGGTTATAGGCGCGCAGAATCTCTATTTCCGAGGCGATGCGGACTTCGCGCACCCAGGACTGCCAGACCTCCAACGCACCGAAGATCGTGATGATCAAGCAGACCGCGGCGCAGAGCAACGAGGCCACCACGTTCATTCGGCGCCGCGCGGTCGCGTCGATGATTGCCAGGACGATGTCAATCGTAACATGGCTTTCCTTCTTCAGGACCCAGGCCGCAGACAGGAAGGCAATGTAGAGCATGGCCGTGCCACTGATCTGATCGATCCCTACGATGCCGGTGCCGAAAAAATATCGCATGGCCACCTTCGTGCAGATGATCAGCATGATGAAAATCATCAGTGCCCCGGCCAGTCCCGCAAAGCACGCCAGTATGCCGTCCAGTATTCGCCCCGCCCTAGATGAACCCGTCATGGCCGTCCTGCCTCGCTCATATGTGGAGTGATGCCTGGACCAGCGCACGGGGCGCCGGTCCAGGCGCCGGATCAGTAAGGGATCAGTCACCGATTAGGCGCTTGGCTTCCTTGTAGTCCTCGGCGTCAATCGTGTCCTCGAACCGCTTCCACAGGGCGGCGCGTGACTTCTCGCGCCATTCCTTGGCATCCTCATCGGACAGTTCGATCACCTCCATCCCGGCTGCCTGCATCGCCGGGAGCTGCGTCGCCTGATGAGCCGCGACCCAACCAAGCGCCCAGAGCTGCGTCGTCTCGACCGCCTTCATGATGTCGTCGTGGGCTTTCTCGGGCAGGCTGTCCCAACGATCCTGGTTCATGACGATATTAATGCCGTTGCGGTAGATCGGCTGGTTGATCAGGTACTTTGAGACCTCATGCCAGCCAAAGCTGGTGAAGCTGTCGAAATAGGGCCAGGTGAACCCGCTAACCGTTCCGCGCTCGAGCGCGACATAAACATCACCGGGCGGCAGGGTCACCGGCTCACCCCCGGCGGCGACGACGAAGTCACGCGTCAGCGGCGGCACCCGGATCTGCTTGCCCTTGAGGTCGGAGATCTTCGTAATCTTTTCCTGCGAGATCAGATAGTGATTGCCATCCTCGGCATCGCCCGAGTAATGCCCTAGGTACTTGATCCCGCTGCGCCCGAAGATCTTGTCCATCAAGGCGAACAGTTCGCTCCCCGGTCCCTGATCAGGCACATCGAACTCCGACAGTTCGGTGACATAGCTGGCGGGCACCGTCCCGGCCCAGTAGTTGGGCGCGCCGTACCAGACATCGAACAGTCCCCGCACGATCGCGTCGGGCTGATCGAAAATCGGCACCACTTCGGCGGCACCGCGATAGTTTACGGTAATTTCGCCACCCGAAATCCGACTCACCTCCTCTATGAAGCGCATCGCGATATCCGCATCCGCCGATGTGCCGGGCGCCCATGATCCGATCATGTTCAGTGTAATCTCTTCGGCCATGGCCCGGTTTGAAACTGCCACAAGGCTTACGGCTCCCAGCATTGCGCCAGCAACGGTCCAGGTGAGTGCTTTCGGTAGGATGAAGTACTTCATGATAGTCCTCCTTGTTGCGGGAAACAAAACGGCACACAGTTTCTTAGTATGTAATTATATACATACTTTTGTCGCCGACCTGTCAAGGCGCTGTTGCGCAAATCAGCTGATGGCCGCAGTTTCGCTTTCCCCAGACACACTTATCCCAGGGCCACGGTGACCGGGATGCCGAGGGCAGTGAAGCGATTCATGACCGCCGCACGTTTCTGAACTTCGGCAACCTAGCGGTCGAAGTCGCGGGACATCAACCGCTGCCCGAGCAGCTTCACGCAGTTCATTTTCGTCGCCACCCGGCGCTGTTGCGCAAATGCAGGGGATTCATCTCGTGAATCCAGCATGCTAGCCGGGAAGCATGAGCAGGCCTCCGAAGACGACCTACAAGACCACCACCTGGCATAGCTACAATCAGGCTTTGAAGCAGCGTGGCTCGCTGACCGTCTGGTTCGATCCGGTGCTGGCATGTGTGGACATCGGGGTACTGTCAGAGGAATCGGGCCTTGCCGTCCCTTCCTGCTCACTCCCTTCGAACGGAGGTGCAAGAAATCAATCCGTAAGGGAAAAGACCTTGCAGAGGGTACTGTCAGAGCAAAAGTTGGGGCCCGTTCTTCCCCGCCGCCCTGCTCTGACGCTGGGGAACAATCCCTCTGTTTGCTGGACCGTGGTCAAGCATGCGACGAAGATCGGCACTGAATTTCCCGTCTCGAAACATACAGCAGCGATTTAATCTGACAAGACCCGCCGAGGCGATCTGCACCGCCGTGCGGCAGCCCCACATACCGCTGGTTCCCAGGAAGACGGTTGAGCAGCAGGACATTCAGGCGCTGCACCGCGCCCGGCAAAGGCTCGTCAATCACCGCACCGCCACCGTCTGCCAGATCCGGGGCCTGCTGCTTGATCGCGGCTTCGCCATCGCCCAGTCGATCACGCGCGCCAGGCCGCGAATCCCGGAGATTCTGGATGACCTCGGCAACGCGTTGACGAATATGGCGCGGGAAGCGATCGCCGAGCTTTGGGATCTCTTCTGCGACCTCGATCGCCGCATCGCCTCGTTCGAGCAGAAGATCCAGACCGTGTTCCGGGAGAGCGAGAACTGCAAGCGCATCGCACGGATCAAAGGCGTCGGGCCGAAGACCGCCACCGCGATTTTCGCCGCGGTCGGAGATGGCGCCGAATTCCGCAACGGCCGTCATCTCGCCGCCTGGCTCGGGCTCGTGCCGCGCCAGCATTCGAGCGGCGACAAGCGCGTCCTGATGGGGATCTCCAAGCGCGGCAGCCAGCAGTTGCGGACCCTGCTGGTCCATGGAGCGAGGTCGGTCGTTCGGACGGCGCCGAACAAGACCGATCCCCTGAGCATATGAATCAACGAGCTTCGGGAGCGGCGCGGTGTTAACCGCGCCACGGTGGCACTCGCCAACAAGAACGCACGGATCATCTGGGCCGTGCTTCGAACGGGCAAGCCGTACCACGCCGCCACCTGAGGGTAGCACTGCCGATTGCAGGATGACGGAGAAATGGACCGCACGGATCGAACCGATGCGCGATGAGCCTGAGCACTATCTCGGCCTGCGAGGCCTACCAGATGTAGAGGCGCGCACATGCGGATACCCCATTTGGGCGCTCCGGCTGAGAGGTCGGCTGACGCCGGATAGATGTTTGCAACGGATCTACGCAGCCAAGACCCCTGAACCCTTGCAATGGGAGGGCCGTCCATAGAGGTAGTGCCGCACGCCGTTGATCTTCACGAAGACCTCGTCCAAGTGCCAGCGCCAGCGGCTCGATCGCATGCGCACGATGCGGCGCTTGCGGATCTCGGCGGCGAACATCGGTCCGAACCTGTGCCACCAGAACCGGACCGTCTCGTGGCAGATGTCGATGCCGCGCTCGTGCAGTAGGTCCTCGACGTTGCGCAGGGACAGCGGGAACCGGATGTACATCATCACGGCCAGGCGAATGACCTCGGGCGACGTCTTGAAATAGCGTAACGGCGAGCGTTGGGGCATGGCCGAAGGCTACGCAGACGAACTACCAGCCTCAAGCCGGTTTCTTTTGACAGAGCCCTCAAGCCTGTTTGCTTTGACAAGACCGTCAGCGTGCCAAGGCGGCGTCCAGGTCGACGACATAGAGTTGCCGCTCGCCCTCGTGGACGGAATCGATGCAGACCGATCCGCCGTCGGGATGCCAGCGCGGATGCAGGTCGCAGCGGTTCTCCTTGCCAAGCGTCGGATCGGTTAGCAGGTCGGCCACATCGACACGCTGCCCCGTCGCAAGGTGGTAGAGGAACAGCTTGCGAATGTTCGTGTGCTTGTCCGGGTAGGTGTCCGAGATCATCCAGGCCTTGTCGGGCGAATAGGTCATGTGACCGTTCTCGGTCAGCACCTCCGCGCCCACCACCTCGGCCTCGCCGGTCTCGATGTCGTAGAGCTGGTAGTGGATCTCGCCCGCGTGCGGCCCCCAGACCATGATGTGCCGGTCGTCCCGCCAGGTCGGGTGCGAAATCTGATACTCCGACTTTTCGTAGTCGAAAGTGTCGAGCGCATATGGATCGTGCGCGTTGTCCAGGTGCGGAATTGGGTGGTCGCTGCATTCCAGCAGCTTCAGCCCGGTACCGTCGGCATTGACCACCAGCAGCCGGTGCAGCCAGCAGGTCTCGTCCTCGATCCGCCGCGTCCAGCGGTGCAGGAACAGCACCCGGTCCCCGGCCGGGTTGATCTCCAGATGCGTGACCCAATGGATCGCACCCTCCATCGAGGCCACCGGCTGGAATTCTTTCAGATCCGCGAGGCTGAGCAGCAGCCGCGACTCCCCTCCGGGCAGTTCCATTCGGCGAATGCCGTCATCGGCTGGCGCAAGCTCAAGCTCCGGCGCGGGCCCGGCAGGCATATAGCCGATGGTGGGATGGGTCGCGGTGAACCGCATGTAATCGACGCAGATGGCATAGCTGCTGTCGGGCGCGACCACATAGACCGGGTCGGGCAAATCGATGATGCTGCCATCGTCGATATCGAGAATGCGCGCCTGCAGGCCCGGATAGGCGCCGGCGGCGTCATCGCTGCGGCGGTTGAAGATCAGCTTGCGGCCCGGCAGGCCCTCCAGCCATTGCAGCTGGGTGCCCATCTGCCAGTTCCACGCCGTCGTCGTGTCCACCGTGCGAAATGTCTTGTCATAGGCAAGGTCGAAATACCCCACCTCGGCGATGTCGTCTGCCGCCAGATCCCAGGCCATGCGCGGCACCCGAAGCGCCAGCATCCGCTGCCCTTCACGGTCCCAGATGCTCTTGTTGTAGTAGCCGAAGAAATGATGGCCGGCACTCTGGCCGATCTTGTGTACAGGGCAGGGAATCGTCATGACAACGCTCACCGGGAAGCTCCTCTCGGTCGTGTTTCTGGAAGTGAGTGAGGGTAGGCCCTACTCGAGGAATTTCGAGTTGCGGCGGTGCTGGACGATGCCATGCAGGATGGCAAAGGCACACAACCCGATGAGAACCAGACAGATCGGCCGGGTGACCAGCTGAAGGGCAAAGGCGCCGACATCGCCACGCACCAGCGCCAGCGACCGGGCTAGTTCGCCTTCGGCCAGGGTGCCCAACACCAGGCCCAGCACCAGCGGCGCGCGCGGCACGGCAAGCGCTGCCATGCCCCAGCCAAGTGCGCCGATCGCCAGCATCACCCAGATGTCGTCGACCGACCCGCGCATCGCGTAGGCGCCGATGATCGCCAGCGCCAGGATGATCGGCGCGAGGATCGCCGGGGGCACCTGCACCACACGCAGCCCGTATCGCGCCAGGAGGAGGCCGACCGGAATGAACAGCAGGTTGGACAGGAACAGGCTGAAGATGAAGGCATAGGTCACATCGGCGTTTGTCGTGAACAGCTCCGGCCCCGGCCGAAGGCCGTGGATCATGATCCCGCCCAGCAGAACCGCGGTGACCGGGTTGCCCGGGATGCCCAGCGTCAGTAGCGGGATCAGCGTGCCGCCGGTGACGGCGTTGTTGCCGGTCTCACTGGCGACGATGCCCTCGGATGCGCCCTTGCCAAAGGACTGCGGCGCCTTCGAGGCACGCTTGGCCGCGTCATAGGCCAGAAAGCCGCCGACGCTGCAACCGACACCCGGCACGATCCCGACAATGATCCCGATCACGCTCGACCTCAGCAGGTTCAGTTTCTGCGACATCAGCTCGGGCAGCACCCGCAGCGCGCTCGAACGGTCGACGCCCCGGCTGTCCTCGCCCGAAATGCGGGCGCGCCGGATCAGGTCGATGACCTCGGGGATCGAGTAGAGACCGATCAGCGACACCACGAGCGGAATGCCGTCGTAGAGCGTGGGCAGGTCCATCGTGAAGCGCATGGTTCCGGTCAGCGGGTGCACCCCGACGGTGCTCAAGATCAGGCCGAGGGCACCGGCGATCAGGCCCTTCTCCATCGCACCCGCCGACATTGAAGCGATCACGGTGATGCCGAAAATGGCCAGCAGGAAGTATTCGGGCGACCCGAAGCGCAACGAGAACTCCGCCAGTTCCGGGGCCAGCAGCAACAGCGCCAGCACGCTGACGACGCCGCCGATGGCCGAGGCGAAGGTCGCCAGCGAAATCGCGCGCCCGGGCTCGCCGGCCCTTGCCATCGGGTGGCCGTCCAGCATCGTGGCGACCGAGGCGGAGGTGCCGGGGATGTTCAGCAGGATTGCGCTGATCGCGCCGGAGTAGGTCGAGGCGCAATAGATGCCGCCCAGCATCGCCAGCCCGACCTGCGGCGGCAGCGAGAAGGTCACCGGTATGAGCAGCGCCACGCCCATGGTGCTGGTCAACCCCGGCAAGGCACCGATGATGACACCACCTACCACGCCCGCGACAACCGCGAGCAACATCGCCGGATCCAGCAGGGATGCGGCCCCCATCAACAGATTTTCGAACATTGCTGCGCTATCCCGCGATTGTCAGAAGAAAAGGCTTTCCGGCCGGGCAACGCCAAGCAGCACGAAAAAGATGACGTGGAGCGCGGCCGTGGCGCCGGCTGCAACCGCCAGCGAGGCGACCAGCCGCTGCCGGCCGCCCAGCGTCAGGATCAGGCCGAAGAGGAAGAGGAAGGTCGTCACCTCGTAACCTATCACCTTCATGCCGAGGGCGCAGACCGCGATCGCCGCGAATGCGACAAAGGCGGCGCCCGCGCCCACGCCAGTTACCGGCTCGGCGCCCGCCGCACCGCGCCAGACGCGAAAACCGTAGATCACCGACATAACGCCCATGAAGACCGCCAGGCTGCGCGGGAAGTAGGAGGAGCCGACGGGATAGCCGAACGCCGTCAAACCGATTGCCAGGGCAATGCCTAGGGCCAGCGCCGCAAAAATCGCATCACGGGTTGTTGTGGTCATGTCGGCTTTCTCCATGCTTCCGCTTGTGCGCTTACTTCAGCAAATCGACGTAACTATCAAGTTCGGCGTCGGCCTTGGCCAGGTAGGCGCCGAACTCTTCGGCGTTCATGTATTGGAGCGGTAGCCCGGCCGACTTGGCGTGTTCCAGGAACTCGGGATCTTCCATCACCGCAGCGAAGGCCTTCTCGAGGAACACCTTCTGTTCCGGCGCAAGCCCCTTGGGTGCTGCGATCCCGCGCATCGAGGCGCCGACCGAATTCACCGCCATGCCCGCCAGCTCGCTCACTGTCGGCACGTCGGGGAACAACGGGCTGCGCTGGTCAGCGAACACGCCCAGCAGCCGCAGTCGGCCGCTCTCGACCTGAGACGTCGCGCCGCTCGCCGACGGCAGCGAAGCCGCCAGTTCGCCGCCCAGCGTCGCCTTCACCGCCGGCCCGGTGCCGTCAAAGGCGACAAAGTTGAAATCGACGTCCAGCGCCTTCTCGGCCACCACCAACTGAAGCTGGTTGTTCGACTGCGGTCCATCCGCGCCGATGTTCAACTCGCCCGGATGCGCCTTCGCATCGGCCAGCAGATCGGCGAGCGTCTGGTAGGGGCTTTCCGCCGCAACCGCGACCACCACCGGGTCGAGCTGGATGTTGGCGATCGGGTCGAAATCGGAAATCTCGTAGGGTACGCCCTCGCGCAGCTTCTTCACGAGGTGGATCGACGGCACGTTGACGAAGCCGATCTCGTATCCGTCAGGCTTTGCGGTCGCGAGCGCGGAGAAACCGATCTGCCCGCCTGCCCCGGCCTTGTTCTCGACGACAAGCCGCTGGCCGAGGTGCTTTTCCACGTATTTCGCAATGGTCCGCGCGGCGGTATCCGTCCCTCCGCCGGGCGAGTAGGCAACGATCATGGTGATTGGCTTTTCCGGATACTCCGCAGCCGCTGGCGCGGCCGTGGCGATCGCGGTGACGCTGCACAAGACTGCAAGAGTGGACTTCAGATTGGCGATCATTCGTCTTCCTTTCCCTGGATCTGCTGGCGCCATCCGCCATGGTTTTGAGCCGGATCGACTCGCATTGTATTTGATTGCATGCAATCTAATACTTTTCTAAACACTCCCGTCAACCCCTCTCGATTTACGGCGCCATCCGCCTTAGGAATGCAGTAACATCGGCCGATCAACGGTGCCTTCACGGTGCGCAGGAAGGATCTATAACGTGCTGAAAAAGAATGCTGAATCGGATGGAGCGGAGACGGCCCCATCGCTTGCGGAACATGTTTACCAGGAGATGTCCCGGTGGATCCGGGAGGGCATGTACAATCCTGGCGACCGTATACGCGAGGCGGTGGTCTCGAAGGAACTGGGCGTCAGCCGCACGCCGGTCCGTGAGGCGCTGCGCCGGCTGCAGTCAGAACGGCGCGTCATTCTCGAACCGCAGCGCGGGGCGGTCGTGGCCGAACTCGACCGCCACGAGGTCGTGGAACTCTACCAGCTGCGCCAGCACCTAGAAGGCGTCGCGGCGCGGTTCGCGGCCCAGCATGCCTCGCTGGCCGAGATCGAGGAGTTGGCCTTCATCCTCGACAAGAGCACTGCGGCGATGGACGACCCCAAGCTGCTGAACCAGATCAACTGGGAATTCCACAACGCGCTTTACTCGGCGGCGCACAACCGCTTCCTGCTGCGCTCCATCGAAGCCATCTCTGACTCTATGGCGCTCTTGAAGGGCGCGAAATACGTGCCGCTCGGACGCCCCGCCGAACTGCTGACCGAACACCTGCTAATTCTCGACGGCATCCGCGCGCGCGACCCCGACGCCGCCGACAAGGCCGCGCAGGATCACATCCAGAACGCGCTTCGTGTCCACCTGCAGATCGGCTTCCACAGAGCCCCATGACGCTTATGGTGAGGTGCCCCTAGTTTCCTAGACACCTGCCTTGTTCAGATTGAGCTGTCTGATTTCGAAGTCAACGGGCGACAGCATGCCGTTTTTCGTGTGCTTGCGCTTCGGGTTGTAGAATAGCTCGATGTATTCGAACACGTCCTGTCTGGCGGCATCGCGGGTCGGATAGGTCCGACGGCGGATGCGTTCGCGCTTCAACAGCTGGAAGAAGCTTTCTGCGACGGCATTGTCATGACAGTTTCCGCGCCGGCTCATGCTCGGTTCCAGATTGTGCTGATGTAGGAACATCTGCCACTCCCGGCTGGTGAACTGAGAGCCTTGGTCTGAATGCACCGTGACCCGGTCCGTCGGCTTGCGTCGCCAGACGGCCATCAGCAGGGCCTGCAGGGCCAAGTCCGTGGTCATTCGGGACTGGGCGGACCAGCCAACAACACGCCGCGAGAACAAGTCGATAACGACACACAGAAACATCCAGCCTTCGTGGGTCTTGATGTAGGTGATGTCGGTCACCCAGACCTGATCGGGAGCGGATGCCTCGAACCGCTGCTCCAATCTATTCTCGGCAACCACGGCGGTCTTGCCGCCATATCGGCCGGGACGGCGCTTGTAGCCCACCTGTGCGGCGATCCCGGCCAGCGACGCCAGCCGGGCAACCCGGTTCTCCGAGATGCGTTCGCCCTGGTCGCGCAGATCGTCGGTCAGCTTGCGGTAGCCATAGACCTTGCCGCTTTCAGTCCAGGCCTGCCGGATCAGCTCGGTCTGACGTGCATCCTCTTGCGCACGGTGGCTTAATGGTTCCTTAAACCATGCGTAGAAGCCGGAGAAATGGACCCGAAGCACTCGGCACATGGCCCGGACGCCGAATTCCTCGCGATGCGCCCGGATGAACGCGTACTTCATTGGGACTCTCGCGCGAAGTACGCCGTTGCCTTTTTTAGAATGTCGCGCTCCTCGGTCACCCTGGCCAGCTCGCGCTTCAGCCGCCGGTTCTCGGCTTCATGATCCACGCCGGGCTTTGGAACCGGCTCCGCGAACAACTTCAGCCACTTGTAAAGAGAATGCGTGCTGACGCCCAAACGCTGCGACACCTCCCGCACCGGATACCCGCGCACCGTGATCTGGTGCACCGCATCCCGCTTGAACTCGTCGCTGTAGTTGCTTGTCCCCATGTCGGCCTCCTCGCCTCAAAGTTAGGGGGCAATGCGTCTACAAATCTAGGGGCACCTCACGATCTTTCGGAGAACGCGGCTCCTCAAAGGGCGAGCGTTTCTTCATGCGTGAACGCTACGAGACAGTCCTGCCCGCCTCAAGCCCAGTTTCTTTGACAGCGCCCGCCCGCCTGCTCCGCCTCAAGCCAAGTTTTCTGACAACGCCCTCATGGATAACCGGTTCGTTGGGACGCGGTTCACGCCGCAGCGAGAGCTTATTGCGCGCCGCTCAACAGTCAGAATGATTTTATGGGTCTTTTGGGCTGGAATGGTGCCGCGCCGATCTTTAGATTTCGTGCTACCGTTCCGAAAACGCAGGAGACGCGATGAACAGTTCGACGCGATCTCTGGAAGCCCGCATTTACGGGGTATATGCAACTTTGTCGCCTGCGGAGCGCCGCTTGGCCGATGTCATGCTTGAACATCAGATGGACCTGGCGCTCTACACGGCTGCGGAACTGGCGACCGAGGCAAAGGTATCGACCGCCACGGCAGCAAGACTGATCCGCACATTGGGATATAGCTCCTACCCTTCGGCGAAGCGGCAGATCCGGGAAGCGACCCATTGGGGTTCGCCACAGGGCGGCGCAATCGACGCTCCCGAGATCGTCCCCGACAGGGTCTCACTTTCGACCGTGGTTCAATCTACCATCGACAACATCCACGCCACCGTAGATAGCATCCCCGCTGCGACATTGGAGGCGATCTGTCAGGTAACGGTGTCGGCAAAGCGGGTCTGGATCATCGGCCTACGCAACGGCTTCGGCCTGGCGCATTACGCCGCGCATTACTTCGGGCTGGTCAAGGACGATGTCAGGGTGCTGCCGGGAACCGGCACTTCGATGGCACATGAACTGGCGGGGGTGCGCGCGGGCGATCTGGTCATGGTCTTTGCCTTCCGCCGCCGACCGAAACTTTTGCCACGCCTGTTGCAGGAGCTGCGCGGCAATGGCGCGGTGGTAACATTGATCACCGACATCAGTGCCGCTGAAAGCGCCAAGGCAGCGGACCATACGATCCGCTGCCGGTGTCATTCTCCCGCGCCATTTAACTCATTGTCGGCCGCAACCACGGTGATCGACTACATTGCCTGGAACGTCTATTCGCAGCAAGAAAACGCAAGCGTCGCCCATTTCCAGCGCATCGACCGCTTTGTCGAGCTAATGGACGATGTGGCGACGCCGCGCCGGGAGTGAGGGGCGCCGACCCTAGGTGTTCAGTCCCGGCATCTGGTGGACTGGATTCAAGATGAATCGATCTGGCTCTGCTGTCCAGATTTTGCAGATGTATTCGAACGGCGTGAGGCCCTTCAGCGTCTTCAGGCGGCGTGCATAATTGTAGGCGACGATGAACGCGTCGAGGTGGCCCTCCAGCTCGGCGTGGGTCTCGTAGTGGTACCGCTTGACAGTTGCTTCCTTGATCGTGCGGTTCATCCGTTCGACCTGGCCGTTAGTCCAGGGATGGTTGATTTTCGTCAGCCGGTGCTCAATCCCGTTCTGCCGGCAAACCCGGCCGAAGATATGGACCATCGCGTGGCGCTCCTGTTGCCGGTTGGCAAATTGGACGCCCCTCGCCATTGTCTCTCGGACCAATGGCGGCCCAATGGCTCGATCAGTCAGAACGGTGTGGACCCGGTCAGGCAGAGCGGCGATCAGGTTGCGCATAAACCGGGCCGCGACCACCTTTCCGGCCTTCTGGTGAAGCTCGACGAAGGCAAATTTTGATGTTCGGTCAATGGCCACGAACAGGTAGATCTTCCCTTCTCCGGAACGAACTTCCGCGATGTCGATGAAAAAGTACCCGATCGGGTAGACCTTGAACTTCCGTTTCGGCTTGTCGCCTTCGACTTCGGGCAAACGGCTGATGCCATGCCTTTGCAGACAGCGATGCAGGGAAGAGCGTGTCAGATGCGGGATCGAAGGCTGCAGCGCGTAGAGGCAGTCGTCCAGTGGCAGCAGCGTGTGGCGCCGAAAAGCCACGACCGCTGCTTCCTCGTCTGGGCTCAGGGCACTTGAACGCACCTCTTTCGGCCCCATCCGGGCATCTTCGACGCGCTCCCGCTTTCGCCACTTGGCCACGGTCTTGACGTTGATACCGAGTCCCCGGCTCAGCGCCGCGTTCGAAGCCTGCGATCGCTGTATGAGAGCTCGGATGGTGTGCGTGGTCGTGGCGCTGCCGTGAAGAAGTCCCATAGGGCATCCTTGTGATGGTCACAGATTGGTAGACCACCACACCCCGGGACTAAACACCTAGGCTGTCACGGCGAGCTGATCAAGCCGGGCGGGCAGCGCCCAGCCCCCGACCTTCGACGGACGATGCCCGGACCAGACCAGCGTTTCTGCCAGCCGCACGGCGGCATCCACGCCATCGACAACCGGCAGGCCCAGGTCCTGCGTCAGTCCCGCCGCAAGATCAGCCATCCCGGCACACCCCAGAATCGCCGCCTCGGCACCGTTCTGCATGCCATGCGCAATCAGCGCGCGGATGCGCTCCCTTGCCCCGCTTTCCGGTCGATGCAGGTCAAGAACCGGAATGTCGCTGGCCAGAACGTGCGGGCAGCGCCGCTCGAACCCATAGCGCAGTATGTTCGCCCGCAGGGTGGGAACCGAGCGGGACAGCGTCGTCACCACGCAGAACTGCTGCGCCAGCAGGCTGGTCAGATGCAGGGCAGCCTCGCCCAGCCCGATCACCGGATACACCGACATGGCACGGGCGGCATCCAGCCCGGTATCATCGAAGCAGGCGATGACATGGGCCACGGCCCCTGCCTGCTCGGCCCGGGCGATGGCCCGCAACAGGCCCGGCAGGCAAAGCGCGCCGTCGAACGGCCCTTCGATGGCCACCGGCCCCGATGTGGATTGGCCAACGAGGATTTCGGTGCCGGGCGCCGCCGCACTCCGTGCCGCCACCCCGATGGCGGCGGTCATGGAGGCTGTTGTGTTGGGATTGATGACCGCGATCTTCACGCCGCAGCCCTCAGCGCGGCGGTGGGCCGGGGATCGTTCAGCGTTTCATAGGGGATGGGCGCGCTGATCAGGTGCCCGTCAGCAATACCGAGCTGCCACCTTTCATAGCCCTCCGGGTCAATCAAGGGCGTCGTCCACATGGCGTTTTCCCGGTAGGTTCGCGCGGCGCGCAGCAGGATATCCACCGGCAGCGCCGGGAAGATGCGGGTCAGGAAATCACCGTAGCTTTCCGGCTCCCGCGCCTGAATCCAGTCCATGCCGCGCTGCAAGGCCCGGCAAAAGACGGCCTGCTGCTGCACCCGCCCGTCATCCGCTGGGCCAAGCGCATAATAGACGCTCCACGGGATCGGGCCGCCCTGAACCGGAAAGGCCTGCACGATGTGACACCCGCCAGCCGCCGCCAGTCTCAGCGCGCCGGGATAGTCGATCACAAGATAGTCGCCCAAGCCGCCAAGGAACAGTTTCGACAGCATCGCCCCGTCAAGATCTTGGATGAAGCCAATGCGCCCGGGGTCAATACCCTCCTCTCGCAGGCGCATCTTGAAATACAGCCCGACACTAGCGCCGTTGCTGCCCTTCATCAGCACGGTCTTGCCCGGCAGTGCCTGCCAGGAAAAATCTGCCGCCGCCTCGCGCCCGAGAAGGGCAAGGGGCGCGCGGGCCGCAATCTGGGCAAAGGGTACCAGATGGTCGGCACGGTCGCGATACATCGACGGCACCCAGATGCCGCCAAGTGCGGCGGAGGCAGTGCCGTCACGCAGGTCGTCCAGCACCCGGTCCCAGGGCCGGGGCACGCTGGCGGTGACCGTCAGATCTTCATCCGCGAAAAAGCCCTGATCCACGGCCACATATTCGGGCAGATAGTTCAGGCTGTGCCCTGTCGCCGTGACATGAAAGGGGGTCATGGTCCTGCCCTTCATGCCGACTGCCACAGCGATGCCCCTGAGGCGTCAAGCGCCACCCCGGTTTCCGTGGAATACCAGTTGAGCCGATCCGCGTCATAAGTCAGCGCGGCTCTGTCGCCATGCGAAAGGCCCGGATTTCCGGCAACCCGGACATGGATCAGATCCTGTCGCAGCAATGCGTCGGCCTTGCCGGCCTGGCCTGAAAGCACCTGGCAGCCAAGGATCACCTCGGCCCCAAGCCGTTCCACCAGCACGATCTCGACCGGAAGCGGCCCCTGCCCTTCCGGCACCAGGCGGAAATTCTCGGGCCGGATACCCAGGATTGCCTGACCGTCCTGCGGCAGCGGGTGAGCTGCCTGCCAGGTGCATCTGTCCAGAGTCAGCGCGTTGCCGCTGATCGTGACGTTCATCAGGTTCATCGGCGGCGCACCGACAAAGCGGGCAACAAAGGTGTTCGCGGGCCGCGCGTAGATCTCATCGGGCGTACCGATCTGCTGGATCACGCCCTTGTCCATGACGATGATCTTGGTCGCCATGGTCATCGCCTCAACCTGATCATGGGTCACATAGATGAAGGTTTTCTGCACTCGCTGATGCAGCGCAGAAATCTCGGAGCGCATCTGCGTCCGCAGCTTGGCATCCAGGTTCGACAGCGGCTCGTCCAGAAGGTAGAGTGAGGGATCGCGCACCAGTGCCCGGGCCAGCGCCACGCGCTGCCGCTGACCACCCGACAGGTTTGCCGGGCGCCGGTTCATCAGCGCGGTCAGCTCAAGCTGCGCGGCGATGCGGTCCGTCCGCTCGACGATCCCGGGCTCATGCATCATCCGCCAGCGCACGAAGCTGCTGACGACCGGAATGTGATGCCATTTGCGGAAACGGTCCATCAGCAAGGGAAAGGCGATATTTTCCCGCACGGTCATATGGGGGTAAAGCGCGTAGGACTGAAACACGAAGGCCACGCCACGTTGGCTGGGCGTCCAGTTGCCCACATCGCGGCCGTCAAAGCGCAATGTGCCATCGGTAATGTCGCTAAGCCCCGCGATCATCCGCAAAAGCGTGGACTTTCCGCAGCCGGAGGGGCCAAGCAGAACCAGGAACTCGCCATCGTTGATGCTGGCGTCGAACTGCGGGATGATCTGAGTCTCGCCAAAAGCCTTGTGGACCCGGTCAAGCTGAATGTTGGGCATGGTGATTATCCTTTCACGGCGCCGGCAGTGATGCCCGCCACGATCTTGCGCTGGATCAGCAGGAAAAAGACGACGGCGGGCAGGCTGAAGATCAGGGCGGCACTCATCACGGCGGAAAGCGGCGTTTCATACTGCCCGATAAAGGAGGCAAGGCCGACGCTGGCGGGCCAAAGGGAGTTGTCCATCAAGAAGGTCGCGGCGAACAGGTATTCGTTCCAGCCCGCGAAGAAGGCGATCACCGCAGCAGCAGCCAGCGAGGGGGCAATGATCGGCAGGACGATCATGGTCAGCACACTCAGCCGCGGGCAGTTGTCGACAGCGGCGGATTCCTCGATCTCGTAAGGCACCGCGTCGATCGCGCCCTTGATGATGAAGGCCGCCACCGGCAGCGAGAAGCCGACATTCGCCAGGACCAGCCCCGTCAGGCTGTTCAACAGTCCAAGGCTGATGAACATGGCATAAAGCGGCACAAGGATCAGCGCTTCGGGCACAACCTGCGTCATGAACAGCAGGAAGCCGATGATACCCTTGCCATGAAAGCGGAACCGGCTGAGGCCATAGCCCGCAAGCGAGCCAAGGATCAGGCTGAGGAGCGTGGTTCCCACCGCGACGATCCCGGTGTTGCCCAGCCAGCGCAGCAGCGGCAGCTTCGTCAGCTCCTCCAGCGCGGTGGGCAGGTTTGACAGTTGCGGCCAAGGCACCTGCCCGCTGTTGTAAAGCTCGGCATTGGTCGACAGCGCGGTGGTGGCCATCCAGTAAATCGGAAAGCCCCCGAAGACGACCAGAAGCAGCACCAGCAGCGCTTGCAGCAAGGTTTTGGTCGCGGAGGTCAGCCGGTTCATCAGCTTTGCCCTTTCTGGCGATGGTGGTTGAAGGCGGCATGCACGGCGGCAACCGACAGGGCCAGGATCAGGCCGATCACGCCATAGGCGCTGGCAAGGCCGAGGTCGTGGTTTTCAAAGGCAACCTGCCGCAGTTTCACGATCAGGGTGCTGGTGCTTCCGATCGGGCCGCCGCCGGTCAGCAGATAGATAATGTCAAACCGTCGGATCGACCAGACGGCAACCAGTAGCGACACCAGCTGCAAGGTCGGCATGACATGCGGCAAGGTCACGGCGCGGAAGATGTTCAGCGCGTCCGCGCCATCCACGCGGGCGGCCTCCTTCACCTCTTGCGGAACGGATTGCAGCGCGGCCAGCATGACCAGCATGACGAAAGGCGCCACCTGCCAGACCGTGACCAGAAGGATCGAGGACAGGGCCATGTCGGTGCTGGTCAGCCAGGTGATCCGCTCCAGCCCCAGCCCGGTGACGATGCTGTTCAGCACGCCCGAACGTTCGTTGAAGATCCACAGCCAGATCAGCGCCGCCGCCACGTTGGGCACCGCCCAGCCGAACAGCAGGATGGCCCGTACCAGCGTCCGCCCCGGAAATGGCCGGTTCATGGCCAGTGCCGCGACAGTTCCAACGGCCACCCCGATCAGCACCGCCAACAACGAATAGGTTACGGTGACGTAAAGCGCGGTGTAGAAATCCGGGTTATCGAACAGACGTTCATAGTTCCGCAGCCCGATGAACTCGCTGCGGTTGGGATTGGCCAGCCGCGTGCGGGTGAAGCTGAGCCAGATCTGGCGCCCCAGGGGCCAGAACATGAAGATGGCCAGATAGATGACCGGCAGCATCATGAAGGCATAAGGCATCAGCGGTCTGATTTTTGCCGCCAGGGCCGGACGGCTTCCCGCCGTGGGCCGGGCGGCAGCTGACCGCCCGGATTGCAAAGAATAGGTCATGATCGTTCCCCTCGTGGCATTTTGCCCCTCAGAACATCTGGTCGACTTTGTCCTGCGCTTTGGCCAAAGCTTCCTCCGGAGTGATGCCTGTGACCAGAACTTCCTCGACCGCCTCCATCACCGGGCGCATGATCTGCGTCGTCTCCACTTCGTAGCCCGGGATCAGGACCGAGTGGGACTGCTGTGCAAGCTCGGCAAAGACCGGTGCCCAGGGGTTCTTCGCCACGAAATCCGCATCCAGCGGCACATCGGTTGCCAGCGCATCGGGGCCCGACGCCTTGCGCAGCGCCGCCTGGGCTTCCGGTGTAACCAGCCATTTCAGAAAGGCGATGGCTTCCTCGGGGTGTTCGCTGTTGGCATTCACCGCCACATAGATCTGCTGATGCGCCCCCGGATGCGGGAAAGGCATCGCCGCCGATTTCATGCGGCTGCTTTCCATCGCGCCACCGGAAGCAATGTTCAGCGTGCCGCCGGAATTGTCGATGCTGAAGCCGACCTGCTTTTCCTTGAACCGGGTGCGCTGCGTCGGCATGTCGTCTCCGACCGGGATGATCTTCGCATCATACACCTGCTTGAAGGCCGCAATGGCCGCCGCCGCTTCGGGCGTGTTGATGGTCAGCTTGCCCTCGGCATCGACCCAGCTTACCCCATGACCGTAGGCCCAGCTCTGGAAATCCATATAGAAGCCGGAAAAGTCGCTGATCTGGTGCCGCGAGGTGAAGCCGATAGCGCCGGTCTTGTCCTGCACGCCTTGCGCGCTGGCGATCAGTTCCGGCACGGTGGTCGGAACCGCAACGCCCGCCGCCCCGACCAGATCCGCGTTGTAGATCAGCGCATAGGCCGCACGCTGCCACGGAACGCCCAGCGTAACCCCGTCGATGATGCCATTGTCCTTGGTGGCATTCAGGCTGACGCCTTCGACTGCGGCACCGACATCAACCAGCAGGCCCGCATCCGCCAGCGCAAAGAACACGCCTTCCTGCATGATGGCGATGTCAGGGCCCTTGCCTGCCCCGAACTCGGTCATCAGGCGGTCGCCGTAATCCTTGGAGGGGATTCCCAGCGATTCCAGCGTCACACCGGGCGCGGTCGCCTCATATGCCTTGACGGCATTCCAGAGCCCCTCACCGCGCAAGGCGTCCAGCCATTGCGAGTTCGAGATTACCAAATTCACCGGCTCTTCCGCATGCAGCGGCAAGGCCATGACGGTTGAAAGCAGCGCAGCACGCGCCAGGGCGGAAAAGGCCATTTAATTCTCCTGTTGGTCGATTTGTTATGATTTAGGAAGGGGCAGGTCAGACTTTGACCCGGTGAACTGCAAGCGGGGTATCGCAGCTCAGGTTTTCGCAACCGTTGTCGGTCACCAGATAGCAGTCACCGATATTGGCACCCGCAACCTCCGGCTCAAGCCATTGCGAGTGCAGCACGAAGGTCATGCCCTCCTCGAACCTGTCATGGTTGTTCGAGGCGATGTTGTAAGGCCGGAACTTCGGCATCGAGATCGAGTGCCCGACATTCGGGTTATGCGGCCCATGCGTGGCCGGATAGACGTGCATCAGCTTGCGGCCCTGCGCTTCCCAGTCGACATCCGGCACATGGCGGCGCGGGATCAGCCTTGGCGAACCGTCATCGCTGGAGGACCAGTTGTAAGGCATGGTGCGGCTGTCGGCCGAAGTCAGATACCCGCGCCGGATGTAGGGTTCGAACGACGCATCGGCAGCTTCGGAGACCAGGGCGCCGGGGCGGACCCGCGCAGCGGCGGCCTCGACCCCCTCGACGCACATCTGCAACACCTCCTCCTGCTTGTCCGTGATGCTGCCCACCGCGATCATGCGGGCGATCTGCGCGGTGTAGCCGTGATAGCTGACCGCCGAGATATAGAGGTTAATCAGATCGCCCGAGCGCACGACATGGCCATAAGGCTTGCCGCAATGCGTGCCAAAGCGATTTATGCCGATCTGATAGCCATCGCCCCATTCACCGCCCCGCGCCATCTGGGCAAAGGTGAAGGCGGCATAGATCTCGTAATCGGTGACACCCGGGCGCGTAACATGATAGGCGGCCTGCATCCCGATGCTGGCCAGTTGCGCCGCAGCGCGGATGACGGCCTGCTCCCGCTTGCTGCGGCGGCGCTGCATCCGCTCGATGATCTCGGCGTCCGGCACCAGCCGACTGCGTGGCAGACGCCCGGCCAGCTCATCCCAGTAGGGCTGTGATGTCGCGTCGCCGAACAGGCCGATCTGGCTGGAGGCCAGGCCACCGCGCTCCAGATGGGTGCCAAGCGCCTCGACCACGCGGTCCTTGGCGCGGCCCGGCCGATTATAGGTTTCGCGCCCCCAGGTGCCGACCTGCCAGATATCCTCGACCAGCACGGGCTCGCCCCCCGGGGGCAGCAGGACCGAGCTGCTGTAGAAGGAAAACAATGTCAGCGGCAGGTTTTCGTCGGTCGGGATGACCAGCACACCCTCGCGCATCCAGTCGCAGATATAGCGCAGGTATGAGTTGGACACGCGGTAAGCGCCGATGCTGTCGGCATGGGCCAGGATGACATCATGCCCCGCAACGGTGGCCTCGCGCCGGATATGCCGCAGCCTCTCGACAAATTCCGCCTCCGGCAAGGGGTCGACGGGGGTGAACTCAAAATCGGGTTGGAACCCCTGAAGTAGGTTCTCCGATGGTACGGCCATGGCGCTGCGTCTGGCGGTGTTCAGCATATCTGTGCTCCCTTTGGAATCGAGGTTGGCGCAGATTTCAGGACATCGCAATAAATATTTCGTAATTTTGCGCTGGATTTCCAACTCTCAATGATCGCATCGTGATGGGTGAACTTTACTCTAATAACCCAAATATTTCATAGGTAATCGTTCACCTGAGAAGAAAGACACTTGTTGAGAAATGCCATTTTCTTCCTTTAGCACTTCTGGCAAATGTCGAAAAAATTCTTAGATTTGCAATAAAAATTTCATACTCGGTCAAGCTCCACGTCGACAAGTTAATGCATAAAATTTGTGCAAATGCCTAAACGGCGTACACTTCGGGACCGCCTCACGTCGCCCCTGAGTGCCGCGGGGGATAAATATGGAAAGGATGGGTGCTGCCATGTGTGGACGGCTCCGTTTGCGCAAGGGTTGATTTGAGCATCGGATGAGCGTTGCGGGTGGCGGTCATGTGTCCGGCCGGTTGATGCGGTCCGTCTGACCGCTGGCCTTGATGAAGTCCGCGTACCGGGTCCCTATCAGACGGACGAGCTTGAAGGCCCTGACAGCACCTCGGGGGGGCATCGCACAGCAATAGTCAACGCCTTCGCACACCAGTCGAGTCTCAAGCCAAAGCAAGGGTATTCGACCGACCAGGAAGGGCCTGCCAAGCCCGTATGGCACCGATCTCGAGCGCCAATTCTCGGGCCATGTGTCCAGAGAACATCAAAAAATCTCGCGCGTTCATCTCGTTCACTCCGACCAGAGTCGGTATCCCCAGTTCTATTGCCATCGCGATGGTTGAACAGAGACCGCGGCCTTGCGCTTCCTGCTTGCCGAACTTGTTGACAAGCAGCAGATCCGCGCCGCATAGGCGCGCCTCCACGGCGGCGGCAATGTTTTCGATCACGCTTCCGTCAAGGCGGCAACCCCTTGATCCAGTCCCGAGTGGCTGGCTGATCCGAAACTCCGGGCCGTTTGGCAGTACTCGCAGGTCCACATCACAACGATGGGCGCTTGGGTCGGCCCGTCCGGCACGCACGGAACCAGAGAGCCGAAGGCCATCGGCGATCAACCACGGGGTAGCCTTGCCGCGTACCGTGCAGCAGGTCCTCCACGTTCCGGGGCGACAGCGGAAAGCGGACGTACATCATCACGGCCAGCCGGATGATCTCGGGGCTGGTCCGGAAGTACTTGAAGGGCGAGCGCTGGGTCATGGCGAGACGCTAGCTGGGAACCAGTGTCGCCTCAAGCCAAGTTGGTCTGACAGTGCTTGGAAGAACGCTAGCCGGCTCCCTGCCCCACCTCAAGCCGCCTGCCCTCCTCAAGCTAGGTTTCTTTGACAGCGCCCTGCCGTCATAGGCTGCGTATTCCGGAGCATCCGTCCACATAGCCCGGAGGAGTCGCAAATCAGCGGCTCCTCCGTACATATTCTTGGTGCGACCGCGCTAGCCGACAGGTCGCATCATTCAGCTTGAGAACCACCAGCGTTCCGCAGCTCGGGCAGCATCGAGTTGAGCAACGCCCGACAACTCGCCGTGCTCGACCTTGGTCGATGTCGCATCGATAAAATTGCCGAAGCCCCAGATGATTGCGCCACCTTCGTCGTGGATGATGCGCTGAACTTCGCCGTACATTTCCTTTCGCTTTACAGCGTCAAATTCGCCGCGTGCTTCCACCAGAAGTTTCTCGACCCGAGGGTCGTTCATTCGGGTCACGTTGTATTGGCTCTCGATTGCCGCGGCGGAATAGGCTTGTGTGATCATCACATCCGCGTTGAGGTTGCCGCTCCATCGGTCAGCCTGGAGAATTTCCATGTTCCAGGCCTCGGCCCAATAGCCATCTTCGGGTAGCTTGATCACATCGATCTCGATGCCGACCTGTGCTGCCTGCTCCTTGAAGAGGACAGCAGCATCGGTCGCTCCGGCATAGGGCGTTTCCGAAACTGCAAGGGGTACCTTCAACTCGGTCAATCCGGCCCTCTGGAGATAGAACTTGACCTTGTCCGGATCGTAGCTTGTCTGTGGCAGATCCACGAACATATCGTAGGCGGACGACAGCGGGTTGTCGTTGCCGATGGTGCCGTAGCCATGAAGGACGCGCTCCATGGGTACTGTCAGAGCAAAAGTTGGGGCCCGTTCTTCCCCGCCGCCCTGCTCTGACGCTGGGGAACAATCCCTATGTTTGCTGGACCGTGGTCAAGCATGCGACGAAGATCGGCACTGAAATTCCCATCTCGAAACATACATCAGCGATTAAATCTGACAAGACCTGAGAACAGGAACTGAGAAGACACCGGGCTGATCGAAGCACGACCTGTTTCGTGTTCATCGGCTCGGTTCCAAACGCGATGACGAAAAGAAGCGATCGAGCCTGCCCAACAACGACCAATCTCGGTAGTGCAAGCGGACCGCCGGCTGAGTGTGTCAGGCGGCAGTGCCCGTCAGATCCCGCGTCGCCCGGATGTAGTTCACGGCGGCTCCGAACGTCCTAAGGGTTTCGACATCATTGGGTGCTGTCATGTGTGGACGGCTCCGTTTGCGCAAGGGTTGATTTGAGCATCGGATGAGCGTTGCGGGTGGCGGTCATGTGTCCGGCCGGTTGATGCGGTCCGTCTGACCGCTGGCCTTGATGAAGTCCGCGTACCGGGTCCCTATCAGACGGACGAGCTTGAAGGCCCTGACAGCACCTCGGGGTGTCCCGGCAGCGGTCCCGTTCGCTCATCATCACTCTCTTCTGCCCTTGCATCTCGTCGCGGCGCCATTGGGTCGCCGGATGCATTCCTTTTTCGGTCAGTTGGCCGGTGAGGCCCTGTAGGGCTCTCCCTTCGAAAGCAGCGCCCATGCGGTCCGCGCCGTCTTGTTTGCGATAGCCACGGTAACAAGCCGTGTCGGTTTGCGTTCCAGCAGAGACCGGACCCAAGCGCCTGTTCGTGTATCGATGTTTGGCGCCCGTCGTGTGACGGAGGTGGCGTCTACAACAAGCAATCGACGCAGGTAGCCGTTGCCCATCTTCGACACCCGCCCTAGCCGGTCCTTGCCTCCCGACGAGTTCTGTCGCGGCACAAGCCCGAGCCAGGCCGCAAACTGACGCCCCGATTTGAAAACGGATGGGTCCGGAGCGCTCGCTGCGATGGCAGTGGCGGTGATGATGCCCACGCCCGGGATCGTCTCGAGCCGCTGGCTGGCCAGGTTCTGCCGATGCCACGCCAACAACTGACGCTCGATGCTGCGGATTTCTAAAGCGAGAGTTTCGAGCTGAATCCCCAAGGTCGGTAATGTCAGAGGAATCGGGCCTAGCCGCCCCTTCCTGCCTCTTACTGTCGAAATTGGACACAAAAACTTGATCTGTAAGGGAAAAGACCTTGCAGAGCGCCGACGAGAACAACAACCGAGCCGGCGCGAGCGTAGCAGATCAGATTCTTCTGAAAACACCTTGTTCGTCGTCCCCCCACGCTACGAGACCGCCCTACCCCGCTCAATTGAATTCGCTCGGAATCTGCCTTCCACACTCCACTAAATGTGGTGACCACCGCTCAGACAAGAAGATCAACTTTTTTGAATGTCGTAACGTCGATGATCCCCAGATCCGAAATACGGATCTCAGGGATAACGACGAGTGCCAGAAGCGAATGCTGCATATATGCGTTGTTCAAAATGCAGCCGCAGGCCTCCATGGCCTCTATCATTGCAGCTGCCTTTCCGGCAACAACTTCAGCACGCTCGTCGGACATCAGGCCGGCAATTGGCAATTCGACCGTGGCCAGTTCCTGACCTTCCGAGAAGACGGTAATGCCGCCCCCGATCTTACCAAGATGGTTGGCCGCTGCCGCCATATCTAGCTTCGAGGTGCCGACGACGATCATATGATGGCTGTCATGGGCCACGGTCGAGGCGACCGCGCAGGGCTTGTCATAGCCAAAACCCGAGACAAACCCGTTGACGACGCCGCCGGTTCCGCGATGCCGTTCCACCAGGGCAATTTGGCAAACGTCCTTGTCCGCGTCCATTTGCACCAGGCCGTTTCTGACCGGCAAGGACATTTCCAGCGCCCGTGTGGGGGCCTGGTTTTCGATCACGCCGATCACGCGCGCCCGCACCTGCTGAGCGCCTTCGGGAGCGAAAATGTCGAAGTCATCGGCCGAAAGCGCGCGGCCGAGCTTGACCGTGTTGCGGCAGAAGGCAGGATAGTCCGCTTCGGGAATATCAGCGCTGAGCACTCCGTCCTCGGCCACGATTTCTCCCTGCGCGATCACAAGTTCCACCGGCAGCAAGGCCAGGTCCGAGGTCAGGATGATATCCGCCCGCCGCCCCGGTGCGATGGAACCGATGTCGCGCTCCATGCCGAAATGCTGTGCAGTGTTCAGCGTGGCCATCTGAATGGCGGTAATCGGCTTCAGCCCTTGCGCGATGGCATGGCGGACAACCCGGTTCATATGACCATCGCGCACCAATGTGCCGGAATGGCTGTCATCCGTGCAAAGGATGAAATTCCTGGGATCCATGCCATCCTCGGTGACGGCCTTGATCTGTTCGGCCACGTCGTACCAGGCCGAACCGAGCCGCAGCATGGCGCGCATTCCCTGCCGCACGCGGGCGATCGGGTCTTCCTTGCGGGTACCTTCATGGTCGTCGGCCGGGCCCCCGGCAACATAGCCGTGAAACATCAAGCCAAGATCGGGCGATGCATAGTGCCCGCCCACGGTCTTTCGCGCTTCCTGCGTGGCACCGATTTCGCCCAGCATCTTCGGATCGTTCATCGCCACGCCCGGGAAGTTCATCATTTCACCCAGTCCGCAAACCTGCGGCCAGTTCAGCGCTTCCATCACGTCTTCAACCGACAGATCCGCCCCGGCATTCTCTAGCCCCGGAGCCGAAGGTACGCAGGAGGGTATCTGCACCTGCACGTTGATCGGCAGGCGCGCGGCATCATCATGCATGACCTTCACGCCCTTCAGCCCCAGCACATTGGCTATTTCGTGCGGGTCGATGAACATGGACGTGGTGCCATGCGGGATCACGGCGCGGGCGAATTCGGTCACCGTGACCATGCCGCTTTCCACATGCATGTGCGCGTCGCACAACCCCGGCACCATGTAACGGCCCTTGGCCTCGATGATCTTCGTCTCCGGTCCGACCGCATGGCTGGCGTCCGGGCCGACATAGGCGATACGTCCGGCGGCGATGGCGATATCGGTTCGCGGAATGATCTCGCCCGAATAGACGTTGACCCATTTTCCGCCACGCACGACGGTATCGGCGGCTTTCCGTCCCGTCGCCACGTCGATCAGGCGGGGGGCGGCCTCGGTCCAGGTTTGAACAGGCATGATCACCTCTAGGCTAATGTCTCAGATAGGGTACGCCGAGTTTGGCGGGCTGGCCCGATCGGCTTCGGATGAACACCAGCAGCAGGATCGACGCCACATAGGGTAGCATCAGGAAGAATTGGTAGGGAATGTTAACACCGACACCCTGGGCATGTACGGCCACGCTGTCCAGAATGGCAAAGATCAGGACGGCGACCATCGTGCGCGCGGGGCGCCAGTTGCCGGCGATGACGGCGACGATCGCAAGCCAGCCCCGGCCGCCGGAAATATCCGGGCGGAACTGATCGGCAAAGGCGAGCATCAGGAAAGCCCCGCCTAGCGCCGTCAGGGCCGAGCCGAACAAGACCGCGCTGTATTGCCGGGTCGCCACCGACAGCCCTTTCGCCTCGAGGAACTGCGGGTTTTCCCCGGCGGCGCGTGTTTCCAGCCCGTAGGTCGTTCGCCGCAGGAAGAAAGCGATGACAGGCACGCTCAGGAACGTGATGTAGGTCAGCAGGTGCTGATCGAAGAGAATTGGCCCGACCACGGGAATCTTCGACAGAAGCGGAACAGGCACGCGGTCGATGGTGGAATAGGTCGGCGGGCTGGCCCCGCCCACATAGCTGCGAAACCAGAACAGCGTAAGCCCGCTGGCCAGCAGGTTGAAGCCGAGACCGGTGACGAAATGATCCACCCGCAGGGTGATCGTCATGAATCCGATCAAGAGACCCACTGCCAAACCTGCAACCATCGCGACCAGGGCGGCAGCAACCGGCGAGCCGGTACCCGTCATCACCAGATAGGCGATCAGGCAGCCGGTCAGCATGGTACCCTCGACCCCCATATTCCAGATGCCTGAGCGCTCTGTCACAAGTTCGCCCAAAGCCGCCAGCAGGATCACGGTCGCCACGCCCACCGATGCGGTCAAGATCGACATCAGGATTTCGGGTGACAGCAATTCAGACATTGGCGGGCCTCCGAAACCGGATCGAATATCGGACAAGGACCGCCGCACTCAGGAAACAGAGCAGCAAAATCCCCTGCATGGCCGGTACGAGCGAGGGCGGAATATCCGACAGCACGCTCATGTAGAGTGATCCGTTGGTCAGCGCCCCGAAGAGCAGCGCCGCAATCACCGCGCCGATCGGGTTAAGCCCGCCAATCATGCCGACGATGATGCCGGTAAAGCCCAGCCCCGTCATGACGTCGCCACGCAGGCGGTAGTTGACGCCGAAGATTTCCGACACGCCCGCCATTGCCGCGAGCCCGCCGCTGAGACACATGACGATCAGCACGGTGCGGGATACGTCGACGCCCTTGAACCGCAGGGCGGTGGGGTTGAACCCCAGTGCGCGAAGCTCGAATCCCAAAGGCGTCTTCTTGATGATGATCCAGCAAACCGCCGCGGCGAGCAGCGCCAGCAGGAAACCGATATGCAGCTTCACGTCGTCGAGAAGCAACGGAAGATGGAAATTCTCCGCCAGGATCGGCGTCTGATGATAGGAGGTCGTACCTTCTTCGGTCCACGGCCCGCCGGCCAGAAGGTAGGACAGCAGGTAGATGACAACATAGTTCAGCATCACCGTCGAAATGATCTCGTTCACCTCAAAGCGGGTTTTCAGCCAGCCGCAAAATCCGCCGAGTGCCGCCCCGCCAGAGATCGCAGCGATGATGATGACGGGCACCGCGATCCACACGGTCATGCCGCCCATGTGGAGGCTTGCCCAATAGCCGCACATGGCCCCTGCGAACATCTGCCCTTCCTGGCCGATGCTCCAGATTTCAGCGCGAAAGGCGATGACCGTCGCCAGACCGGTGAAGATCAGCGGCGTCGCGGCGACGAGGCTTTGCAGAATCGCCTCGCGAGAACCGAACGCACCTTCGTAAAGGGCACTGAACCCTTCGGTAACGCTGGCACCGCTCGCCAGGACCAGCAGAGAGGAAAGTGCAAATCCCAAAAGCAGCGCCAGCACATAGGCCGCCAGCGTGATTTGCCAGCCGGCGGACTGTCGCGATGTGATCTCGATCATGCCGCATTCTCCAGCGGCCGGCCGGCCATCAGAAGCCCGATCTCCTCGAGATTGGTATTCCTGGCGTCGACGATGCCCATCAGACGGCCCTGGAACAACACGCCGATGCGATCGCACAAGTTCAGCAGATCCCGCAGCTCGGACGAGGCGATCAGGACAGAGACCCCTTCGGCGCGTTTTTCAAGCAGACGCATGTAGATATACTCGATCACGCCGACATCGAGGCCCCGGGTCGGTTGATTGGCCAGCAGAACCTTCGTGGCCAGGCGTTTCTCCCGCGCCAGGATGACACGCTGCGCGTTCCCGCCCGACAGGTTTCGCACAAGCGTTTCGGGCGACGGTGCGGAAATCCGGAACTCCTCGATCATCTTGCCGGCATTTGCGCGGATCTTGTCGAAATCGAGGAAGCCTTTCCGTGCGAAACCGTCCCTGTGATCGCCGAGGATCAGGTTCTCCTCGATCGACAGATCGCGCACGAGGGCTTGAGCGAAGCGATCGTCGGGGATGTGGCCAAGGCCCATATCCTTGATGGAGCGGGCATTCCCGCCTCCGATCACCGTGCCATCCAGCGTGATCCGGCCCGATGCGGGTTTGCGCACACCGGCGATCACCTCCATCAGCGGATTCTGCCCGTTGCCCGCGACACCGGCGATGCCCAGAATTTCTCCCGCGTGTACGGTCAGGGACACCGAGTCGAGCGCCGGGACATCGCCCGGCCCCGCCACCGTGACGTTTTCGAGCACCAGGCGGGGGGCGCCGACCGGCGTTGCCTGCCGGACCTGCGGCTTCAGATCACGTCCGACCATCATGCGGGTCAGTTCCTGCGGTGTCGTCTCTGCCGTCGGCGTGATGCCGATCACCTCGCCCTGCCGCAGGACCGCCACTTTGTCCGCCTGCATCACCTCGTCGAGGAAATGCGAGATCAGGATGAGGGCCACGCCATCCGCCTTGAGCTTGTCGATGATCCGAAAGAGCTTGCGGGAGTTTTCAATGTCGAGCGTTGCAGTCGGCTCGTCGAGGATCAGCACCTTCGCGTCGAAATACAGCGCCTTGAGCAACTCCGCCCATTGCTGTTCGCCTACCGAAAGGTCTCCCACCAGCGCGTTCGGGTCGATGTCGATATCATAGGTTTGGCAGATCTGGCGCAGCTTGGCCTCGGCTTCCGCATATCGGACGATGACACCCCGTTCGGAACCGATGACGATGTTTTCAAGGACCGTGAAATCCGGGACGAGAACGAAATGCTGATGCACGAGGCCGATGCCCTTGCGGATCGCATCCGCAGCCGAGGAAAGGTGCAGCCGTTCGCCGTGCAGCAGGATTTCACCGCTGTCAGGCCGATAGAGTCCGGTCAGGCACGCGGACAGCGTGGACTTTCCGGCACCGTTCTCTCCGAACAGGCACAGAAGCTCGCCTGCGTCGACGGAGAGGCTGATATCGTGGTTGGCGCGGACTGGGCCGAAGCTCTTGCAGATACCGCGCACCTGGAGGGTCGGAGTGTTCATCGGTCTGGACCTATCGGATGGAGGCCCCCGTCGACTTCGGGGGCCTTACGATGATCAGTCGGATGTGGGCAGAGACAGGTCCACCGGAATTTCCAGCTCGCCCGAGGAGATCTGCGCCGAAAGGTCGCTGACTTCTTCTTTCAGCTCTGCTGGCAGCTTGTCTTCATAGGTGTGATAGCCGGAAAGCGTCGAGCCGCCGTCAGCCATGGGGATCCAGTGTTCTTTGGTATTGCCTTCATACGGCGTGCCATTGGCGGCGTGATCGTACCACGCGTCGATGACCCATTTGAGATCCTGGTTCCAGGAAATCAATGCGCTGGCAACGACCGAGTCGGGCGAGGTTTCGCCTTCATCGACGTAATTGCCGAAACACATGATTTTGGCCTTCTCGCAGCTCTCGAAACTGGCAACCAGCTGGAAGGTCAGATCCGCCCCCGCCGCGATCTGGGCATTGGTGAACTGGTCGGCCTTGGCCGGATCGTACCAGCTTTCGATGAAGGCAACCTTGCGCTTCACGTCAGGATTGACCGCGCGCGCACCGGCGAAGAAGCTGTTGATCTGATCGTTCACATCCTCGGACGGGAACTGCCCGACCACACCTACCACGTCGCTTTTGGTTAGCCGGCCCGCCATGACGCCAAGCAGATAGGACGGTTCATGCACCCGCTTGTAGACCCAGTAGGAATTACCGCCCAGACCTTCATTGCCCGATCCGACGACGACGAACAGGATGTCCGGGTATTTCTCCTGTAGCGCCTTGACCTGATCGGAATAGCTGCTGTGTGCCCAGATGATCTGGTATTTGCCGGTCTTGGCCAGAAGGTCCATCGCGTCGCGGGCTTCCTCGCCCCAGACCCCGTTGATGCTCTTGAACGAGATATCGAGGCCGTGAGGAGCTTCTTCTGCCACAGTCTCGATATCGCGCAGCAGGGTTGCGTCCCATGCTGCCTCCGGACCCGTGGACAGGATCAGACCGATCCCGAGTTCCGTCGGCGCTTCGGCCGCCGCGTAGCCGCCGGTCGAGACCAGAAGCGTGGCACCAGCCACGATATTTATTAGCGTTTTCATGGTTTACTCCCCTATGGTTCTTCGTCCTGGATCGCCTAGTCCTGCAACTCCAGTTCTTCCAAGACCGGGTCAAAGATCTTCAACCCGACACAATCCACAGCCCCCAGATCGGTGATCGCGTATTCGGGGATCGCAGTGATCGACAACACGAACATGTTCATGATCGGCCATTCCAGCTCACAGCCCGCCGCCTTCGCGGCGGCATCGAGAGCTTCTTCCTTGGCCGCCATCTCTTTCGGGGCGATGTCCGAAACGATTCCGGCAATCGGCAGCTCCAGGCCGACCACAACCTCGCCGTCCTTCACGAAGGCCTGACCGCCGCCTTCCCGGATGACCCAATTGATGGCAGCCGCCATATCGTCGGCGTTCGTCCCGATGCAGACGATATTGTTGTCATCCGGCGCCGTCGACGTGGCCATCGCACCGTATTTCAGCCCGAAGCCCGACACGAAGGCGACCGGCCGGTTGCCCGTCTTGCCATAGCGTTCGACCACGCAGACATACAGGACGTCCTGCTCGGTATCGGGGGCAATTTCTCCGTTGACGACCTTCAAGACGGCATCCCGGCGATTGCGCACGAAGGGAACGTCGCGCGACATGTTCATCGCCAGCACCTTGACCGCTTCGGCGTCAGAACGCAGTTTCAGATCCTCGGGGCTGACCGGCGCCACCCTCATCGTCTCGGTCAGAAAGGCCGGGCGCGCGGGGCGTCTGACAGGCGCGATCATCCGGTTGCCTTCGGCCACGAAACGACCCTTGGCGATGACCTGCTCGACATTGAACGTCTCCGGGCTGTCCACCAGCAGGATGTCGGCTTGGCGGCCCGGAGCGATCAATCCGACCTTGTGGTCGATCTGGCACGCCACGGCGCTGTTGATCGTCGCCATCTGGATCGCTGCCATCGGCGGAACCCCGGCCGCGATGGCCATGCGCACCATGTTGTCCACATGCCCGCGCTTGAGCACATCCGTGGCCACCACATCGTCGGTGCAGAAGCTGATCCGGTGATCCGCAAGGGGGACGTATTTGGTGGCGAGCTGAATGTTCTCCTCGAGGAAATGGCTGATCGAGCTTTCGCGGATCAGCATGAACATTCCGTTGCGCATCTTCTCCAGCGCCTCGGTCACTTCGTAACTTTCATGGTCGAGGCGAATACCCGCACTGGCATACGATGCCAGTTTCGATCCCTTGCACATTGGGGAACAGCCAAAGACCGGCAGCTTGTGCTTGCGGGCTATCTCCAGCGCCTCGAGAACGTGATCGTCTTCTTCCTGGATGAACTCGCGCACCGTTTCCCAGATGCCGATGCATTCGGGCCATTCATGCGTCGCGCGGTGATCGTCGGGTCCGAAATAGTGATTCACCGTCGAACGCGGCATCGTGTAGGGGGTCTTGCACGGGGCGCCCCAGTGAATGGTCATCGGCCCGGCATTGGCTTCGTCCAGAAAATGTCGGACGCCGTCGAGCCCCGAAACCACAAGGATCTGGTCGAGGCCCGACACGATCGACGTGGTGCCATAGGGAACCACGAGTTCGGCGAAGCTCGAAACAGACAGTTTGGAGCATTCGACATGAAGATGCCCGTCGATCAGGCCCGGCGCCAGGTAGCGCCCATCCACGTCGTGATATCGGGTGTCGGGTCCCTTGCAGTACTCGACATCGCCGATCGCCACAATATGCCCGCTCTTGATGGCAACTTCGGCGGCATAGATTTCAGCTGTGGCGACGTTGATCAACTGGCCATTGCGGACCACCAGGTCGGCTTTGACATCGCCGTTTCCGGCGCGGATCATTTCTCTCAGGTTCACGAAACTTGTCTCCCGTTTTCCGGGAGTGTCATCAATCCCTCTGGGTGCAGCAACAAGTTTCACGTACCTGTCGCCCCCTAAAAGTATCTGAAATGAACATACGAAATCTGCCTTTCCAATCGGCTGCTTGCCAAGAACGCTCGGCATGTTGAAGGTGTGCCTCAAAATATCGCAAAAAACGACGTTCATTTCGACCGGCGCAAGATGACCTCGACACCGACACACGAAAACATATCCATTGCGAATATTCTTCGGCCCGGAACATCGTTCACGTTCGGCGAAACGACCTATGGTTCCGGGGATCAGTTTGGTCCGATGACCGGATGCCAACTCGAAGCGATATATCTTCGGACAGGACAAGTCGAAATACGATGCGACGAAAGCGTGTTTCGGCTTTCGGCCCCGAGTGTCGCCTTCGTGGCCTCGGCGCAAAGGCTGGAATACCGTTACGGGCCTGCCGTCATGTGCAACGTCCTGTGGTGCCAGTACGTGTCCGGCGAACTGGACGCCGAGAAAATCGCCGCACTTGTTCCGTTCTGCGGTCCGATGGATGTGTCACCCGCCGCGACTGCGCTGATGAAAGCGGGGGCGGACCTTCCGATGGACAGTTACTCGGACATGCGCGATTTCCGCTCCGCTCTGGGTATTGCCGTTCTCGAAGAGCTGTTGACCCGAAGAAAGCTGCAACAGACGGTTTCCGAGATCCCGCCGCAAGTGCAACTTGTCCGGCGCTACATCGAGGCTAACCTGTACCAGCCCATCACGATGGAAATGCTGGCCGGCGTCTCCGGCCTGTCGCCGCAGCATCTGAACAGGCTGTACAAGACTGTGTTCAGTGAAAATCCGCTGGAATACCTTTGGCGCCTTCGCGTGAGGCGTGGAGCTTACCTGCTGCGCCATACCGGTATGCAGATCAGTCAGATCGCATATCAGACGGGGTTCAAAACGCCCAATCATTTCTCGCGCAAGATCAAAGAGCGGTATCAGATTACGCCACGCAATCTGCGCGCAAAGAAATGGCGCGGCACCGTCGATTTGAGGAGTGGGAAAAACTAGGTGGTCAGTGTGTAAGGTAAGGGTTTGGGAACGAGACGGAGCCCTCGATGCAATGAGTCACTCAACGTCAGGCAGACCCGCAATGCTACCTCGTGCGGATGCTCTCCCGTCTCCGCAGGCCCAAGCGCCGGCCTGAGAGCGGGTCGGTGTCCAGGAATGCGTCGCCCCGGCGCTTGGCCCAGTGCAGGAACTGCACGAGGGCATCGACCTGGTCTCGGAAGGTATGACTGGGGAACGCCAGGAGTTCGCGGCGAAACGGATCGAACCACGGCCGATCCTTCGGAATCACAAGAAAGCCGGACTTCAGCCAATCCGTGGCGGGAAGGAACCGTTCCAGTTTGCCCTCGGTCGCGTTGACGCGGCGGCTCCAGGTATGTCCGTGCGTGCGCAGGTCACTCAGCAGCGCGGTTCCCATCGCCGCATCCTCGATGAGCACGCGTTCGGCGTTCCAGCGTTTGCGCAGACCAATCACGCGGTCCTTGAGATCCGAGTAGCTCAGGCGCTCCTGGCATACGTCAAGGAGGTACCAGCGCTCCTCCTCGCGATGCCATCCGAAGGTCAAGCCGGCCGAGTAGGCCGCGTTCGGACCGTCCTTCGCGGCCGTATCCCAGCTCTGCACCCGTCGGACGAAGCAATCGAGATCGGGTAGCTCATCCACGAGGTCCAAGTCCTCTATCATGAGGTATTGGCCGTCGGCCAGTTCAGGGTCCTGCAGGTATTGAGCATTGAACGCATAGGTTCCGATATCCCCCCGGATGCGATCCAGCACATAGCGCGGTTCCCGGGCGGGATTGAGCACGCTGCCGGGTTCCAGGGTAAATGTGCGATTTCCGTAAAGCGGGAGCACTGTCCGCTTCTGCGCGATCGAGGGCAGGACCAGGTGTTCGAAGCCGCCCTTTTCGAGCAGGTACCCGGTGACGTCGTCAAGATGGAGACGCTGGGCAACAGACACGATGGCCCCGGTTCGCTTGTCGTTCAGTCGCGAATATATCGCTTGGTCGAACTGCGTCCGGACCCGCGCGCGCATCGTCTCATAGTTGGCATCGCCCGCCTTGATCAGGTCATCGAGCACGATGACGTCCGCACCAAATCCGGTCATGGCGCCGGTCAGCGACATCGCCATGCGGCCTCCGCCCTGCATCGTCTTGATAGAGTCCCAGGCCATCGATCGCGGGTCAAGCCGCACGGCCGGAAAGAGCGACCGGTACAACGCGCTCTGAACCAGTCTGCGAAAGGTTTCGGCGTGGGCCTTCGCGAGGTCGCCCCCATAGCTCACGACCATGATCTTCCGGGTCGGGTCATACCCGAGGATAAACGCTGGTAGAAGCACCGAGGCGCAGATGCTCTTCAGGTGGCGGGGCGCCACCGAGATGATAAGGCGGGTGCACTTGCCCTCTGCCACCCGCTGCAACGCGTAGCACATGGCCTCGAGGTAGTCGGCCCGGGCGAACCTGTCCCCCGGGCACAGGATGTCGAACGCCCCGATCAGGAAGAGGTAGAGGCAGCGCCTCTGCGCTTCTCGCGCGAGTAGCGCGTTGACATTGGATCCGTCAGGCATCGGGGCGTTCCTCCGCGTCGCTGAGGAGGTCGTCGAGGGAACCGCCCATCATCCGGGCGAACTCCTCGAGCACCTGGCGGTCCCGCTCGGGCGTGGCCATGTCTGCCCTGCCTTCCTCGACCTCCTTCAGCAGCCGCACTTGGTTCAGGACGATGGTGATGCTGCGGTTGTCACCCTCGGCAGCGCGCTTGAGAAGGCGGCCGATGATCACCTCGAGCAAGGTGATCTGCTTCGACCGACCGTTCTCCTGGACCTTGATCTTGGTGTGGAGACGTTTCTGGAGCACGTCGTTGATGCTCTTCACCTCCTTCGGCCGGCCGCGGGGATTGCCGGATTGGCCCGGCTGGAAGCGGCTCGCCCGAGGCGGTTTGCCGTAGCCGACGTCATAGGTGCCGTCACCGGGTTTCCTGGACATGGCCGGCCTCCGTCTCCAAGGCTGCAGCACGGGTGTCGAAGCGTTCGCCGGTCCCGGCCAGGACGGCGGAGCCGCCGGCCAGGGCCTGCCAACGGCGGATCACGACGTCGCAGTAGAGCGGGTCGAGCTCGATCAGTCGCGCCCGGCGCCGGGTCTTCTCGGCGGCCAGGAGCGTCGAGCCCGACCCGCCGAAGGGATCGAGCACGATCTCGCCGCGGTGGCTGACATCGCGGATCGCGTCGGCGATGAGCGCCGTGGGCTTGACCGTCGGGTGGTCGGCTAGATCCGCCGCACGCCCCTTCCGGAAGGTGTTGACACCGGGATAGTCCCAGACATTGGTGCGGTAGCGGCCATGGCGCCCCAGCTCGACGTTGTTGACATGGTTCGCGCCCTCCTTCCTGAAGACGCAGACCAGTTCGTGCTTCGAGCGGTAGAGGCTGCCCATGCCGCCATTGGTCTTCGCCCAGACGCAGAGGTTGATGAGCGACAGCTTCTCGGACTTGCCCGCGACGATGAGATCTTCGACATGGCGCCAGTCCATGCAGGCGAACGCGATACCACCCTCCATGAGAACCGACGTGCTGCGCCGCAGGCTGGTCGCGAGGAAATCGCGGAACTCCGCGTCCGACATCTCGCCGACGCCCATCGCGAACTCCCGATGCCCGCTGCCACCGGCCCGGACATGGCCGCTGATTGGCACATTGTAGGGCGGGTCGGTGAACACCATCCGCGCGCGTTCGCCGTCCATGAGCCGGGCGTAGCTATCTTCGCGAAGCGCATCGCCACAGAGGAGGCGGTGCGCGCCAAGGGTCCAGAGATCGCCCGGGTAAGTGACGGCGCGCGTTTCCGCGTCAGGCAATTCCACCTGCTCGACCTGCTCCGCGCCTTCCGCCTTGCCGTCGAGGATGATGTCGAGCCCGGGCGTGTCGAAGCCCGTGAGCGAGAGATCGAAGTCAAGCTCGCCCCTGAACTCGAGATCGGAAAGGTCGACGATCTCGAGCCGCAGCAGATCCGCGTCCCAGTCGGACAGCTCCGCGATGCGGTTGTCGGCGATCCGGTAAGCGCGGACCTGGGCATCGGTCAGATGTTCGAGCAGTACCGTCGGCACGGTCGCGAGGCCAAGGCGTTGCGCCGCCTCGTAACGGCCGTGCCCGGCCACGATCGCGTTGTCCCGGTCGATCAGCACCGGGTTCACGAAACCGAACTCGCGGATCGAGCGGGCGATCAGGTCGATCTGCCTGTCGCCGTGCCGCCGGGCGTTGCGGGCGTAAGGTTTGAGCGTCGCGAGCGGCAGGTGCCGGATCACGTCGACAGGCGGGTTGCTGCCGGCAGGCAGAGACGGTTCGTTCCCGCAGGCGGGGTCATTGGTCGTGCGCATGGCTATCTCCGTGTTTACCTGCCGCCGGGACCCGGCGGAGGCGTCAGGATTGAGGGAAAGTGAGCGATGCGCGCGCGAGGCGCCGCATCATGGTCAAGGCCGCCGGTTGGTCCTGCTGGAACGGCGCGGGGCCGATACACAGTTGTCAGGCCGTACGGAAATCAGGTGCGTTCTGCGCTGAGATATCTATCGAGGGCGTCGTGCCGTGGCGTCTTCTGCCGGTGCTTATTTGCTCTATCGTGTCGATCATTGGGCGTCTGCTGGGATGCTTCGTCTCGTATGTACCAGTCGGCCTTTAAGGCATTCCGTCGTTTGTGCATGTATCTTGTCGGCACTACCCGCCGCATAGCAACGATGTAGGTGGTCAGGCAAACCCCATCAAGGGGAGAATGTGTATTTTTTATTTTTTCACAAATACTTAGTCACAGATTATTTGTCAATCGCGCCTCTCGTTTACCTGGCATTTACCGCTGGACTTCTCCGTCCCGGCAAGCGTTCCTGTTGCCACGCCCGGGTCCTGTGCCGGGCTTCTCCTGGTACCGGGCCCGGCATGTCGCGGGGCCGCCACGATGCGGGGAGAAGACCCAGATGACACGCAAATGCAGGACCACCACCGAAGCCGGGCCCAAAGCAGCGGCCACAAACCGGGCGACATCAAAGGCCCTAAGGGAGAACAGCCAGGTGCGGACCAGCAAGCGCGCGCGCCTCGCGGCAATGCTCGCCACACAAGCGGGCGCGAGTATCGCGGAGATCGGCGCCGCCCTCGCCTGGCAGCCGCACACGGTCCGCGCGGCCCTGAGCACGCTGCGCAAGTCCGGCACCATGATCGAGCGGATCGCGCCGGCAAGCGCCGGCGACGCCACCCGCTACCGGGTGACCGAAGCGGCGGAGGGCGACCAGTGACCGCCCTGCCCACCCTCGCCGATCTCGAAGCGATGGACCGCTCGTCACTGGTCACCTGCTGGTCGGAGATCTTCGGCCGGCCCGCGCCGCGCGGTATCAGCCAGCCGTTCCTGCGGCGCTTCCTTGCCGCCGAGATCCAGGCCCGTCGCTCCGGCGGGCTTGCCCCGGGCTTCCGTTCGCGGCTCGACCGGACATCTCGAGGCGAGGTCAAGGCATCGACGCGCGCCCTGAAGCCGGGCGGCCGGCTCATGCGCGAGTGGAACGGAGCCACCCACGTGGTTGATGTGACCGAGGACGGCTATCACTGGAACGGCAGGCGCTACCGCTCGCTCTCGGCCATTGCCCGCGAGATCACCGGTGCGCACTGGTCGGGCCCGCGTTTCTTCGGGCTGAACGCGGCGGCGGCATCATGACGAAGCCGGTGATCCGCTGCGCGATCTATACCCGCAAGTCCTCCGAGGAGGGGCTCGACCAGGCGTTCAACTCGCTCGATGCGCAGCACGAGGCCTGTGCCGCCTATATCGCCAGCCAGCGCCACGAGGGCTGGAAGATGCTGCCGGCGCGCTACGACGACGGCGGCGTCTCCGGCGGCACGCTCGCGCGCCCGGCCCTGCAGCGCCTGCTCGCCGACATCGATGCCGGCCGCATCGACATGGTCGTCGTCTACAAGATCGATCGCCTGACCCGCGCGCTCGCCGACTTCGCCAAGCTCGTGGAGCGGCTCGACGCCGCCTCCTGCTCCTTCGTCTCGGTGACGCAGGCCTTCAACACCTCGAGCTCGATGGGCCGGCTCACGCTCAACGTGCTTCTTTCCTTCGCCCAGTTCGAACGCGAGGTCACGGCCGAGCGGATCCGCGACAAGATCGCCGCCTCGAAGCAAAAGGGCCTCTGGATGGGCGGCCTCCCGCCCCTTGGCTATGATCCCCATTCCGACCGGCAGCGCCGCGAACTCGTGGTCAACGAGGACGAGGCCCGGATCGTGCGCCGGCTCTTCGCGCTCTATGCGGACCATCACAACCTGCGCGGCACGGCCGAGGCGGCCGCGCGCGAAGGCCTCCGCTCCAAGCACCATCACTTTGCCAGCGGACGCCGGCAGGGCGGCGGGGCCCTGAGCCGCGGCCAGATCCACAAGATCCTGACGAACCCGGTCTATCGCGGCCAGATCCGGCACCGCGACAAGTGCTGGCCCGGCACCCACCCGGCCATCGTCGGCGAGGACCAGTGGAATGCGGTCCAGGACCTCTTGCAGGCCGCGTCGGCAAAGCGGCGGGGTGCGCCCTCCGGCGCGTCGACCGATCTTGACGCACCGCTCAAGGGCAAGGTCCGGGACGAGACCGGCGATGGTCTCACCCCGACCCATACCATCCGCCGGGGCCGGAAGCTGCGTTATTACGTGTCGAACCGGCTGATCTCGGGCGGACCGGATCCGTCGGGCTGGCGCCTGCCGGCCACCGGGTTCGAGGCGGCGGTCGCGCGGATCGTGGCCGCGCATCTTTCCGCCCGCGCCGACCGGCACGCGGCTCTCGAAAACCCCGACGCCGCCGAGGTGGGACCGGCATCCGAAGCGGTCGCCGCGCTGGCGCAGGCAATCGGCACGGGCGGGTGCCATGCCGCCGCCGCACTGATCGACCGTGTCGACCTCGCGCGTGGCCGGATCGGTATCGACCTCGGGCGCGGCGCCCTGGCAGCGGCGACAAGCCTCCAGGCCGGGCGACTCGATCCTGCGCTCCTCCGGATCGAAGCTCCCTTCACCTGCCGCCGGCGTGGCGTGGAGACCCGGATCATCGCCGGAGACCGGGAATCCGCACCCGACACCACGCTCATCCGGGCGCTCCGCAACGCTCATCGCTGGGCCGACGCGCTGAAAGACGGTGCGCCGCTCGGCAAAATCGCCGCCGCGGAAAACGTCGCCGAACGCTATTTCGCGCGGATCGTCCATCTCGCCGGCCTCTCGCCGCGCCTCCAGAACGCGATCCTCGAGGGACGCCAGCCGCCCGAGCTCACGCTCGACCGTCTCGTCAAGGCACCGCTTCCGCTCGACTGGGCGGCGCAGGAACGACTCCTCGGCGCCGCCCGCTGAGGGGTTTTCCTGTTCCCGGCAAACCCTTCCCTGATCGCCACCCGATCATTCCCTGTTCGGCCGAATTCTTTCCCTGTTCGATGGCGCAGGGAATAGCGCAGTCAACCCATTGTTATGGCAACATGAATCCGGTTCGCAATTGGCCAAATCGACCGAGAAATCGCGAAATACGCTGTAAATCCAGCCCGAACAGGGAAAAGCGCACCGGGCGTTTAAGCCGAGAGAGACGGCAGGCGGGTTGCGGGCAAAGTCCGGCGATGGCGTGCGTCTCTGTGCTCCGGAGCGATGGCTAAACGCCCGAAATGGCGCGGGAATTCCGCGAGAAAACGGCGTCAGGGAAGGAGACGGGGGTCGCTGGCGGAGGGAATGGGCCTGACGTCGAACCTTCTCCACCTCTCAAACCATTGAAATTGCGTGACAGTTCTCTGGTTTTCAACACCGGCAGCGCGCACCCAGTGAATCTCGACTTGCCGCAACGATAGCGAGAACCGGGCATACGGCATCAAAGCTAGGCGGATGACCTCGGGGTTCGGCTTGATGTATTTGAAAGGGCTGCGTTTCGACATGAACGGACGCTAGACCGTGCATTGTCATGTCTCAAGGCAAGTTCTTCTGAAATGACCCCGACACCCATTCCCGATGCGTCCAGAAAAAAGCCGCCCGAAGCGCTTCGGACGGCGTAGTTGCTCCGGGGAGGAGGTCTCGGTCGGCCCGACGCGCACCCGGGGGTGGCGTGACCCGCTCAGCTCACCAGTAGGCCGATCCCCGCCAGCGCCGTCAGGCCGCCAGCGCCGCGCACCAGACCGGGCGCGACGCCGCCCAGCTTCTCGGCCGCCCGCTCGGCCAAGAGCGCCAGTGCGATCCCGGCGCCCTGCAGAGCCGCAGTAGCAATCAAGAAGCCGAGGCCGAAGCCCAGCGCCCCGGCCTGTCCCAGCTCACTGCCATGCGCATGGCCATGGAAGACAGCGAAGAGCCCGACCAGCGCCGTGGCGAGGCGCGGATCGAGGCGCACCGCCGCGGCGACCAGCAGCCCGACGACCACCACCGAGGCAACAATCATCGGCTCCACCAGCGGCAGCGGCAACCCCGCCACCGACAGCCCGAAGCCCAGAACCATCAGCGCCACGAAGGCAGACGGTACCGCCCAGCGGGCGCGGCCGGCCATCATCCCGGCCCAGAGGCCGACGGCCACTATCGCCAGCACGTGGTCGAGACCGAACGCGGGATGCGACATGCCGGCCACGAAGGAGCCATGTGTGCCCGGGTCTAGATGCGCGACGGCCGGGCTGGCGGTCACCGCGAGGGCGAGAGGAAGCAGAAGGCGTTTCATGATGCACAATCCTTTCGTTTCAGGGTCTTGGGGATCTGTGGCGGCGACGACGCCGCGGCAAAGGGGTCAGCATTTGAGGATCGGACGCGCCGCCTTGCCGGCGATCGCCGGGCGCAGGGCCATCCAGGCTTTGAAAATGGTTTCGTGCGCCTGCCAGGTCTCAGTAGCGAGGATGCGGACCGACAGTAGATTGCCGATCCGGCTGACCCCAACCTGTGTGTCATCGACATCGGCACAATGCAGGCGCACCAGTTCCTGCGCCTCGTCGGGCAGATCCGGCGCATAGGCAAAGATCAACGCTGCGTGGCGCGCGCCGCCCCACAGCCGTTCGAGATCCGAGACCTCCTCGGGGCCGTCGAGGCGCATCCGGTCCACCGCCAGTGTCTCACCCTCCAACTGGATCTCGAAACTCGACTCGAGCGCGTGGAACTTGAAGATCTCGCGGCCGTAATGCACCCGCCCGGCTGACACCATGTCGGAGGCAAACATGCGGCTCGACTCGTGCAGGTTGACAAGGATGCGGCGCTTCGAGCGGCTGGCCTCATAGGGGATCGCCTCGTCGGGCAGATATTCCAGCGTAGCGTCCGGGGCGACGTTGAACTCCACCACTTCGGTCGACGTCATGCCGTTGAGGCACTTGTAGAACTTGCCCGAGGCGGTGGTTGTGAACAGTGCCCGCGCGCCCTCCTCGACGCTGCCGTAGAAATACGATCCGTCGCCCTCGACGAACCCGCCGCCGGAATTGACCATCAGCATGAACGGCTGGTCGTCGTGATCCTGGTAGTGGTAGCCCTGCCACTGGAACGGGATGCGCCAAGTCGAGGGCTGCACGATGGTGCGGCCATTGACGACATGAGCGCGCACATTCATCAGCGCTTGCTTGCCGACGATCCAATCGGGATCGGGATAGATGTTGGTTTGGATCACGTGTTGCTCCTCAGGCGCGTTCGAGCAGCAGGACGTCGCGCTCGAGCCAGCGCACCACCTCGTCCAGTCCGGCGCCGGTTTTCATGTTAGTCATCACGAAGGGCTTGCCGGCGCGCTTGGTGCGCGCGTCGGATTCCATCCGCGTCAGATCCACCTCCACATACGGCGCCAGGTCGGCCTTGTTGATCACTAGCAGCGGCGACTTCTCGATTCCGGGGCCGCCCTTGCGCGGTATGTCCCCGCCCTGCGCGACCGAGATGACGTAGATGTGGCTGTCCACCAGCTCCGGGCTGAAGGTCGCCGCCAGGTTGTCGCCGCCGCTCTCGACGAAGATGATATCGAGAGCGTTGAAGCGTTTCTGGAGCGTCTTGATAGCATGCGCGTTCATCGACACGTCCTCGCGGATGGCGGTGTGTGGACAGCCCCCTGTCTCGACGCCGATCACCCGTTCGGTGTCGAGCGCGCCGACGTCGACCACGAACCGGGCGTCTTCCTTCGTGTAGATGTCGTTCGTCACCACCCCCAGTGAGTAACGCCCGCCCAGCGCCCGACACAGCGATACGAGCAGCGAGGTCTTGCCGGCCCCTACGGGGCCCCCCAGTCCAATTCTTACAGGTCGGCGCACGGGAGTCTCCTTGGTTGCGTCAGGAAATGCAAAGCCGTGTACGCAGCGTTTCATGCTGCATCGCGGCCACGTCGAGCGACAGCATCGCGGTGTTCATGTCGTCAATTCCGAACTCCATAACCTCGCTGCTGAACGCCTGGATGAAGGGCCAGCTTTCGGTGATCGCGCGCTGGGTCTCGACCTGCCCCAGCGGGATGAGCCGGCACGCAACCCCGGCAAGGCTGGTCACGGCGCCCTGCAGGAAGGTTAGCACGGCTTCCGGAGCGCCTATATCGTGCGCGCCGCAGATGGCGCCGAAGACCACCGCGTGATGGGCCTCGACGGTGCCTGCCTCGGCCCGGCGCGCGAAATCCTCGAGCCCGGGGCGGCCGAAGATGTCGGCATACGCCTCCAAAAGCGCCTGGCCGGTCATCGACGAGGCCGCGCGGGCCTCGCGGCTGAGTTTCAGCGCCCCCAGCTTGCGATCCAGCGCCGGCAAGCCGTCGAGATCGCCGAACCGGGCCATTTCGCAGGCCCGCGCCACTGCAATGCCCTCGGACCGCGCCAAGCCGTAGCGTAGCCAATCGCGGCAGGCGACCCGGAACGACACGGCATCGTGCACCGTGCCGCTCTGGAACCAAGTCTCGAACCCGTAGGAGTGGTTGAACCCGCCGGTCGGAAACGAGGAATTGGCGATCTGAAGCAGGAAGAGCTGCCGTTCCTGATCCTGCGCGGCGAAGTTGGACGACATCCTAGGGCTCGTGGGTGTGGCGGTGATGGGTGTGATCCCCGTGGTAGTCGAGATCGTGGTCATGGTCATGGTCATGCCCCGAATAGGCGCCGAAGCGACGCCCCACGAACGGTGCGTTGACTGGCTCGAAGGCGATGCCCGCATCGCGCAGCACGTCGGCCACCCGGACATCCGCAGGCGTCAGCATCGCGGTGTCGGTGAACCGCACCGGGCGATGCAGGTTGCCAAGATGGAACGCCGCAACGCCCCAGTGCAGCGCCTCGTCGGGCGCCAACCGGAACAGCGGCTCCGCCGCCGCCCGGACCACCACCGACACGTCGCCGTCGCGGGCCAGCACGTCGCCGTCGCCCAGCTCGCTACCGCGCGGCAGCGAGATGCGCAGGGTGCGACCGCCGAAGCTGGTGAGCACACCATGCGGGCTCGCGCGCTGCTCCGAGGTCAGGAAAACCGGATCCTCGTCGCCCGCCGCGGGGCGGTCGTTGGCGTGATGCAGAACTTGGATGATCACAGACATGCCCGCCTCACCGGAAATAGTAGAGTTGCGACAACGGCAGCGTCTTGGCGGGTTTCACGGTGATGCGCTCGCCGTCGACGTAGACGTTGTAGCTCTCCGGATCGATCTCGATGTTTGGCATGTATGAATTGTGTACCATGTCCCGCTTCGAGATCGTCCGCGTGCCATGGATCGGCATCAGCGTCTGATGCGTGCGCAACTGGCTTTCGAGCCCGTTCTCGATCGCCGCCTTGGTGACGAAGGAATACGATAGCCGCGACGGGTTCGCCCCGTAGGAACCGTATTGCGGCCGATATTTGAGCGGCTGCCCGGTCATCAGCGATCCGGCCGGATCGCCCATCACCGCGTGCGAAATGAACCCGCCCTTCAGCGTCGTCTCCGGCTTGGCGATGAAATGGTCGGGTCGCCAGATCACCAAATCCGCAAGCTTGCCCGGAGCGATAGAGCCGACATACTGGCTCACCCCGAAGGTGATGGCCGGGTTGATCGTGACCTTTGCTAGGTAGCGCTGGATGCGGAAATTGTCATTCGATGGTCCGTCCTCCGACAGCCGGCCGTAGCGTACCTTGTTGACCGCGGCGAGCTGGAACGCCCGTTGCGCCGATTCCGCCGCCCGACCGACACCCTGCGAATCCGACCCGATCATTGAGATCGCGCCCATGTCGTGCAGCACGTCCTCTGCCCTCATCGTCTCGGCCCGGGCGCGGCCCTGGATGAAGGCGATGTCGGTCGGGACATTCTTATTGAGATTGTGACATGTGATCAGCATGTCGATCTCTTCGTCGTAGGTATTGATCGAGAAGGGGTTGGTGGGATTGGTGGACGAGGGCATGAGGTTCGGCTCGCCCACGATCTGCATCATGTCGGGGGCGTTGCCGCCGCCGGCACCCTCGCAATGGTAGATATGCATCACTCGGCCGTTGATGGCGGCGATGGTGTCTTCGTAGTAGCCGGTCTCGTTAAGCGTGTCGGCGTGGATCTGGACCTGGAAATCGTACTCGTCGGCCAGTTCCATCGTCATCTCGATGGCGGCCGGCGACGACGACCAGTCCTCGTGGATTTTGAGGCCGGTGGCCCCGGCGAGGATCTGCTCCACCAACGCCCCGGGCGTAGAGGCGTTGCCCTTACCAAAATTGCCGTAGTTGAGAGGGAAATCCGCCATCGCCTCGAGCATCCGCTGGAGGTTGAAAGCGCCTGGACACTCGATCCCCACGGTCTTGGGGCCCGAACCGCCGCCGATAACGGTGGTGAAGCCGGCGTTCTGGTATTCGTAAAGCTGCTGCACCGAATCGAAATGTGGGTGGATGTCGATGAAGCCCGGCGTCACGATGCGGCCCTCGACCGATAGGATGTCGGTGTTGGGCGACACGATCAGCCCTTGGGTGATGTTCATCGTGTCGGGGTTGCCCGCTTTGCCGACACCCACTATCAACCCATTGCGAATTCCGATATCGGCCTTGATGCAGCCCAGAATCGGATCGAGGATCACCGCATTGGTGATCACCATGTCGAGCGCCCCATCCGAGGCCTTCCACTTCGATCCCTGACCCATCCCGTCGCGGATGGTCTTGCCGCCGCCGAACACCATCTCGTCGCCGTAGGTGGTCAGATCGTCCTCGATCTCGGCGACGAGCCCGGTATCGGCAAGATAGACCTTGTCGCCCTTGGTGGGACCGTATTGCGCGGCATAGTCGGGCCGGGTGATCTTGATGCTCATGTCGGATTCTCCTGGACCGGACCGTTCCCCGAAGGGGGTCCTGTCCGTTAATTGGGTTTCACTTCTTGGCGTATTTGCTGTCGGGCGACGGCTTGACCGGGTAGGCGTCGCCTTCGAAGCAGTAGCCCTCGGCGCGTAGGCGGCGCACGGTCTGCGCCTTGATGATGTCCGACCGCAGCGAACCGTTGGTCATGTTGTTCATGCCATAGGCGATCTCGCGGCCGGCATAGGTGGTGATCTGGACCTTGCGGCTCTGCCCCGGCTCGAAGCGGATCGCGGTGCCCGACGCCACGTCGAGGCGATAACCGAAGGCCGCCTCGCGATCGAAAGCCATCGCCTTGTTGCATTCCGCTAGGTGGTAATGGGCGCCGATCTGCACCGGTCGGTCGCCCGTATTGATCATCACGATCTCCTTGGTCGGGCGCCCCTGATTGATCTCGATGTCGGAATCGGCGAACTCGATTACCCCGCAATTTGCGCGGTCGCCTACCTCGAAGGCTTCGTCGGGAATGATCGATTTGGGCAGGGGCGGCGGAGTCCAGAACGGTTTGGCCATGAGAAGTCCTCGGAATAGGGTATCAGTCGCGAATCGGATTCATCACGGTCACCAGCTTGGTGCCGTCGGGGAACTGAGCTTCCACCTGAAGGATCTTCATCATGTTGGGCACGCCATCCATGACGTGTTCCCGCTTCAGGATGGTGGCGCCGTATTCCATCATGTCTGTGAGCATCGGGATCGAGCCTTCACGGGCGCGTTCCAGGATCTCGTCGCAGATCACTGCGGCGGCTTCGGGATAGTTGAGCTTCATGCCCCGCTCTAGCCGCCGCCGGGACATTTCGGCGGCCGTCCAGATTTGAAGTCGCTCTTCTTCTCGCAAGGTCATGTGCATAGACGCAACGCTCCGTCGGTACTGTGTGTCTCGCCTCGGCAGCCGGTTCCGCGTTTTCGGGACGCGGGTTTTGCGGCTCGGGTTCGGATATGCCCATTGAAGCAAAATGCCTCCCGTCGCACTATTCCCTTAAGGGGGTTACCCGATCGGGTAGCTGCGGCGCCCGCCCTCCCGAGGCTCCAGCCTCGGGCCGCTTTTTTAAGAGCCGTACTGATCATGACCGCAGAAACGACGGAGCCGGCCGCCCGTGCCGCGGCGCCCGGTGCGCGTCCGCTACCGCCATTCGGGACGTCACGGTGCCGATTCAGCGCCCTTCGGAAGGCAGCGGCCGACAACATTCCGGGTTCAGGTCTTCCGCTACGTCACCTTGCGCCTTGACAAGCTCGGGCCGCGGTGCTGCGATCTTAATCACGACTGCGCCAGATTGCGCGGCAGGCGGCAACGCCGAACCGACAGAGGCTAGACAAATTTTCCGGGGGGGAGGTGACGGCGCGCAAATGGACAAGTGTACACAAGAACTGCACGACCGACTTAAGGATGCCAGGAGCTTCGAAAGCTCACTCGACATCCTATACGAAATCGTTCAGGGTCTCGGCTTCACTCAGGTTCTGTATGCCCGTCAACTGGTAAACCCTCGGATTGGAGAAAACGAGTGGGTGCCGCTCAGACTCAACGTTCGCAATTTTCCAAGGGGCTGGGAGCACAAGTGGCGTGAATTTGAGGCGCACGATCCCTATTACCACGCCTGTTTCAATGGCACCCTGCCGTTCGATTGGAGCGATGTCCAATCCAGCGATATGCTAGGTCGCGAGGAAAGCGAAGCGTGGCGGTATCTTGCCGATTATGGCCTGGAAAGGGGCATGACGATCCCCATTCACCTTCCGGAGGGAAAGTTCGCGGTGGTGAGCGCGATCGTGGACCGCACCAGTAGCGCTACGTGGGATACGCTCTATTCGAACACCTACCAAACGATGTTCCACCTCACCCACACCTTCCATAAATCGATCTCGAATCGCGGATTCCTCGACGAGGTCGAGGTGGCATTGTCGAACCTGTTGTCGCCGCGTGAAAGCGAATGCCTGCGTTGGGCAGCGCACGGCAAGACCTCGCCAGAAATCGCGATGATCCTCGACCGCTCGGTGGAAACGGTGCGGCTGCACATCAAGAACGCGATGCTGAAGCTCGACGCAAGCACTCGCACCCATGCGGTGGCTAAGGCGGTCCGCCTCGGGGTGCTGACGACCTAGACGCGTGGCGTTCAGATGGCTAGGTACTTGCGCGCAATCTCCGGATCGTCAAGATCCGAGGGCAGGACCTCGTCGACGATCCGGCCCTTGTCGATCACGATGCAACGGTCAGCACTGGCTTGGATCAGGTCGAGATTCTGCTCGACGAGGATCACCGTCAGCTTCTCCTCGTCGCGGATGCGGCGGATGATTGCGCCGATCTCCTGGACGATGTTCGGCTGGATGCCTTCCGACGGCTCGTCGAGCAGCATGATCGACGGATTGCCGACAAGGATGCGGCCGATCGACAGCTGCTGCTGCTGGCCGCCGCTCATCGTGCCCGACACCTGCGACAGGCGCGTCTTCAGGATCGGGAAGAAGCCGTAGACGCGTTCGAAATTCATCTCGCGCGGCCGTCCGCCGACCAGTTTGCCCAGCCGCAGGTTTTCCTCAACCGTCAGCCCGGTAAACAGGCCGCGCCCTTGCGGCACGTAGCCGATCCCGAGCCGTGCCCGATCTGCCGCCGACATTGCGTCGATCGCCCGGCCCCGGAACTCGATCGTCCCGCCCTGGCACGGCAACTCGCCGATCAGCGTCTTCAGTAGCGTCGTCTTACCGACGCCGTTGCGCCCGACGATGGCGACGATCTCGCCCTCTTTCACGTCGAAGCTCAAGCCGTTGATGACCCCGACCCGGCCATAGCCGGAGCGCAGTGACTTCACGTTGAGAACTGGATTGGTCGCCATCTGTCACGCCTTGCCGAGGTAGATCTTGCGCACGTCGTCGTTGGTCTCGATCTCCTCGTAGCGCCCCTGTGCGAACAGTGCGCCGAGATGCAGCACCGACGTCCGCGATCCGAGGTTGCGGATAAACTCCATGTCATGTTCGATCACGATTATGGTCATGCCGTCGGCGTTCAGAGACTTGATGATCTCCGTCGTCGAATGCGTCTCTTCCCGGCCCATGCCCGCGGCCGGTTCGTCCAGGAGCAGCACCCTGGGTTCGAGCGCGATCGACATTCCGATTGACAGCCATTGCTGTTGCCCGTGGCTTAGATTGTGCACGACCTCGTTCGCGAGCCCTGACAGGTGGATCCGGTCAAGTATCTCGGCCACCAGCGCCGGCATCGTCGCCGGCGCATGGTGGCGGCGCAGCGGGATGAACAAGTTCTGGAACACGGTCAGGTCCGAATAGACCTGCATGTTCTGAAACTTGATCCCCAGCCCCCGGCGGGCGCGCTCGTGTGGCGGCAGACGGGTGACGTCCTCGCCGTTAAAGAAGATCTGGCCTTTCGTGGGCCGGATGGTGCCCATCAGCAGCTTGAATAATGTGCTCTTGCCGGCGCCGTTCGGGCCGATCATGCAGTGCAGTTCTCCGGGCGCGATCGCGAGGCTCAAGTTGTCGGTGGCCCGCACGCCGCCGAAATACCTAGTCACATTTCGGATCTCGAGGATCGGCCGCGTCACGCCGTCCGCCGCGGTCCCGGCGGCCTCTAGGGTCAGGGCCGACATTGATGCGCCTCCTTTGCTTTTGCCAGCGGCCGCCGGACGCGGCCCGACAGCTTTCCTAGGCGAGTACCGATCCAGACGAACAGTCCCTCAGGGGCGATCAGCATCGCAACGACGAGGATACCGCCCATCACCAAGGTGGCGTATTCTGGGCTGCCCGAGGTGGTGAGCCACAAATACACCCATTCGAGCGAGATCGCCCCGAGGATCGCCGTGGTCAGATCCTTGCGGCCACCGACCGCAACCCAGATCACCACCATGATGTTGGCCGAGACGCTGAACACCAGTTCCGGATCCACCCGGTTAATGCGCGCCGTGTCGAGTGAGCCGGCCAACCCGGCCAACACCGCCGACAGGCAAAACACCGCCAGCTTGATCCGCCGCACATCGTATCCGAACGTCTCGGTCCGATCCGAATCCTCGCGCACCGCGACCAGCAGATAGCCGAACGACGAGTTCAGCAGCATCCGCAGCCCGAGGTAGACGACGATCAGCAGCGTCAGCGCGAAATAGTAGAAGCCCTCGCGCCGGCCGTTGATCTCCAGCGCCGCCTCGCCCCAGCCGAAGGCGATCGACGGGATGTCCGAGGCCGGGCGCAGCCCGTTCGCACCGCCCAGCAGCGCATCGCCGACGTGATAGACGTTGGGATCGGCGGTCTGCAGCATGAAGGTCTCGAGCAGCAGCGACAGCACTAGCATCAGGATGGCGATGTAGACCCCCTTGAGCCGTGCATAGAACATCACTGCCCCTACCACGGCGGCAAAGACCGTCGGCGCGAGAATGCCACCCACAAGCGCCAGATGGGTGTTGCCGGTGACCTCGAAGAGGTTGATCCCGATGATCCCGTATACGTAGCCGCCGACCCCGAAGAAGGCCGCCTGGCCAAGGCTCAGGATGCCAGCATATCCCCATAGAATCGACAGGCTGGCGGCAAGAAAGCCCGAGACCAGAAACTCGTTCACCCGGTAGGGCTTGATGCCGAATTGCGTAGGCGCCAAAAACGCCAGGACGACGATAATCGCGAAGCACAGCCAGAACGGCCAGCCGCGCCCCATCGTCTGCGGTCCCTCGATCAACCCGAGGAACGCCAGCGGATGTCTCTTATACATGGTCATGGTGATAATCTCGTCTCCGGGGCCGGTCATCTGGATCGCCCCTTGAGCTTCTCGATGTATCCCGAGATGCCGGTGGGCATGAAAAGCAGGATGAGGAAGGCCGCGGCGATCATGCCGACAAAGCCGATATAGACGCTGAACATGTTCGAAAGCACGGTCTGCACCCCACCCAGCGCGGCGACGCTCGCGACTAGCCCGTTGATGATGCCGGCGGCGCCGCCGACGACCACGGTAATGAAGGCCCGCGCGGTATAGGCGGCGCCGAAATAGGGCGTGATCGCCGAGGTGAGTGCAAACAGCCCGCCCGCGAGCCCGGCCAGCGCCGAGCCCAGCCCGAAGGTCAGGGCATAGATGCGCGGCGTCGAGATCCCCAGCGCATTGGCCATCGTCGGGTTGTCCATGGTGGCGCGCGCCCGGGCACCGAACTCGCTTTTTTGCAGCAACAGCCAGACCGCCAGCACCATCAGCACCGCGACCACGAACATGATCAGCCGATAGATGCCAAAGCTCTCGACCCCCAGCGGCATACGGCCGGTATCGGCAGTCACCTGCGCAAATCCCTTGGCCCCGACAATTGCCAGCCCAATATCGCCGCCGACGAGGATCTTGATGTCAGAGTACGGCGTCGGAAGGCTCGGCATGTTGGGGCCGAACATGATGAGGAAAAGCTGTGATATGATCATTGACAGCCCCCAAGTCACTACCAGCGACGACAGGATCTGCTTATAGAAGTGCCGAATGATTAGCCGCTCGAGAACCATCCCGACCAGCCCCGCCCCGACCCCGGCGAGGAGGATCGCGATCGGGGCCGGAACCCCCGCATACATACAGAGCGCAGTGATGTAGGCGCCGACCATCATCAATTCGCCATGCGCCATGTTGATGACGCCCATCATGCCGAAGATGATCGACAGCCCGAGCGCCGCGAGAATGAGATATGCAGCGCTGTCGAGATACTGGAACGCGAAACCGAAGATCTGTGTGAAAGCGTCCATGGGCCTGGCTCGAACCTTTGTAAGTCGTGGTGGGTTGCGGAGGCGGGCGCCGGCCGAAGCCAGCGCCCGCCGGCGCCCTACTGGCTGAAGAACTTGGCCCAGGCCGGGTTGTCGGTCGGCAGGTAGGTCTCGCCCTCGCCCGACCCGAGCTCTCGGACATCGACGCCGATGTCCTTGAGGAAGGTCGGCTCGGTCACCCCAAGTTCCTTGATGAGAGCAAGCGAATGGTCGGCCTCGACCCGGAAAAGATAGGTAGGCATCGCGGCATGGTGCTGGTCGCCGGCGAGGCTCCAGAACCCGCCGGGCGCGTCCTCGACGGTCACCCCGGCTTCCAGCGCGTCGATCACCGCCTCGGTCTCAGTGGTGCCGGCCGCCGCCCAGGCCTTGGCCATCGCCTTCACCGCGACATAGCCGAAGGCGGCATGTTCGTTGACATAGGGCGCGTCCGGATGACGTTCGCGGATCTTCTGCACGAAGCTCTCGCTGGCCTCGCCTGGAACGTCCTCAATATAGCCCGGCGGCACATGCATGTTCTCGAGTTGCGGCGGCGGAAAGATCTTGTGTTCGTAGCCATCCGAGATCGTCACGTTGGACCAGACCGGCGTCTTCAGCCCCGCCGCATCTGCCTGCGGATAGAACTGCACATGGTCGCCACCGACCAGGCAATGCACCTGGAAATCGGGATCAACGCCCTGAATATCGCCGATGGTCTGCTGCCATTGGTTGACGTCAAACGGGAAGTATTCCTCCAGCACCAGATCGCCGCCGTACAGCCCGGCGGCGGTCCGCACCCAGGCGCCGATGGCGCGGCAGAAATTATAGTCAGCGCCGATGAAGGTCATGCGCGGCCCGAACTCGCCGATCATCCATTCGAGCGCCGGAAGCACCTGCTGCTCGGGTGTCGGCCCGGAGAAGAACGAATAGCGGTCAGCGATGCCGCCTTCCCCCTGATTGTTGTGCCAGAATATTGTCTCGTTGCGGACCGCCTCGACCCGCGCCGCCTCGCGCTCGGCGCCGGTATAGCCGGCCATCACCACGTCGGCCTCATCCTCGTAGATGCATTGCTGGGTCAGCTGGCCGTAGCGGCCGACATCGGACTGGCCGTCATACTGCGCCAGCCTGAGAGTCTTCTCGGCGCCGTCGACCATGATCCCGCCTTCCGCGTTGATCTCCTCGACCGCAAGCGCGTAGCCCCAGGTCTTGGGGGTCGACATGGCCGCCAGGTTGCCGGTGGTGTCGTCGATCGCGCATATCACGATCTCCTCATCGGTGGCCGCCTGAGCGGCTCCGGCACCCAATCCCGCCAGGCCTGCACAGATCAGCGTCGTCGTCCTCAGTCGGCTAGTCCCGCTTCGAAACATGATGGTCTCCTTGTTGTCGATCCGCGGGCCGCGCCCCGCGCGTTCGTTGTATTTGCGGAGGCAAGTCTCCGATGGGATTCCCAGCGACCAATCCGGCCGCGCCCCGGCGCGGGTCGATATTGTCTACCCAGTTGACTTTATGGGACCGACCGCGTCTGTCATTTCCCCGTATTTGCTCCCCCATTCGGGTAGAGCCTGACGCCCGGCCGAAGAGCGCGCCCCCGCGGTTTCGACGCCAGGTCAGACGGTGTAATTTGTAGACGGCTATTGTTTTAAAAAGGTTTTCTTGAGCGATGTCGATCGGAGCAGGTTGCGGTATTTGTCCGGCCTTTGTGCGCGGTGCGTCTGACCGCTGGTCCTGAGGTGGTGTCAGACGGATTCGAACCGGTCTTCTCTAATCGGGTTGCACATGTGAAGTCCTTCAGGTGGTTCGACGATGTCGCCGCGCCCCGCGTCCTACCGGACACATCCATCCGGCGCGCCTTCCTTCGGCGCCCCTATCCCAACCGCCTCAACAGGTTCCGCACGTTCGACACATGCCACGGCCCGCCCCGCCGGGTGCGCATACCGCGGGCATTGAGTTCGGTCGCGATCCCTCGAAGGCTGGTGATGCCGTGCCTAGCGAGGTCGTCGAGGATGGGCGCCAGATCGCGGGCGTGTTGATCGGCGTTTCGAGCGACTGCCGCACGAAGAGGTGCCCCGCCCTTACCGGCCCGCCTCAGCGCCGAGGCCCCGTTCGGGTTGCCGAGCTTGACGCCACGAGCCTTGGCCACCGCCAGCGCCTCCTTCGTCCGCCGCGAGATTGCCTCGCGCTCCTGCTGGGCGACGAGCGCCATGATTCCGACGGTCAGGTCGTTGGCCTCGGGCATGTCGCAGGCGATGAACCTCACGCCGGAGTCCCGAAGGGTGAGCAGGAAGGCCGCGTTGCGCGACAGCCGGTCGAGCTTGGCGATGACGAGTGTGGCCCCTGTGAGCCGTGCCAACTGGATAGCCTTGCCAAGTTCCGGCCTGTCGGGGTTGCGGCCGCTCTCGACCTCGGTGAAGCGGGCCAGGACCTCGGCTGAACGGGAAACCGCAAAGTCGTCGATCGTCTTCCGCTGCGCCTCGAGCCCCAGTCCCGATTGCCTCTGCCTGGCGGTGGAGACCCGCTCGTAGGCGATGAACCGGGGCGCTGTGGCCAACATGGGCGGGGTGTACAAAACTGCCTAACGTTCGTTGCGCAGGTGTGTACCGTAGGTTCGCAAGGTCTCGTAGCGGTATCTGCTGCACGGAGCGGTCCCGAGGGATGCGCGAGGCCAGTGCACGTCGGAGGCCGGCCTCTCGCGCATGACTACCCCAAAGATCCGCCGAACGGGCAAAACCGACTATGGCGCAAACTATTGAGAAGCCCATTCTGCGCAAGGCGTCACCCGGTCACCTCAGGCTTGCGCTTCCAAACGGCGATATGCGCCGGGGCGGGGAACTCGACTGTGCCGTCGCTCGCGGCATACTCACCCAAACACTCTTCCGCCGCTGTAACCAGTGCTTCAAACCCGTCATCGTCGATAAAGTCGCCGAGGGTCCATCCGCGCACATCCATCCGCACCCAGTCGCGGATCGATGCGAAACGGGCTGTTCCGGTTGCGGTCGTTAGATTTGTGCCGACCCATCCTGCATCCTCCAGGATGCGCAGCAGCACACGCTTGTCACCCAGAATGAATGGTGCCCTCAGCGCTTCGGCGGCTTCATCGCCGAACATGTCCTGGATCAGCGCGATCATGCCAGCGTATCCAGGCGAACGCGCGACATCATCCCATACGGACAACGCAATCCGGCCACCGGGTCGGACCACGCGCGCCATCTCGTTCAGAGCCTTTGTCCTGTCGTCGAAGAACATCAAGCCGAACTGGCAGAGAACCGCATCGAACACGCCGTCGGCGAACGGTAGCGCTTCGGCGACTGCCTCGATCCACTTCACAGTGGGCGCACGGGACTGTGCGACATCGAGCATTCCCCGGTTGCGGTCGAGACCAACGACGCGGCCTTCTGGACCAACACGACTTGCGGCCGCCCTGGTCGTGGCGCCGGTTCCGCAGGCGATGTCCAGCACCTCCTGTCCTGGACCGATCTGAGCGGCTTCGCACAGCGGCGCGGCCCACCGTCCGAAGAGGGCCGGGACGAAGAATTCATCATAGATTTGTGCGGCAGGTTTGGAGACCTGTCCTGCGGTCGCGGCATTCGTTGTCATAGCCTTACTCCTCGGCTGGTTTTGCGGAGGGGCTCAGCGTGACGCAAATGGCGCTTTGAGATATAGTTCGAAATCTGTAGCGAACCGAAAGGCGCGCAGGGTGAAATCCTACGGTCAGTTCTGTCCTGTCGCAAAGGCCGCGGAAATATTCTGTGAGCGTTGGAACGCCCTGATCATTCGAGACCTGGCTTCAGGGCCGCGCCGGTTCTCCGAATTGCGTAGGGGCGTTCCGCTGATGTCGCCGTCGCTTCTTTCCGCGCGCCTGAAGTGGCTCGTGGCCGAAGGAGTCGTCTCGCGTCACGACAAAGGCAGAAAGCGCCCCGGCTACATCCTGACCGCGGCAGGATACGAACTGGTTCCGCTGGTAGAGGCGCTGGGTTTCTGGGGGCAGCGTTGGACACGGCGCGAGTTGATGGATCATGAGATCGATCTTGGTTTGCTGGTCTGGAGCCTCGAGAGCTCGGCCAACCCGAACGCCTTTGGCAACAAACGGTGCCTGATCCGGCTCGAACTAACCGATCAGACCGAGATGAAGCGGCTATGGTGGTTTCTGAACCAGAAGGGGCGTTGTGAACTCTGTCTGAACGATCCGGGTGGCGATGTGAACATCTACCTCGCCTGCACTCTTCCGGACGCGATCTACATCATCCGTGGCGACCTGTCCTCGACGACGGCACTCGACACTGGTCGGCTTGAGGTGCTCGGAGACGCCTGGGCGACGCGCAGGTTCGTCGAATGGCTCAATCTCAGCCCTCTTGCGCGAGTGCCGTCCGAGCGTGCGGGTATCTGATCGGCGCGAGCGCTACGGGATCACAGCTGACCTTCCTCTCAACAGAGCGGCCCAGATGTTTCGGCGCCCAATCAAACCAATCGCTCCGCGGCTCAAGGCGCCTCACATTATGCCGCGGTGGATCACCGGCTTGGGATCGCCGGCCTCGACGAGATTGCCGTCCTGGTCGTGGACGGAACCATCGGAAGACTGGAACAGGAGGCGGAACTCGAAGGGCTTGTTCTCCTGCGCGGCGATGTAGGCCGCGACGCGCGAGCGCGAAGCCGGCGTGATGCCGAGCTCGGCCATGTAGCGGCCCATCAGTTCCAGCTGCTTGTTGGCGACCGAGAGCCAGGGCGACTGCTGGACGTAGCCCGAGGGCGTCTTCAGCATCACCGGCGTTTCCTTGCGCTTCTCCTCCGCCTCGGCCCAGCGACCGTATGCCTGGCAATCGGCGGCAAGGGCCGCGCGGTCGACCAGCGTCACGACGCCCATGCCGTGGAGCGGTTCCGCGATGCGGTCCCACTCCGCCCGTGCCAGCTCCGACAGATGTGGCGGACAGTCGGGCAGTCCCTCTGGCGGCACCGGCTCGAGATGGTTGTAACCCCGCTTGCCGGGATTGCCGTTGAGCCGACGCACGGCAGTAGGTTTCGGCTTGCGCCCCCGGGTCGTCACCCCCTCCTCCTGCTCTCGGGATCGTACTCCCACGGTTTCGGACCGTTCGGGATCTGGACGGCGAGCCGCGACCGCGAGGATGGCGACAAGCCCAGTTCCGCCATCAGCCGGGTCATCAGCTCGACCTGCTTGTTGGAGATGGTGATCCAGGGCGAGACCTGCACGTACCCCGCCGGGGTCTTCAGGAGCGGCGGGGTCTCGGCGAGCTTGCGTTCGGCCTCGACCCATCGACCGTAGGCCTGGCAATAGGCGGCAAGAACCGTCCGGTCGATCTGGGTCAGAAGTCCGATCTCGTTCAGGACACAAGCCAGCCGCTTCCACTCGGTCTTCGCCGTGGCCGAGAGATGCGCGGGGCAGGTCGGCTGCGTCCGGGGCGGCTTCGGCTCGCGGCCCGTGATGGCGCGCTTGCCGGGATTGCCGTCGATCAGCTTCAGCGCCGTGGGCTTCGGTTTGCGGCCTCTCATCTCAAAGGCCTCCCGGGTGGGCGGCGGAAGGGAATCCGCCCGCGAACCACCCCCGACTTTGTCGACTGTTCACCGAATTGAACCATGGGCTCAACAACCCCATCCCCCCGCAAATGCGGGCTTTCCGGCGCATTTCGGCAGGGGATACCCGGTCGGCAATTTCGCGGCTGTGGTAGCCAGGCTCCCCCGGCGGTCCCGACCCCCAAGGCCCCAGGGATTGACCCTCCCCCCCGGGGGTCCCCGTTCCACATCCGGCCGCACCTCATGCCGACCTCCCTTCGTCGATCCGCCTGACGAGCCACGCGAGGGTCCCGCGCGCGAGAGCGGACAGCGTCAGCAGCCCCGCCGCCTGGAACGCGTGGACCGGTGCCCAGGCAAGCCCCAGGGCCGGGAAGGTCACGAGCTGCGCGATGATCAGGACGATCGTGCCCGCGATGACGTTCACGCCGACGATTGCCAGATACATGAGGCGCACCCAGGTCATGACCGTTCCTCCCCGCCCACTGCCGCACGCTCGGCCGCGATCTCTGCAAATCCGCGTCCATCGTTGTCCAGCGTGGCTTCCCGGCCCGTGAACGCCTGCCAGCGGCTGACAGCGACGTCGACATAGGCCGGGTCGAGTTCCATCGCATGGCAGGCGCGTCCCGTGGTCTCGGCCGCGATCAGGGTCGTTCCCGATCCCGAGAAGGGCTCGTAGATCGCCTGGCCGGGGCTCGAGTTGTTGAGGATCGGCCGGCGCATACAGTCGACCGGCTTCTGGGTGCCGTGCACCGTCGCCGCGTCCTGGTCCCGGCTGGCGATCTGCCAGAGCGTCGTCTGCTTGCGATCCCCCGCCCAGTGTCCCTTCGCCTTCGTGCGCACCGCGTACCAGCAGGGTTCGTGCTGCCAGTGATAATCGCCGCGGCTCAGCACCAGCCGTTCCTTCGCCCAGATGATCTGGCTGCGGATCGCGAAGCCCGAGGCCACAAGGCTCTCGGCCACGGTGCCTGCGTGCAGCGCCCCGTGCCAGACATAGGCCACGTCACCCTGAAAGAGCGCCCAGGCGTCGCGCCAGTCCGCCCGGTCGTCGTTCAGGACCTTGCCCGTGCGCTTCGTCTCCGAGAGACCCGCTTCATTCCTCCAGGCCGGGTCGTACGCCACCCCGTACGGAGGATCGGTGACCATGAGATGTGGGATGACACCGTTCAGGAGCCGGGCGACCGCCTCTCCACTTGTCGCGTCGCCGCAGAGCAGGCGGTGGCTGCCCAGCACCCAGAGATCGCCGGGACGGCTGACCGGCGCCTCGGGGACCTCCGGAACCACGTCCTCGCGCGGATCGACCTCTGCCGACCGAAAGAGCGCGTCGATCTCGCCGGCCTCGAAGCCGAGCTCCATCAGGTCGACGCCGAGGTCGCGCAGATCGCCGAGTTCGAGGGCCAGCAGGTCCCTGTCCCAGCCCGCCTGTTCCGCAAGCCGGTTGTCGGCGAGGATGTAGGCCCGCCGCTGCGCCTCGCTGAGATGGGCCAGCTCGATCACCGGTACCGCAGAGATCCCGAGCTGCCGCGCCGCCATCACCCGTCCATGCCCGGCGATGATGCCGTTCGCGCCGTCGACTAGAACAGGGTTGGTGAATCCGTATTCCCGGATCGAGCCGGCGATCAGCGCCACCTGCGCCTCGGAATGGGTCCGGGCGTTGCGGGCGTAGGGGATGAGATCGCCAACAGGGCGATAGTCGACCGCGAGCGCCCCGCCCCGATCATGCCCGTCCCTCGATCTCGCTGCCTGTGCCGCCATCCTGCCCCCGATCCCCCGTCCTTGCGGGGCGCCTGCCTTTGGGAACAGTATAACGCTAGGTCAAGTCATTGAATAGATTGACAATAAGTGACACGAGGCGACAGCGGGCGACAATTGCGGCGCCAATGGCCCGATCGGATGCGCGCGCGGCCTCGCAGACGATCTACATCGGGCTGCCCCCCGGCCCGGTTCTTGAGTCGCGTGCGTGATCTGCTACGATTTGTCGGCGCGAGTCCGAGAAGAAGGAGGTGTCATGCACCCCGATCTAGATGTGCAGCGCCGGGTCCTCGTCAAATCCTACCGGCTCTATCTCGATGCCGATCGCAACTGGACGATCGCGATCAAGGAGGCGCAGAGTTGGTTCCCCGCCGACCGGCGATCCGGCGCCATGCTGGTCGGAGAACCTCATTCCAGAATGCGGCAGCTTTACGAGAAACGGGAACGCGCCCTCCAACGAATGTTGCTCGCGCGCGAGAAGCTGAAGAACGCCCGCCGACGGCTCGGACATGAGCGGCAGCCGGATCGGGTCTCTACACGGATCTTTCTGCTGGGCGCCTGACGCCGAACGCAGAGCGCTGAATCCGTTTCGGCCAACTTCGCTCTCAATGCCTGCAACTTGATCGAAAGGTTGTTCGGAGATGCAGAACCATACTCAGTCGACGGAAACACCGGGGCCCGACGAGCAGGTGTCTGAACGGGACGTCAAGGTGCCGGAATGGGCCGAGAACTTTGAGCACACGCTCAGGCGCCTGGTGAGGGAGAAGGACAAGGAGCGAGATAAGAAAGCAGGTCTCTATCGGTGACATGCACCGCAATCGGAGGCGCCCAGGCTGGCCTTCCTGTTGACGCCGTCGCCTCGCGGCGCTCGACACCGGCAGCACCGCGACAGCGGGCGCCAGAGCCCTCGTTGTCATGATCTTCATCGCATCCTCCCGTCGTCCGGCCGGCGATGCCGATCACGCTGTCAGACTGGATGCATTAGAACAGCTTCGGAAGAAAAGTGATCTGATCTCGATCATGATCGGCATGATGCGCCGGCAGCTTCGACCGAAGCTCAGAGAATGCCGAGAGCCATGGCCACCGAGGCCACGACGGCGCCGAGGAGCCCGGCCACCCCTGGCGTCACATCCGGAACTCGGGATGGCAGCTCCCGAAAAAACGATCCCGCCGGAACCTTGCGCTCCGGCGGGACCCACCCAACCCGAAATCTCGTACTCATCAACTCGCTCACTCGAAACAGGTAACAGGCTGTAATCACTTGGGGAGCATGATCGCAGATCACACGCTGAGGGAGAACTTGTCTTGTTGGACATGCCGTGGGTGGAATGCCGCAACGATCCCGATCCGCCGTGTCGATTGTTCCCTTACGCTGCCAAATCCGACAAAGTGCTGACCGTTTTGCGCCCTGCCAGCGACAGGCGGATGTCGGGATTCGAAACATACTCCAACGATTGGGAATCGGTCTGGCGCACGGTGGCATCCGGAAAAGACGTCGGGCCACGGTGCGCACAGCCTATTGGTACGCATGGCGGACAGGGCACACGGCAGCGACCAGGCAAGGAGCATCGACGGGCACCGCCCAGGAAGAGGCTGAGCCGACAGGCTTCATACTGGCATTGGCGACTCTTCTCAGGCGGCGGAGCCCGACAGGTATCTGTTCGCCCGCACGTAGTTGACGGCGGCCTCGAAGGTCCGGAGGGTCTCGACCACGTCATCGGGAATCTCGATGTCGAACTCCTGCTCGAATGCCATCAGGAGCTCGACGGTGTCGAGACTTCCAGCGCCCAGGTCCTCGACGAACCGAGTGGTGGCCGTGATGCGCGCTGGATCAACCTCGAGTATCCGGACGGTGAGTGTGCGAAGCTGGTCTTCCGTATCGGGCATGGTGCAGGTCCTGGTTTATCCGTGTCATGCAGCGTCCGGAGCGTAACACCATGTTCTGCGCGAGACGAAGACCGAATTGCACGGAGGTTCATATCGGCAGGTCTTGTCGGGCGGCCTTACAACTCCGTGCCCATCGCGCTGTACCGCATCCGGTCCCGATCGAACGTCAACCTGATCTGTCCTTTCTCGATCCCGTAGAGCTGACTGTCGCGCACCTTTCAGGCGACGATGCGCGAGAAGGTCCGGTCCTCGTCGTCCTGATCCTGATGCACCGTGAACCCGAGCGCCAGCTTGCAGGCGAAGGCTCACTCCCGATCGAAGGACGGCGCGTTCGAGTTCTCTCGCTACTAAATACTGCCCAGTGTCGGTTGGTGAGTCCTGGAGCAAGGGCATAGGACGACCAGCCCCGGCGATCGCCAAGGTTGGTCCCCTGTGCCCTCCGCTGTCCGTGTCGGTCGGAGCCGCCCCGTCGCTTTGGGCCCTCGAGGTCGATCTGACCCTCGCCTCGAGGTTGGCCGCTACGTTCGACACCGGGTCTGGTGCCGGGGGACGCGCTTCGGCCTTTCGGACTGCGCTTGGGCCTCTGTCCCCGCCCCGTGGCAGGCCCTGTCTGAACGCGACGCCACGGTCTTACAACCCTCCGCCGATCCCGGATCGTCGCGCCTTCGAAAGTGTTCCTCCCGTGCGAAGCGATCCAAGCAAGGATAAAATATCATCTAAGCAATTGATAGAATGACATTTTAAGACAAACCCCGCCAACGAGCGACAGGAGGCGACATGCCCATGGTCGTGCCGGTCCACACGAATCCGTGTGGCAGATGATTCGTGCCGCCTTGGGAACTTACACGACCCCGAGGGGCCACCGTCCTCACCTTCATCAGGTGTCAGCAGATCGCTGTCGATACGATGCATCGTACCGTCTCGGGGCGGGGTAGATGTACAGTGACACGCTACCCCTTCCTAAACCGTCGCACGGGCCCGGATTAGTGAATACTCGGCCGGCGTGATGCCAAGTGCGGCCAATTCGTGGCCGGTGGGTTTCGCCTGCTCGTTGGCGACCAAAAGCTGGAGCGATTGCCGCGCTATGCCCGAGGACACCTTTCGGCGATGCTCCAAGCAAGGCCCGATCCCCACTTCCACGCCACAGACCGATGTCGGGCCAAACCGGCCTCCCCGGCCTGTCCTGAAGTCTCAGGACGACCCTTGCCTGCGACGGCCGCGGCGCTTCCAGCTTTCCGGCGCCAGTTCACGTCGGAGATCCTCTACGACACGCTTCGAGACATGCGCCTTCATCGCCGAATTCGCATCTTGGTGATCGTCCTCGCGGGATGGTCTCCGCCCGTCGCGCGCGCATTCCTCTAATCGCCTCATGTACCAACGCCGCAGGTCGGCGGCGGAATATGCGGTCTTCGGACTTGTCTCCACTTCGGGAGTTTCGAACGTCGTCTTGATCAATATCTGTGTAACCTCGAGACCCGGCCCGCTGGCGCTGGATCGCCGTACATCGAACTCAAACTCCTTCCAGCGGTCTGCCCGTATTGGTCGGCGTGGCGCATCGAGTGGAGATTGGCTCGAGTACCCGTAGGCAACGACGTCACCGCGTTGCAGTTTACCCCAGAGGCGACCCTTGAGTTCAATCAATAGCAGCCGATGGCGGAACGCTTTCGCATCGAACTCCTTGCGTTCATCCGGCCACCACGAAGGATCGATGTTTGTTTCGTCGCCATAGCCGTCCTGGTCGAGTTCGAAGAGCTGCACCGCCTTGTCACGGTCCACAAAGTGATAGAGGCCCTCCCACATGGGCATACCGTCCTTCGGGTCGAGTTTTTCCCATTCAGGGCGGGTGTCGTAGCTTTCTGGCCAGTCCTCGTGCTCCCGCCCAAACTCCCATGGCTTCCTGGATCTGGTCATTTCTCATGCCCACCTGGCGCTTGGTCGTGGCCGGATTTCAATAATTAACATTTCATATCAATGCAAAGCGTGAAACTGCACGCGAATAAATCGGGCCAACACTGGCCGATTTTGGCGGCTGCGAAGATCGGTGTCAAACTCCAGGGGAGTAGAACATCGAGCGATGAGACCAGCCATGACAGACAACACGCGCGACAAGTTCGCAATGGTCCACGAGACATGGTCATTGATTGGCCAGGGCGATCTCGCCAAGCGCTGGAACAGATCGGTCCGCACACTCCAGAGGTGGCGGGTATCGGGTTACGGGCCCGCACACCTGGTCATCGGTGCGGGTATCCACTACCGCGTCAACGACGTCCTCGCCTTCGAGTCCCGTATGCGACGTGGCGGGGACGACGCGTGAACCCCTATCCCACCCGCCTGATGTCGCCGATGGAACGCCGGTCGGAACTGTGTCGGATCCTCGCCCTCGGGCTGGTTCGGCTCCGCGCCCGACAGTCAAGCGAACTATCCGCCCGAACCGGAGAAAGTTCGCTTCACTACGCCCCCGACCAGAGCGGTCATGCAACTCCCGATAGGAGACCCGCATGACCACCCATGATCCGATCCCCGCGCGTTTGGCCGCGCTCAAGACCATGCCGACGACAGAGCTGAAGGCACAGTGGCGTGAGCTCTTTGACAGCGAGCCACCACCGTTCAACCGGCGCTACCTCGAGAGCCGCCTCGCCTACCGTATCCAGGAGCTTGCCTATGGCGGGTTGAAGCCCGAGACGATCCGCCGGCTGGAACGACTCGGTGAAGAGTTGGACGGCGGCGACCGCAGGAAGAGCCGGATGCGCGCTGATACGATGCCCATCACCGGCACCCGGCTGCTGCGTGAATGGCAAGGCGTCGAGCACGCCGTCACCGTCACCACGGATGGCTTCGAATGGCAGGGCCGGCCCTACAGGTCGCTCTCGGCGATCGCCCGGGCCATCACCGGCACGCGCTGGAACGGCTGGGTGTTCTTCGGTCTGAAACGACAGGGAGGACGCTGATGGCGGACATCAAGCTCAAACGCCGCTGCGCCGTCTACACCCGGAAGTCTTCCGAGGAAGGGCTGGAGCAGGAGTTCAACTCGCTCCACGCCCAGCGCGAGGCCTGCGAGGCCTACATCGCCAGCCAGCGCTCCGAGGGCTGGGTGCTGGTCCGCGATCAGTACGACGACGGCGGCATCTCGGGCGGCACGCTCGATCGCCCCGGCCTGCAGAGGCTGATGACCGACATCGAGGACGGGCTGGTCGACGTTGTCGTGGTCTACAAGATCGACCGCCTCAGCCGTTCGCTGGCCGACTTCGCCAAGCTGGTCGAGGTGTTCGACCGCAACGGCGTGACCTTCGTCTCAGTCACGCAGTCCTTCAACACCACCACGTCGATGGGGCGCCTGACGCTGAACATTCTCCTATCCTTCGCCCAGTTCGAGCGCGAGGTCACCGCCGAGCGCATCCGCGACAAGATCGCCGCCAGCCGCAGGAAGGGCATCTGGATGGGGGGAGTGCCGCCCTACGGCTACCGGGTTGAGAACCGCAAGCTGGTGATCGACGACGAGCGCGCCGGGCACGTCCGCTGGATCTTCGCCGGCTTCCTCGAGATCGGCTCGGCTACGGAACTGGCGCGCGAGGTGGACCGACGCGGCATCCGCACGCCAATGGGCAACCGGATCGACAAGAAGTACCTCTACAGGATGCTGAACAACCGCGCCTATATCCGCGCCGAAGAAAGCGAAGTGATCTCGGCCTTTGACGATGTTTCGCTGATCCAGCTTATCGTTGAGAGGGGGGCGGATGCGGTCAACGCCTTGCCCCAGGGCATTCGTCAGAGCAAAGAAGCCGTGGCGGAGACGATCGAGAACAACGTCCGGAAGCTGATCATCGACGAGACGCCGATTAATCCGAAGTACTATGAGAAGATGTCCGAACTGCTGGACGCCCTAATCGAGCAGCGCAAGCGCGAGGCGCTGAGTTATCAGGAGTATCTCGCTCAGATAGTCGAGCTTACGAAAAAGGCCCAGGGCGCCGAAACGACCGCCTCGTATCCAGCCGAGCTGAATTCGAAGGCGAAGCGCGCGCTTTTCGACAATCTCGATGGGGACGAGGCCCTGGCTTTGGCGATCGACGAAGAAATCCGCCTCACCAAAAAGGACTCGTGGCGGGGCAACAAGTTCAAGGAAAAGGAGGTGCGGAACGCAATCAAGAAGCACGTCGCTGACCCTGGGCAGCTCGACGTAATCTTTGAACTGGTGTGGAACCAGGATGAGTACTGATGCCGCCCAGCTGACCGTTGGAGGCTTCGAGGTAGAGGTGGTTCGCAAGCCGATCAAGAACTTGCACCTCGGTGTCTACCCGCCTCATGGACGTGTCCGCGTTGCAGCGCCGCTAGAGATGGGTGACGAGGCCGTGCGGCTCGCTGTTGTCACCCGCCTTGCCTGGATCAAGCGCCAGCAGGCCAAGTTCGCGGCGCAGCCGCGCCAATCCGAGCGACGCTACGTATCAGGGGAAACCCACTTCTTCCTAGGCCAACGGTATCGACTGAACCTGATCGAGGGGGCCAGATCAGGGCAGGTTCGGGTTCGCAACAGCAAGACAATCGATCTCCATGTGCGCGATGACAGCGATCTGGACATTCGAGAACGGGTGTTCCTCGATTGGTACCGGCGAGAGCTTCGTGCGCGAGCGAGACCCCTAATGGAGCGCTGGGCGGCGGAATACGGTATCGCAACGCCGAACTGGGGCATCAAGCGGATGAAGACCAAATGGGGCACCTGCAATATCGAAGCACGTCGAGTCTGGTTGAACCTCGAACTGATCAAAAAGCCGCCGCAGTGTCTTGAATATGTGATCGTCCATGAGCTGGCGCACTTCTTTGAGCGCAACCACACAGAGCAGTTCGTGGCCCTTCTGGACCGGATGCTTCCGAATTGGCGGATCGTTCGTGACGAGCTCAACGCCGAGCCCTTGGCGCATGATGATTGGAGCACATAGCATTTGTGCCGCAGTCCGACCGTCGCTCTGCTGGCATGCATCCCAGAACGCAGGATATCGGCTTTTACGTTTTCGATCCCGGTCCCGTCTGCCCAACGCCCCTGGCATCGAAGTGCTCAGCCTCAGACTCTAGAAATCCTCACAGTTTCAGAAGCTTGCAAGCTATTCACCAAATCGGCGCAGTCATAAGGTCCGGAGAATATCGGCCCTGAGAGACCGCTTCCGGGCCTCCTGGCGCAGCGACCAGTGCTCAGCCCCTACCGCATAACCCTCGAAAACAACGGAAAAATCCGGCGGCAGCCGGATCGGGAGAACGCGTTCGCGGGGGCAAGTGGCGGAGTGGAAGGGATTCGAACCCTCGAGACGGTTTCCCGTCTGCACCCTTAGCAGGGGTGTGCCTTCGACCACTCGGCCACCACTCCACCTGCCCGTTTAATGGCAGCGAGGGGGCGGGGCAAGGGGGAAAGGGTGTGGGGCTCGCGTCGGGTCTGCATAGTTTTCCCTAGGGTCAGGACCCATTGATCATCGGCTCGCGTCGTGATTCGGCCGCCGCCGGGAGACTGACCGATGAGCAACCTTTTCTGGCTGACGGAAGCACAGATGGCGCGTCTGGAACCCTTCTTTCCGAAGAGCCACGGCAAGCCGCGCGTGGATGACCGGCGGGTTCTGAGCGGCATGATCTTCATCAATCGCAACGGCTTGCGGTGGCGTGACGCGCCCAATGAGTATAGCCCGCCGAAGACCCTCTACAACCGCTGGAAGCGGTGGAGCGATAAAGGGGTCTTCGCCCGGATGATGGACGGGCTGGCCGCCGAGGCCGCCGTTCCGAAGACGGTGATAATCGACGCGACCTACCTCAAGGCCCACCGCCCGGCGACCAGCCTGCGGTCGAAAAAGGGGGATCAGGCGACCAAAGGGGCCGTCTGATCGGGCGCATGACCCCGGCTGCGCGGACCGACTCGGAAACCTCTCTGGCACTAAACCACTTGTGGGGGTTTTCGGGTTCGTAGCTCATCTGTCCCTCACGCAAGCCCGAGTGTGACAAGTTTCGAGCCACACCAGGCGGCGTTGAGCCGCTCTACTGCATGGGCGTCGTGACGCTAGTCGACCGCGCGGCCCTTGCCGCCTATTGCCAGGCATATGGTCGCTGGGCCGAGGCGGAGGAGAGGCTCAAGGAGACGCCGGTGATGCTGAAGACGCCCTCGGGCTACGTGCAGCAGTCGCCCTGGCTCTCGGTCGCAAACAAGCAGCTGGAACTGATGGGCCGCTACATGGCCGAGCTCGGCATCACGCCGGCTTCGCGGTCGCGGATCGCGAGCGTCCTGCCGCCGGACGACGTGGCGCCTCGCGACCTCTCGTGGCTCCGCACGCTGGTTCGCCGCCTGCGCGGCGGTCTTTCCGGCGAGGCGCTCAAACCGGCATGAAAACGCGAATGGATGGGCTTGAGGCGCAGCGGGCGGAACTTTCGATCCGTCTCACAGCTGAGCCTGAGCCCGACTCGGTTCCACTGCATCCGGGTCTTGCCGGCATCTACCGCCGGAAGGTCGCGGCGCTCACGGATACGTTGAACCGGCACGAGGCGCGGGGTGAAGCGGCAAATATCCTGCGGGGCCTGATCGAGAAGGTCGTCGTCCACCCCGAGAGTGAGGGTAACGTACTCGAAATTCATGGCGAGCTCGGTGCGATATTATCTTTGTGCCGCAACGAGGTAGGTAAAAATGCCAACGCCCACGCGAGGGGCGTGGGCGATAGGCAAGTAACGATGGTTGCGGGGGCAGGATTTGAACCTGCGACCTTCAGGTTATGAGCCTGACGAGCTACCGGGCTGCTCCACCCCGCGCCAATTCTGGCCCGTAAACAACTCGAATTGTATGGGGCCACATCGTCGAGAGATACATTCCGTGTTTCTTGCTAGGTTTGGCGGTGACCTACTCTCCCACATCTTAGGATGCAGTACCATCGGCGCGACGGCACTTAACGGCCGAGTTCGGGATGGGATCGGGTGTTTTGCTCGCGCTATGACCACCAAACCGAGAAAGAAACACGGGCAATCAACGTCCAAGTTCGCTTTTGACCAGAGAAGTCTGGCTTCTACTGGATCAAATCAAGCCTATCGAGCAATTAGTACCGGTCAACTGAACGCATTGCTGCGCTTACATCTCCGGCCTATCGACGTGGTGGTCTTCCACGGCTCTCAAGGGATACCTTGTTTTGAGGGGGGCTTCCCGCTTAGATGCCTTCAGCGGTTATCCTGTCCGTTCATAGCTACCCAGCACTGCCGTTGGCACGACAACTGGTCCACCAGTGGAACGTTCACCCCGGTCCTCTCGTACTAGGGGCAACTCCTCTCAAGTATCCTACACCCACGGCAGATAGGGACCGAACTGTCTCACGACGTTCTAAACCCAGCTCACGTACCTCTTTAAACGGCGAACAGCCGTACCCTTGGGACCTGCTCCAGCCCCAGGATGAGATGAGCCGACATCGAGGTGCCAAACGATGCCGTCGATATGGACTCTTGGGCATCATCAGCCTGTTATCCCCAGCGTACCTTTTATCCGTTGAGCGATGGCCCTCCCACTTGGGACCACCGGATCACTATGGCCGTCTTTCG